>JAFIGF010000024.1 GCA_020831535.1 Opitutales bacterium | reverse complement strand
TGGCGGGGATTTTCCCGCTGCGAGTCATCGTTTCCAATGCCTCGCGCTCTTCTTTCGTTAGTGTGACTCGGTATCTGGCCATGAACCGATCATGACCGTTAGCAGGGATATTTCAATGCGAAAGTTTATATGGTACAGAATGCTAGCCCGTTGGTGGCGACACCACCGAAACGGTTGGATTTTTCCACAATGGCGACGCGCAGGCCGCGCCGGGCGGCTCGCACGGCGGCGAAAACACCGGTGCAACTGCCGCCCAAGACGCAGACGTCAACTTCACTGATGATGGGAAGGTCGCGGGAAGGTTCTTGAATCGTTTCCATACGCCCATTGTAGCCTTTATAGGAAATTCCCCGCAATAGGGTGGGATGCTATTGTTTTTTCGTTTAGATGCTGTTTTATTGGCATTTCAATGAAGGAATTTGTGGCAGCCTTTACCGCCTTGGCGGAGCAGGTTCGGGAGGCTTGTGGGAGTTCGCTGGTTTGGAAGGATGCGGATCCCCAGCGCTGGTTGGAAATTCCGCCCGCCCTGAGCCAACACCGTCATCCCTATTGTTTGGCCGTCAAGAAGAATACGGAACGACGCCTGGCGTGCTGTCAGACGGATAACACGCCGCCGGGTGCTGCCATGATGGAAAAGCGTTGCTGTCCCTTCGGGGTGATTGAGTGGGTGGTTCCGGGGTGGTAGAACGGCGTCTTGTTGGGGTGGGTCTTCGTCGGAAGCTGGTTCGCGCCGGCGGTCGATGCTCCGGTGCGGGTGGCTCCACCGCCCGGGGAAGAACCGCAGCGGGGAAAGGCCCAGGCCATCTTGGTGGCCCGCTTGTTGCCGGGGATATTGGGGTTTCATCCCGGAGCCCCCAGGGAGGCGGATGAAAGGTTGGTAGCGGCGAGGAATTTTATCGAAGCGAACCTTGATATCCATCTTTCGGCGAGCGCTTGTGCCAAACATCTGGGGCTCAGTACGAGTCGCTTTATCCATTGGTTTGCCGAGGCGTCGGGTCAATCGTGGAAGCAAGAACTGACCCGGCGGGTTCTGGCCCGGGCGGCGGATCGTCTCCGGGCGGAGAAGGAAACGGTGACCCGGATTGGCTTGGATGCCGGTTACGGCAGTCCGGTTGGTTTTACGGTGGCCTTTGCCCATCACTACGGCTTACCCCCGGCCGCCCGGAGAAAGAAGTTCGCCGTCGCCGGCGAGTGAAGGGGGGGGGTACTTTTGAGGATAGCTCGGAGTGGCGTTCCCAAGTGGCGTCCCCGCCGTTGGGTTAAGGCAATAAAAGGGCTTGGAATCCAGTCTGGTGGATGGCCGAAAATATCGGTTGTTTCCGTAGTCGGGGTGCTTCAGCTCCCGATCCGTGGCGGGGATGACCTCGCGGATTAGTGGGCGTCCCCGACGTCGGGTTAAGGCGTTAGGTGTCAGGGGTAGCACAGCCATCTTGGCTGTGTTTGGCTGCCGGGGAAAACAGGCTGGAAGCCGGAGCTTCTTCTTTATTTGTGTCTATTCGTGTTCATTCGTGGTTTAAAAGAAACAGCCGGGGTTCCCTACAAAGGCACGAAGGCACGGAGTGTAGCCGAAGACGTTAGTCTTTGGACCGGGTGGACGGGGCAGTGCACCCATGGCAAAAAAAGGCGGCCCCGGAGGGCCGCCTTTGGGAGGGAGGGAAAGTTTATTTTCGCAGCTTGCGGCGAAGGAGAATCATCCCCAAGGCCCCGAGACCGAAGATCGCCGCGTAGGTGGAAGGTTCGGGAATGGCGGTGACTTCAAGAGCGTTGAGGGAAAGGCGAGTTGAACCTGCAGTGTTTTCTGTGTTCCAGAATACTTCAATATTTCCGAATTCATCCGGAATCACGTCCTGCCAAATAATCCAACCGTCAAAATCATCTTCAAGGGCTTCATTGTTGGGTTGCCATTCATATCCAGCGCCTCCATCGCCATAGCCAGTAGTAGAGAATGAAAGGGGATCACCTGTTCGACCATTGATGGGAGTTAAGGTATTGTTTTCATGAATTGTATCAACTTCAGTTCCTCCTGTGGAATTCTCCCCGCCAATATTAAATCGCATCAGCGCGTCACCATTTGCGATCACTGAGGAGGCGAGTTCAAAAGTATAGACAAGGTTTTGATCAAGTCCCGTAATGCGAAAAGATCCAGCATCCCCCCTTGAAGTAAATAACCGATAATCCAGAGCGTCATCAAGATCGCTGGTTTGCGCCCAGCTCGGCCGCTCCGATTTATTACTGCCCGTGTAATGATCTCCACTCCCCGAGGGGGAGACGGAATCTCCCTGCCATTCCAAATTGACGCCGGTTAGAGGATCGCCCGTGGAGGCCGAGGTTAGGTTGTTGGCATCGGAGTCTGATACAACATTCCAGTGGTTGCCTGAAACATCCTGACTTGGGGCGGTATCATCAGTAGAATTGAAATCAACCAAAAACAGGGTATTTGCCTGAGCAACCCCCGCAGATAGGCCCAGAAGCATTGAGGAGAGAGTAATAAATGGGAAAGAATTTTTCATGGTAAAGTGATATCGCCGATTTAAATCAATCGTTAGAATACCACACCCCAACCCACCTGCCAATAAGCTCAACCGAAAAAGAACTTTAGCTGAAGCGAAATTCGGCTTGTATGATTTGCTCTATTGCGAAAGAATTTAAGTATGCGATCTTTTTTGGGACTCTTCTTTCGACGCAAAGAAACTTCAGGCAATGAGGCCGTGCTCCGGGAAATCATTCGGGGCGTGTATGATGAGGCGATGGCGATCAATTGCCCCTATTTTCTCCAACAGGTTCAGGATGTGGAAAGGGCAAGCCGGGGATTGGGGCTGATGGGGTTAGCGGGTTCGGAACGGCAGGCGAAGCAATGGCGGGAGCTGTCGATCCCTCTGATAAATTTTTCCAATACCCAGGGAGTGGTTGAGGGTATGGCCAACGTGCTTAGCGATGATACCTCCGTGGGGCGGCTGGCCGCAGAGCATTTGATCGAACGCGGATACCGTCATTTTCTTTTTGTCGGGGATACCGGAAAGCAATGGAGCGTTGAGCGTTTGAGGGGTTTCGT
>JAFIGF010000021.1 GCA_020831535.1 Opitutales bacterium | reverse complement strand
GCTTTCGCCTTCGCTAAAGCTACGGCGCGACAGGGAAAGCGGCCCGCGCGGTGTGGTGGGGCGTGTCTTATGTCCCTGGCTTGAAGCACTCCGCGCAGGGACACGAGGTCCCCGCTTGGGGCAAAAAAGCGAACGGGGGCCTTGTGCCCCTGTGCGCAAATCTTCGGCAAACGGAAATGTCGCCCCTATTCCACAGCGAGCGGGGACTTCATGCCCCTGCGCGCAGCACTCCTCTAAGGCCTCGGAAAGACCCTAGTCTCACATTAGTGTCGGATCCTGAGTAAAGGTTGTAAGCGTTTTTAATGCCGTTCTTGCACAGAACCATGTTGGAAGCTAAACCTTTTCGGTTTCTTACCTCTTCCTTTTACTTCCTAATTCCTCATTGATTCATCCTTCGCCTAGGTAAAGATGGCGAGGAGAACGCCGGCGGCGACGGCCGAGCCGATGACCCCGGCCACGTTGGGGCCCATGGCGTGCATGAGGAGGTAGTTCTGAGGATCGGCTTCCATGCCGACCTTGTTAGTGACCCGGGCGGCCATGGGAACCGCCGAAACTCCGGCCGCTCCGATAAGAGGATTGATTTTGTGACCAAGAAAGAGATTCATAAACTTGGCCATCAATACCCCGGCAGCGGTGCCGAAGGCAAAGGCGGCGAGTCCCAGAACAAGAATCCCGAAGGTTTCCAGATTGAGAAATTGACCCGCGGACAAAATGCCACCGACCCCCAGTCCGAGAAAGATGGTAACGATGTTGATCAGCGCGTTTTGGGCGGTATCCTGCAAACGTTGGACGACGCCACATTCACGCATCAGATTGCCAAACATGAGGAAGCCAATCAGCGGCGCGGCGGAGGGAAGGAGAAGAAAGGAAAGGAGGATGACTAATATCGGGAAAAGAATTTTTTCCCTCCGGGAAACGTAACGCAATTGGGTCATGCCGATACACCGCTCACGCCGGGTGGTGAGGAGTTTCATGATCGGCGGTTGAATAATCGGGACCAGGGCCATGTAGGAATAGGCGGCCACCGCGATACTGCCCAGCAGGCGAGGGCTCAGGTGGGAGGCGAGAAAGATGGAGGTAGGACCATCCGCACCCCCAATGATGGCGATGGCGGCGGCATCCTGTAAGCTGAAACCTATCGCGGGGACCATTTGGGTCAGGACGATGGCTCCGATCAGAGTCGTAAAGATGCCGAATTGCGCGGCAGCTCCAAGTAGGCCGGTTTTGGGGTTGGCAATCAGAGGGCCGAAGTCGGTCATCGCCCCGACACCCATGAAAATGAGCAGGGGAAAAATGCCGGTGGCGATTCCCGCCTCATAAATAAAATACAGGATTCCCCCTTCTTCGGTGATCCCGGCCAGCGGGATATTGGCCAGTATGGCGCCGACGGATATGGGAACCAAAAGCAGCGGCTCGAATTTTTTGACAATCCCCAGGTACAATAGCCCGAGGGCTACGGTGATCATCAGCACTCTGCCCCAACCCTCGGTCCATGAACGTTGCTGGCCTTCCCACAAGGCATACACCCCGGTGCTGCGGGCTAGATTCTCAAAAGCTTCACCGAGCGACAGGCCTGTGACGGGTGAAACTTCCTCGTCGGTGTCGCTCGCTTCGTCGGTTTCGGTTTCTGCGCTGGTAGCGTTCTCAGGAGGTTCATAGGGAAGGATGAAACCCTCCCCGGCGGTAAGAGGAGCCGAGACTGCCCAAAAGAGTCCTGCCAGCAAAAGGCAGGCGAGGAGAGTTTTTTTGAAAGGGTCGCTGCGGCCGCAATTCTTCATGCCCGTAAGGTCAGTAAAAGATCACCATTGGCCACGGTGTCGCCCACCGTTACTTCGATCTGGCCGATGGTTCCGTCACCGGGGGCGGTGACCGGGGACTCCATTTTCATGGCTTCCAGAACCAGGAGTTTTTGTCCGGCGGTTACTTTTTCGCCGACATCCACATCGATGGAAAGGACGGAGCCCGGCATGGAAGCTTTGATTTCCTTTTCCTCTCCGCCGGAAGGCTTGGAGGCGGTAGCGGCTTGGGGTGCCGGAGCGCTGCCCTGGGCTGGCTGAATGCTGGTGGGTTGTCCCGAGGTTTCTTCGACCTGCACCTGATAAGCCATGCCGTTGACGGTCACGGTATAGTTGGCTGGCCCGGAGGGTGTCGGAGTTGTGGTGGGCGTTGCCTTGCTTGGTTTCTTCTCGGGCTTTTCTTTTTCGGCCCAGCGAATCCCATCGACGGCGTTGCCCTTGAGAAAGGCAATGCCTTTGGCTCCGCAGGCGGCGGAGATAAAAATGTTTTCGTCGGTGACCGGAAGGTTTTCCTTTTTCAGGATCTTCTGGTTGGCTTCAATGCCTAGGTCCGGGTTGGCATCATTAAGATCGTGGATGTCCTCTTCGGTGGGTTGGAGACCGAGTTGTTCGGAGGCGAGTTTGACGATTTCGGGATCCGGCTTGGCGGGGGTGCGGCCAAAGTATCCGAGAACCATTTTGCCATAGCTCTCCGAGATTTTGTCCCAAGGCTTTCCGATGGTATTCATAAAAGCCTGTTGGAAATAAAACTGGGATACCGGGGTGACCGAAGAGCCGAACCCGCCTTTGGCGACCACGTCCCGCATGTTCTTGATCACTTCGGGAAAAAGGTGCAGGGAATTGTTGTCCCGCATCATTTGAGTGTTCGCGGTGAGGGCTCCGCCCGGCATGGGGGAGAAGCAAATCATGGGGTTGACCTCCTTGGACTCCGGGGGGAGGTAGTATTTTTTCATTTGTTCGTGCAAGAGGGCTTCCACCTCGAGGATTTTCTCCGGGTCGATATCGAGGGTGTATCCAGTGCCTTGGAGGCGATACCACATGGTGATAATGTCGGCCGCCGCAGTGCCCCCACTGACCGGCGCCATGGAGAGGTCGATAAGGTCGGCCCCCGCTTCGATGGCGGCCAAATTGCAGGCAACCGCCAAGCCGGCGGTATCATGGGTATGAAAATGGATTTCGGTATCTTTCCCGAGAAGTTTACGGGCTTTTTTGATCGTTTCGTGGACTACCGTGGGGCGGGTTGTCCCGGAGGCATCCTTGAAGGCCACACTGTGGTAGGGAAGGCCGCTATCGAGGATCTCCTGCAACTTGTCGAGGTAGAAATCCGGGGTGTGGCAGTAGGATTCGCTCAGTCCGGGGGGAAGCCCCATCAGTGCGATGGTTACCTGGTGGTTGAGACCGGCATCGGCGATACATTGGCCCGAGTAGGCCAGGTTGCGGGTATCCAAAAGGGCGTCAAAATTCCGAATGGTGGTGACCCCGTGTTTTTTGAAAAGCTTGGCGTGGAGGTTGATGATGTCGCGTGATTGGGACACCAGGCCGACCACATTGATGCCGCGGGCGAGGGTTTGTAGGATGGCGTCCGGACCGACTGCTTCGCGGCAGGCATCCATCATCGCGAAGGCGTCCTCCTGGCAATAGAAATAGAGGCTTTGGAAACGGGCTCCTCCGCCAATTTCGAAATGGTTCAGGCCGGCGTCAGCGGCGGCTTCCAGAGCGGGGATAAAGTCCTCGGTGCGGACGCGGGCGCCATAGCAGGATTGGAAACCATCGCGGAAGGAGACATCCATGAAACGAATTTTTTTCATCATAAAGAAAGAGTAGGTAGGCTAGCGCCGGCGGTGGAGTTTTATGGCCGCGGTGATCACTGCGGTCAGGGTATGCGAGTCGTGGGCACCCGGCGTGGGTTGAATGGCGGAGGGGAAGGAGGTCGGTTGTTGGAGGCGCTGAGCGGCCGCCTTGCGACGTTTTTGTTTTTTCTGGGCTTCGCCCATGAGAAAGCCTTCTTCTTCCCGGGCATGGTTTCGCAGGAACCAGGACAAGAGGCTAATCACTGTGGTGAGAGCAATGAGGAAGGCAAACACCACGGTCATTCCCAGAAGTAAAACAATTAAGCCATCGGTGATCATAAGGTTGTGGAAAACTCGCAAGAGATTTGATCCTGCCTCAGTAAAACCGGAAATGGGGTACTCTCCAACAAGAAAATATAATTAATGACGACTGGTCTTGCATTAGGCGATTTAATGGAGGAGGTTTGGCGTCGTGGAGGAAAGATGGGGAGGGTGGTTTATAAATTAGGGCCGCAAAGAATTTCGCCTGTCGCCGTTTACTCTCGCGTGTCGGCAAAGAAGTTTACAACCTATGAGCTTTGCTTTTACCTGTGAAACCGGACGTCCTGGATTTGTCCCTTTACGGCAAATTCCCCTATGGAATTCAATGCTTATGCCTTTTTCAACCTCCTCAAATAAAGATTCTGACCAGCCTTCACCGGTGGAACTGTTGTCTCGTAATGTCTGGACCGGTGGCCAATTGCTGGCCTTTTCCGGCTTGGATGGCCAGACCGATTACAAACACGGATTGACGGCCCGGACGGCCTTCGAATCGCCGGGGCTGGATATTGTCCTTCCCGGGCATTTTCGGGTTCGTTTTTCCGGTGATTCGGCGAAGGAAGTTGTGGTAACCGGGGATACATTTTCCCTGGGGACAGGGGCGGATGCCATTGCCGGTGCTTTTATCGACGCCCATCACCTTTTGCTTAGGGGCCCTTGTCTGCTGCCGGAAACGGATTCACGGATTACCTGGAAGCAGCACGGGGAGCGTACATTGATTGGCTCCACCTCTCATTTCGATCCTCAACTCATCGATAAGGATCTGGATGCAGTCATCGCGGAGCGGCACCGCTGGTTGGAGGGGATATCCCTTCCTCCTAAGCAATCACTGGCGAGTCAACGTACCTTGCTGAAGTCGCTGGCCTTGATGAAAACGCAGGTTTACAGTCCCGAGGGAATCATTCAGCATCGCTGGACGACCCCCGACCGCTGGCCCCACCGGGCGATGTGGTTGTGGGATTCGGTTTTTCATGTCATCGGGTTACGCCATCTCGATGCCGACCTGGCGCGGGATGCTCTTTCGGCGGTATTCGATTCCCAGACCGGGGACGGCTTTGTGGCGCACCGGATGGATCCGTTCAAACAATCCCGTATCACCCAACCGCCGATCCTTTCCCTCGGGGCGAAGCTGGTACATGACCAACATCCTTCCCCGGAGTGGATCGAAACGCTGTATCCCAAACTCTCCGCCTATCTCGAATGGGACATGGCCCACCGCGATCAGGATGGGGGTGGCCTGTTGGAATGGGATATCGAGGGTAATCCGCACTGTCGCAGTGGGGAGAGTGGGATGGACAATTCGCCGCGATTTGATGATGCCACGCAGATGGATGCGGTCGATTTTAATGCCTTCCTGGCCCTTGAATGCGAAATCATGGCCGGATTTGCCACCGAGCTGAAACGTGGGGATGAGGCGGTTAAATGGAGTTCCCGTCATGCTCATCTGTGTCAGCTGATCCGTGAGCGTCTGTGGTCCGAGTCCGACGGATTCTTTGTCGATTGCGATCTCGACAAAGGAGCACCGTCCTCAATCCTCGCCAACTCCGGTTTTCTTCCTTTGATCTGCGGAGCCGCGACCCCGGAGCAGGCCGAAAAACTGGTCGAGCACCTCCAGAATCCCCGTACCTTCGGTACGCCTTTCCCAGTTCCCTCGGTGGCGGCGTTTCAAGCCGAGTCCTATGGCAAAGACATGTGGCGTGGGCCGGTATGGATCAACCTCAACTGGCTCATCGCCTTCGGCTTGGACCGTTATAGCTTCAACGAAGTTGCAACCAAACTTCGGGAGCAGACCATGCAGGAAATTGAGCTGTATTGCGAAGCGTTTGGCTGTCTCTTTGAATTCTATGATGCCCTTCAGGAAGACGCCCCCCCGCAATTGCTGCGCAAAGGAAAATGCGCCCCTGAGGAGGGTCCCTACAAGCAGGTTTTTCACGATTTTGGCTGGACCGCCACGCTGTATGTGGATTTGTGTTTTGGTAGGTAGGGGAGTGGTGGAGTAGTGGAGTGGTATTATTGGTTGTTTGCGTAGTCGGGGTGCTTCAGCTCCCGATCCGTGGGCTGTTTTGTCGGAGGGGCTTTACGCCCCGATTGGCTGTTGTAGCCGAAATCGTGAGATTTTGGACGGCTGTTTACGTAGTCGGGCTGATTTATCGCCCGATCCGTGGCGGGTATGGCCTGGCGGTTTAGAGAATGCCTGCAACGTCGGGGGAGATCATCGGATGTTCGTGAAATTTCCTGCCGATTCGTTCGGGCGATAAATCAGCCCGATTACGGAGGAGAGGGTGCGTTTATGGGAGGGCGAGGGTCTCTCCGAGCTTGATTGGTGGGTTTGTGGAGAAAACAGCCGGGGAAATAAAGTAGCGCTGGCTTTAGCCTGCGATCCCTCGTAGTGGGGATGGTCGCGGATTTGTCGGGGAATGCCTTTTCTATGGGTGGGTGACCTTAAAAAGGTAGTGGGACCATCCAAATGTCGCCCTTACAGGGCTCTTTGGTTTATCTATGCCGATACCACCGGGGCGTTGCCCCGGCCTTTGTTCTATTGCCCCTTCGGGGCGGGTGTTGCCATCACGGTGGGCTCTTGTCGGAGGGAGTTTACCTACTGTTTTAATGGGTGTACTATACTAAACTGGTTGATCGTTTTCGTATAAATCAGAGCATAATTGATCCGCCTTCGGTGAGGGCTTGGCGGAGTTTTGCGGGGTTGACTTCGGCGGCGGCGGCCGAGTTGGTGCAAATCAGGGCGGCGACGTCGGCGACCTTCCATGGATCTCCGAGCTCTCCCGCATCGCACAACAGCAAAGCCCGGGCGTGCATGAACTTCTTGGCGGGGATTTTCCCGCTGCGAGTCATCGTTTCCAATGCCTCGCGCTCTTCTTTCGT
>JAFIGF010000019.1 GCA_020831535.1 Opitutales bacterium | reverse complement strand
CCTTCTCGCCAAAAATCTTTTCTCCATTCACAGTCCGCGACATCACATGATAAACCGCCGGACAATCCGTAAAATGTAAACGTTTGCGTTGCATACCCCCAGAAAATCATAAATCCACCTCCCGTCAATATTTAAGTTCGTAAATCTTAGTTTTTGGCTGTGGCTGTGACTGTGCGGTGGTGTTTGCTCTTGCTACTGGAAACTTTTCGCTGCCTCACGCAAAGCGCTGTGCAGACGACTTTGGCTGAAAAGTTCGGGCAAAATGATGGGGTTGTCCCGATCTTTGCCATAGATCACATTGAGCGGAACCCCGACCCGATTGTAGCTCTCCAGATAGGACCGGATCTCCTCATTCTGATCGGTCCAGTCACCATAGACGGCGATAATTCCGTGCTCCTCCATCAATTCACGGGTGCCCTCGCGCTCAATGGCTACGCGTTCATTGACCTTGCACGTCGCACACCACGCGGCGGTCATGTTGATAAACACTACCTTATCCCGTTCGAGCAGAGTCTCCAAGCGGTCCGGAGTAAAATCATACCAGGAAATTACACCGCCTTTGGTGGAAGCCACCATTTCCTCACTGATCTCGGTGGAGTAGCCTCTTTCCGCGGCCCATTCGGCATTGCCCAAACGCCACTTCAGCGGCCCTTCCAGCACTCCAAAGATCCCGATGGCCAAAATGACCGAGGCAAAGGCCCACGCTTTGCGGCGGGTGGAGCGTTTTTTACCGGTCACAAAAGCCCCGTAGATCCAAGCCACCAATCCCAGCACCCACAGCCAAAGGGCTGTCCAGACCACTGCTTCGCCCCCTCGAAGAGCATTGACCACGGTGAGTAAGAACAAGACCATGACCATCATGACAAAGCCCATGCTTTGCTTGAAATACTCCATCCAGGGACCGGGCTTGGGGATGAATCTTGTCCACTGCGGTTTATGCCCGAGCAAGGTGAAGGGGAAAGCCAGGCCGAGGGCGATGCTGGTGAACATGACAAAGCTCAACAGCGGCGGCTGGGTAAAGGCAAAAGTCATGGCCCCGGCAAGGATAGGGGCCGAACATGGGGTAGCCAGAAGGGTCACCAGAAAGCCATTGAAGAAAGAGCCGGAATAGCCTTTCTTCCCCGCCAGCTGATTGGCCTTTTGGTATCCCCCGGAACCAATATCGATCATAAAAACCCCCATCATACTGAGTGCCAAGAGAAAGATGACCGAGGTCATGAACAGCACGAAGGGAAAATTCTGGAGTTGAAAACCCTGTCCCAAGGCGGTCCCCCCGGCCTGCACAATCGCCACGATGCCGGCAAGTATCCAAAAGGATACGACAACGCCGGCGGTAAAAACCCACCCATGCTTTTTCGCTTCACCGGGCGAATCGCCTGCATGTTGCACCAAAGACATGACCTTGATGCCAATAACCGGGAGAATACAGGGCATGGCATTGAGAATAAGTCCGCCGACAAAACCGAGTAAAATGCTCACCAGAATCGTACTCAGGGGATAGCTCTCGCGAGTGGTTCCTGCGGCCTCGGAATCCGCCGGTTCCTCCCCGGTGACGACCATTTCGCCGGTCCCCATTACGACCTCCCAACGGTCCGACTCGGCGTGGAATCGTCCTTCGCTATCCACCCTCACCCACTCCGCTTCGAGGGCAAACGTCCCGGACAGCTCACCCTCCTCAGGCGCTTTGAGAACTTTCCGGAAAGTCGTTTCGCCAAAGTGAAAAAACTCTTCAATCCCACCCAATTCTGCGGCCTGTGGAGCCGGAGATTCCTCCCTGATTTTCGTAAAAGCCTCCGGATAGTCCCAACGCAATACGGTGGGCCGCCCTCCTAAATGACTCCGGCGCGCAAATATCGCCTCTTCATCCTGGAGGGCAAAAGTGATTTCCAAAACCACCTCCCCGCCTGGTTCAGGGTCTTCCGGGGAAACCTGAAATGCCGTTGTTTCCGCAGCTACGGAAACAACGGCAAAAAACCACACAAATAACAGGGCGAACAGCTTAGGCATACTTACTTAGACCACAAAGGGAGGGGAAAATTCCAAGAACCTCGATTTTTTTGCTAAATCGCCCGATCTCTCTTTGGCGGAGAACGGCCTAGCCCTTTCGGGAAATCATCCTTTAGCATTGCCTTTTTGGCACCAAAAGGCTTCCTAATATATTCATTATGATCCAACCAGAAATCCGCTCTCAAATCGAAGAAATCACCAAGCGTGCCGGCTACTTGTGGAGGTATCTTTGACGTCCCAACCAAACAAAAGGAAATAGCCGCCATTGAGGCCAAAATGTCCGAGCCGACCTTTTGGGACAATCCCGATGGGGCGCGCAAGATCATTGATGAATCCAACCGTTTGAAGGCTCTGGTCAACCCGGTCGTTGATTTCTATGAAAAAGTGCGCGATCTGGAAGCGATGGTCGAGTTGATCGACGAGGCCAGTGAGGGCGAAACCGACGACGAGGAGAAGGAACTGGCCGCATCGGTCGCTGCTCTAGGCGTGGAAATGGACAAAATCGAAATCAAGAGTTTCCTCACCGGCCCCCACGACCATTGCAACGCCATCCTGAGCATTCACGCTGGTGCCGGAGGCACGGAATCCTGTGATTGGGCCGACATGCTTTTCCGCATGTACACCCGCTGGGCCGAAAGGTCCGGGTACAAGGTGGAGATCCAGGACATGATTGAGGGGGAGGAAGCCGGCCTCAATAAAGTGACCATGTTGATTTCCGGGGAAAACGCCTACGGCTACGCCCGTGCCGAACGGGGCGTTCATCGCTTGGTCCGCATCAGCCCTTTCGATTCCAATGCCCGGCGCCACACTTCTTTTTGCAGCGTCGATGTGATTGCCGAAATCGAGGATGACATCGAAATCGACATTCAGGATGATGACCTGCGCATCGACACCTACCGCTCCAGCGGCAAAGGGGGGCAGCACGTCAACAAGACGGACTCCGCCGTCCGCATCACGCACATGCCTTCCGGCATAGTCGTGGCCTGTCAAAACGAACGTTCCCAGCTGAAAAACAAAAACACCGCCATGAAAGTTCTCAAAGCCCGTCTTTATGAGAAAATCCAGGACGAGAAAAAGGCTGAGATGGAACGGTTTTACGGTGAAAAGGGAGAAATTGGCTGGGGCAACCAGATCCGGAGTTATGTTTTCCAACCCTACCAAATGATCAAGGATCTGCGCACTGGCCATGAAACCGGAAATCTTCAACAGGTCGTGGACGGGGACTTGGATCCCTTTATTCACGCCTGGCTACGTGCCGGAAAACCCATGACCCGTTCCAAGGAGGTTGCCGTCGAAGAATAAACGGTTACCATAGGAGCATGCCCGTATCATCCGCCATTCCCCTGGAGACTCTGCAGTCTGTTTTTGCCGAAAACCAATTTTTCGACAACAAAACCTGGCGTCTGTCTCCCCAGCCCTTTGCGCTTGAGGATTCTCTTCGCCAGGAACTGGGCGCAATCGGGAAAGCCTGCATGGATTTCCATCGGGCGATTGAGAACCTCTACTATAAGAGCGTAGAGAAAAAATCGATTCTCCGGAATGGCCAACTCATCACCCCCTGGGTCGCCGACTACCTGGAACGTGGAAAACCCGACAACATCGTTCGGTGGAACCGAATGCGGGCTCAATCCGGAAGCCTCCCCGCAGTCATTCGCCCGGACCTTCTCCTGACCGAGGACGGTTTCGCCCTAACCGAAATGGACTCCGTTCCCGGCGGCATCGGCCTAACCGCATATCTGAACCGCCTTTATGCGGGAAACAATGACGACTTGATTGGCAGTTTTGAGGCAATGTTGGATGGATTTTATTACAGCGTCGCCCAAGCCGCTCCAGACCGGGAAGCCCCTTTGATCGCAATTGTTGTCAGTGAAGAAGCGGCCACCTATCGCCCCGAGATGGAGTGGTTGGCCAGTCAGCTTCAGGAAAGGGGGCGGCGAGTATTCTGTCACTACCCCGAGGATCTTATTCCTTTGGGTGATGCCCTTTTTCGCGACGGTGAGGGCAACCCCGAAAAAATCGACATTATTTACCGATTTTTCGAGCTTTACGAACTCGATACTTTACCCAATTCCGATTTCATCATGAACGCTTGGGAAAAGGGCGAAGTTGCCCTGAGCCCTCCTCCTAAAACATACCAAGAGGAAAAACTCACTTTGGCCCTCTTCCACCATCATCTTTTAGGCGAATACTGGAAAGACCACTTGCCGCGCAGTTCACGGAAAACACTTTCCCGACTCATTCCCCGAAGTTGGGTCATCGACCCGACCCCGCTGCCCCCCGGCGCCATCCTCGACGGCCCCACGGCACAGAATCGCCCCCTTCATCAATGGGAAGACCTAACCCAAGCCTCCCAGAAGGAACGAAACCTGATTCTCAAGATAAGTGGTTTCCACCACGATGCAGAAGGGGCTCGAAGCGTCCTTCTGGGCAGCGATTGTTCCAAGGAGGAATGGACCGAAGGCTTGCAGGACGCCATTAAAAACGCCTCGCGCAATCCCCATATTCTGCAAGAATACCGCAAACCAGCGCGCCGCCAACACGACCTTTACGATGGTGAGGGAAAAATCGCTCCCGGTGAAGGCCGCGTACGCATTTGCCCCTATTATTTCACTCATGAACGCGAGACTCCGAAGCCGGCAGGGATCCTCTGTACTTTTTGCCCCTCCGACAAAAAAATCATTCATGGCATGACCGATGCCGCCATGCTCCCGGCCCGGCGGGCCGATTAAATCCCGTCACCCCTGCTGGCAAAGGGTGCATGGGGATTTTTCCATTTGACAGTTGCACGATTACAATTCAATTTTATCGCTTCCATCTTGCCAGAGTAGCTCAGTGGTAGAGCAGAGGACTCATAAGCCTTTGGTCGGCGGTTCAAATCCGCCCTCTGGCACCACTATTCACGGGAATCAAGGACCTTTAAAGGACAAATCCCACCGCAAATTTTCACTTTTTTCGTGAAATAGGCGTGAATTTACAGATCAAAGCTTTACGAGCGCTACCACAATAGCCTAATCTCTAACTGAAAACCAAAACAGCTTTTCTACACCCTAGAACCCCCGCTTCATGCCCAGAAAAATCAGTTTGATCAATTACAAAGGAGGAGTTGGCAAGACCTCCCTTATCGTCAACACCGCAGCCTGCCTCGCCGAGATGGGCAATCGAGTTCTCCTTTTCGATCTCGACACGCAAAGCAATGCCAGCATTTGGCTGATGCGTTTGGAGCGTTGGAATGTTTTGCAAAGCAGCGGACGGGGAGATATTTTTTCGATTTTTGATCCGGCGGAGGACACCCTCAAAGACTGTATTATTAAAGACGTTGTTCAGGACAAATCCGGGAAGTCAATTTTGCCGGGGCTGGATATCGTGCCTACCACCTTCAATTTGGTGGATGTGGAGAACGAATACAAAGCGCAACGTCCTCCTTATGCCGTATTTCAGGAACAGTTGGCGGAAATCGAGGACAACTACGATTACATTCTCTTTGATTGTCCCCCTAATGTTTTGCGGGCCGCCCAATGTGGCATCTTTTGTAGCAACGAGGTTTACATTCCCTCCAACCCCGACGCGCTGAGTCTCATTGGTTTCACCTTGCTGGTCGACAAGATGCTCAAATTTCACCAGCGCTCCGCCAGTTTCCGAAAGCCTGGCATGGGGAAACCCGCTCAGGTGCAGGGGATCATTTTTAATGCAATTAAAAAGGGTGTTGACATTGATGTTCCGAAGATGCGCATGCAGTTCCGGCTCAACCAATTTAAAAAGCAGAAACGGGTGGGTGCCAGTGCCAAGATTTTCTCCTCCATCGTCCGCGATGCCATTGTCGTCCGCAGAGCGGTAACCCTCGGACTCCCCATAAATCTGGTGGGACAGGTTCGCGAAGAGGAAGACAGCGTTTATAAAGACTATGTGGATGTTGCAGAGGAACTCATCAATCACAAACCCTCCTAACGGTTAACGAATCCCAAAAAATAAAACAAGATGTCTGACCCCAAAACAGAATTGAAATACACTGCCGAGGACTGGGACCGCATCCGCAAACAGTTTCTCACCAGTATGATGATCGATACCAAGCTCTCCAGCCTGGCCGAAAATCTTGATTCCCCGCCCTGGCCGCTGGAAGGAAGCGACGAGACCCCCGACAAATACATGGATTACGAATTCGGAGAGCTCATCGAACTCCCTGAATTGAAAGACCATCCTGAACGGATCAACCTCCTGCTCAACATTCTTGAAGAAACCATGTCCTTCGACGACCCGTTCGGAGATATGGTGGATATCGTGGAATCCGAGGAAAACAAAGAAGAAGGCTTGCTGGAGGTTCTCGACAAACTGCATATCAACCGCAAGTTTCCCATCAGCCTCAGCGCGCTCACTGCGGAAACCCTGGAATTTCTCCAACAAGAGGAAATTGAAACTCTGGACGACTTCGTCGTTTTTTCCCAAAACATGGCCCAAAACATCGTCTTGGGCGGCGATTTTCGGGAATTTCTTAACGCCTTGTCAAACAACGAGGAAAAAGGCATTTCGAAATACATACCTTTCCGCTATGGCGAGAAGGGACTCCATCTTCCCGAAGCCATCGCCCAATCTTTCAGTAACTTTCGCGAAGAGGAAATCTTCGCCCTGCTAGCCAAATACGGTCGACAAATCAGCGATGAGGAAGCCGAAAAAGCTGAGGAAGTATCCTCCAACCGAATCCAGCAAATTGAGAAGAAACTGCAATCTCGTCTGCAAAAGATTTTCAATTGGTTCGACAAGCAGCGCGACCATCTGAAATCAATCTCGAACGACGAACGACAACTCGAAAGATACTTTGCAGTCTTGCACGATCCGGATTTGAATTTTCTTTGCCAGCAAACGATCTTGGCCTACGACCTAGGGGGACCAAAGCCGGGTCCAAGCACCAAAGGAAGTTCACCTTCCGGGAAGACCGCTGATAAATCCTCGGAAGGAATCTTCGGAAAACTCAAATCACTTTTCTCTAAATAAACAAAACCGCCCGCACTCACTCATGGGCAAAGATCTCCAAAACCAAACCCCATCGGCCCGAAAATCTCCTCGGCTCAAATCCCTTTTTCCGGATCGACCAGGGTTTTACGCGGAGTCTCACCCTGAGAATACCTCCAACGAGCTATCTGCCACAGACTCATCGCAGGAAAAAAACTGGGAAAAAAAGTTTGAGGAACAAGAAGCCGACCTTTTGCGATATGCCGAGCAACTGGACCGAAGGGAGCAGGAACTCTCCCAAAAGGAACAACAACATGAAACCCAGTCATTAAAACTTTCGGAAAGCATCGCCCTTTTTGAAGCGCGCAAAAAACTCATGCAACGCAAGGAAGAACGCCTGCGTGAGTTGGAAGCCAAGTTCTCCCAAACTCAAAACTCTTCCCCAGCCAGCCCTCCCCAAGCAATAGAGCCACTGGCCCCTCATCAGCAGGAAGAGGAACAAAAGATCAAAGAAAAGGTGTTGTTTCTCACTTCCTGCGAAGACCTCCTTCTCCTCAAAAGCCAGCAACTCTCCGAAAAGCAAGCGGAATTGGAGCAACTCGCAGAAGAAATCGGGAAATCCCAGGCCCGCTCACGAAAATAAATCCGCAAGTGGATTTTTTCTTTGACGCTTGAGCTCGAAAAGCCCAATACTTTACCTTCCCGATTCGGAGAGATGCCAGAGTGGTCGAATGGGCGTGATTGGAAATCACGTGTACGGGAAACCGTACCGAGGGTTCGAATCCCTCTCTCTCCGCCATTTTTCGCATAGCGAAAAATGAACGCCGCGCAGCGGCGGTTAGTAGAGAGGGGGTTCGAACCCGAAGCAGAGGGTTTAGGGTTTGGCCGCAGCGAGCCAGCAAGCGAAGCCGCCCGCTTGGAAATCTGCAGCGAGCAGGGGCTTTACGCCCCTTCTCGCAACACTCCTCCAGACTCCGAAGGACCCTAGTCTCACACAATATAGTCAGATAACCATCGACTTTTTGAACAGAAGGAAACAGAGACAGAAGAGAGGGAAAGAAAGTGGTTTGGCTCTGCCTTCCGCAGAAACCCTCTGTGTCACTCCTTACTACGCCAAAACCTTGCGCCTGCGCCAAACAAGCCCCAAGCCGAGAAGAATCATTCCTGCCAAAACAAGACCTCCCAGCCAACCTCGGCCGTTGGACAAAGACTCTGACTCAGGCTCACCACCAATAGGATCGGCGGCAGTCTCTTCGGTTGTCGAAGCGTGGCCACCGTCAGGATCATCTTGAGAATGGCTTTCCGATACGTGCCACCAGCCGGGGTCCTCCCCCAATGCCATTGAATCCTCCAGAAGATTCGCCACGCTTTCAAAAGTGATGGCATCCTGCACCAAATACCCTCCCTCGGCAAAAATCACGGGGGCCTCCGCCCGTTCTTCTTCCGGAACTCCGAAGTGACGAAAAAGCTGTCGGCGATGTTGCCGGGACGGCACCAAATGACTTTCCAAAGTCTTTATCTTCATTTCCGGAAAGACATCCTCCATGGTCGCTAGAATTTCCCGCGCTTCCAAGCAGTCCGGACAACCCTCCTGGGTGAAATAAATCACTTTTAGAACCGAACCGTCCTCCGCCTCTTCGGAAACCTCTTCCACCAAATGGGCGTCCATGGCAGTTGCCTCTTCGTTCTCCCCGTTGGACACCCTTTCATGGTGGACCAGTAACTGAATAATTTCCTCGTCCTCTTCAAATTCGACCAACTCCTCGCTCTCCAAGGCAAAATGTTCCCGCACCATTGCCGTAGTCACATTGCCACGCGTCCAACCATACTCCAGCCAAGGCACCAGAGCCGCATATTCCTCCTCAAGGTCAGTATAATTTTCCAGCAATTCATTCGCTGCCCGGCGCGCCAAATTGCGCGGTTCATCCAAATCCTCGAGAGCCCGATGGAGTTCTTCGGGGTTGATCGTTTGCCCGTTCTCCCAAAGGGCCAGTAAAGCACTCGCACGAAGATGGGCACTGTTTCCGCGCTGGGTAAACTGGCGTAAAATCTCCTCCATTTCCGAATCCAGCCCCCCCGAACGGCGAGTATGCGGAGGGTTATAATATTCCGTATCCGTTTCGTCCCGGCTATAATAGTGAATCCATTGGGCTCTGTTCGGATTGCCTAAAACCACCAGCACTTCGCGCACTTTTTCATCCGGGTCGCGAGCGATCTTTTCCAAGTTTTCGCGCAGAAAAGCCTGATTGTTTTTCCCTATCGTCCACCAGGCAGCGCGTCGCATCAAAGGATCCCCGGATTCCGTCCAGGATTTGAGTATCTCCTTATCCCCACTGGTCCAAAAATCTCCCCACAGGATCAAGGCACCCCGTTTTCCCTTCTCCCCGCGCTGCCCCGCAAGGAGTTGCTTGAAAAATTCCCGCCAATCTTCCCGATAGTCCCGGTTGTTGCGCAGAGCCCGAAAAGAAAAACCGCTCAAATCCCCCAACGCCAAGTCATACTGGTCATCTCCGAACCACACCAGTAAATGCTGAAACCACTCCTCACTTTCCTGGGCATGATCCCCTAATAGCCGAAGCAAAGACCATCGGTGCCGACGGCTTCGTTCCTCATGACGAAGGACCGCTTCCACCATTGGAATATAAGAGGAACGGGCAAATTGCAGACTCTCGATCAACCGTTCCAACTGACGGGCCCCCAAACTTTCCATCGTTTCGGAAAGAAGTTCCCAGCCGCTCTCATCCCCCAGACTCAGAAGAAAAATGGCCGCATTTTGACGAACTGTCAGGGTTTCTCCATTGGCCAGAAAATACCGTCCCCCTTCGGCCAAACCCTGGACCGGATTTTCCCATTCCCCTTCACCCCCGCCTCGGAAGGCCTCCAAAAGGAGTTGTCCCATCGTCGGGTTGGCGGCCTGCTCGGTGGGGCCATTCGCCCCCTCCTCCAACAACTGGTTTTGGTCGGCATCCAAAATCAGGCTTTCCAGGATAATCTGACCCAGAACAGCATTGCCCCCGACCAAAATCCGGGCCATTCGCCGCTGATCGGCGACCCGATTCGGAGAACGATTGGCCAGGACCCGCAAGGCCGCCGAGGCAATATCCTGATGCGGGTGATCCACCAACCTGCGGGCCAAAGGAAGTCCACGATCCCTCGTGTACTGCAAGGAGGCGGCAATGGCGAGCAAAACCTCATCGTCCTCTTCCGGAATGACCTCCAACAGGGAGGTCGGAATCGGACGATCAATCGCACCAAAAGCCCTGACCACAATCGGCTTGATGTCATCGAAAGCGTGGTACGCCTTCTCCAAATCCTCAACCGCACGGCCCTCGAACAATTCGGCTAAAACTTGTACCGCCGTAAATCGCACAAACGCATCGTCGTCCAAAACCCTTGCCGCAACAGCCTCTCTCTCGGAGGTTTGTTCCAATTCAACCAAAGCTTCCAAAGCCGCCACCCGAACCCGCCAACGGGAGTCCTCCAAAGCTTTTTCAACAACCTCGCCAGGCACCGGCAAACCCATTCGCCCAAGAGTCTGCAAAGCGATGATGGCTAAATCCTCCTCTTCACTGTGTACCAGGGGGAGAACCTGCGCCTGACTTTCCTCATCTTCAAAACGAGCCAACCCCCGCACCAACGACACCTTCACTTCCAGATCCTCTTCCTCGGCCAATCGTTCTGTCAACAGGGGGCGAATGCGTAAACTTCCCGTTTGCACCAAAGCATCAACGGCCGTTTCCCGCACCAAAGCCGAACTGTCGTTCAGGAATTCCTGCAGCAGCAGCGCGGCCCCCGGGCCCAACTGCCCAAGTTCCCGAATGGCCTCCAAACGAACCCCCTGGTTTCCCATCGACAGACGCTGCGCCAACTGACGATGATTCGGGGGCTCCAGCCGCTCCAACAGGATGCGGTATTTCGCCTGACGGAACCATTGCCGCTGGCGTTCGTCCCAAGCATCACCCTCCGCCAAACGGCCACGCAAAGCCTCCACGGCGGCCAATCCACCCTCTTCCAATTGGCGCAAAGCTCTTTGCCGACGAGCCACATCCCCCTGCTCCAATTCGGTCAACGCCCGCTGCAATTGCTCCGCACTGAGGCCCGCATAGCGAGTTCTTCGAGCGGAGTCATCCTCTTCCGCCGCCCAAGCGGCCCATCGTTGCCGCGCCGTCGACTGCTCCGCTGTCGGCACCCAGGGATCCCACCCGAGAGAATGCCCGCTCACCTCCTCCAATATCTCCAGGGCCCCCAAACGAACGACCAGTCGATCATGTTCCAACAAGGCGACGAATTCCTCCCGCGGGAAAGGGTTCATATTTACCAGACCGGCTTTGATAACCCGTCCCTCCTCCTCTCCCATCTGAATCAGAAGATCCGCAAAACTCACCTCCTCCGGCTCCTCCTCGGCGGCAATCTCAGCCTCCAGCGAACCATCCTTCAAAGCCTTGAGAAGGGAGACCAGGGTTTCCCGGTCCCGATACCCGAGTTCCCGGCGCAATACCCTTCCCTCGGGAGAGAGCAGAACCAGCAAAGGTACTTCCTGTATCCGATAGCGTCCGGCCACTTCCGATTGCTCGCGGATGTCCACCCGTACCATAAAAATCCCCTCGGTAGCGGCCCGCACCTCAGGGTCCGCAAATTCCTCCTCCATTTGACGACACCACCCACAGCCCTCCATCACAAAAAAGACCAGTACCGGTTCATTCTCCACCCCCGCTTGGAACAACGTTGCCTCCAACTGACTTCGCCAACCAATTTCCTCCGCCGCAGCATTCGCCATTCCGGCACCCCCCCCGGCGAAGGGAAACAGGCACAGCCAAAAGGCAAGGCGAAGCCATCTGCGAATTCTTGAGAACATGAATAACATCACCCGAACTTAGTGTAACAAGGCGTAGATGAGGATGTTTAGGTTGACCTCCGCCGCGTTGCTGATTTCGTTCCCTCCACAACAACAGCATCCGGTGGTATTGGCCGAATCGTTCAGCCCTTCGGAGGAGTAAACCAAAACCAGTTTTCCGTTCACCTCAATGCCTTCCAGTTGGGCCGTTTCATCACCCCGGCTCAGTTCGAGCTGATCAATCTCATGCACCGTCCGGAAAATGGGATGGTCCATGGAAATCGGTTCCAACGAATACTCGTCCCCGAACACCGCCCGGATATTCCGCCGGAAAGCGGTATCCCAAGAGGAGCTTGAACAACCGGCTGAAGCCAACATAAAGCCGCCATTCAGGAGATAATGCTTCAAATTCTCCCGCTCGCGTGAGGAGAAATGAAAGTCCTGTTCCCCCGTCATCATGACAAAGGGGTGTGCAAAAACTTCCTCCGAATCGAGCTTCACACTTTTGAAACGTCGTTCCGTGTTAATACCCGTTATTTCCTGCATCTGGGTTAAAAACTCATCGCTGAAACAACGGGATGTATGCGTTCCTCCGTAAACCAGATTCGCGCACTGAATGCTGTTGGTGTTTGCCGACAGCGGTGTTCCCGGCAGAAAAATTAAAACCAGGAAAGTCCATAAGGGTAGGGTGTATATTTTCATAATGATTCAATTTGGTTGAAGTATCGTTGCAAAGCCTCCCGGTAACGTTCGGGGGCCTGTTCCAGAGTGAGTTCCCCCCGGTCCTCCGTGCCGACGGATTCGGTCTCCATGGCGGTAACCTCGCCCGAGGAAAAATGGCCTCGGCCGGAGCCCGTACCAGATCCCGTACCCCCCGCTCCGGAACCGGGAGTGTAGCCCGAAGGGTCCCAGGGAGTGCCTTGGGGACCATAAGCCGGGATACCATCAAAAGGAGATGTCGATTCAACAAAATACCCATTGTCGCCCTCTCCCGAGCCGCCACCCCCAGACCCGTATTGACCGGTGGTCCCGGAACCTCCTCGCTGCAACCCCCGCGCCATTTGCTCAAGTGTCCGCTGCAAATCCTGCGGAGCATTCTGGAAGCCGGGAGTTCCTCCCGCGCACATTTCCCCAAAGCTCCCTTGGTTCGCCGCCTCCTCCAGTAGCGCCTGCATTCGGGCATGAGTCGCCTCCGCCGCCGCCCGGGCGACCGGAATTCGCTCCATTTCAATATCCCGGCGAGTGCGCTCCATCCACAGAGAAATCTCATAATCCCGTACCAAAGCGATAAAATCCAAGGCCGACTCCCGCAACTCCGCGACCCCGGAACCTTCGTCAATTTCCAGCGCGGCCTTTTCAACCCCTTGCACCCAGGCCTTCAAATCGTTGCCGAGCTTTTCCTGACGTTGTTCCAAAAACTTGATACGGGAAACCACGCGCAAATCAGCATCCCATTCCATATCGGCCAAGCGCCGGGCAATCGATGCCTGTTCCTGAGCCATTCGTCGAAACTCCCTCGTCAGTCTCATCAGCGTTTCCGCTTCGGCCAAGTGGGCCGCCATGGCTTCATGGCTCGCCACGGCCTCCATCAAACTCTCCTCTTCATCCGAACCGCTGAAGGCATCCCGGAAACTCTCCGCCATTTCCTGCCAGTCCTCTGATCCAGGAGTCAACTCGGACAAGGTATTCGCCTGCCCCTCCAATCGCCGGTCCAGTTGCTCCAGAACTTCCTGCGCCCCTTGCTCGGCATCATAGGGATGAAAACGCTCCTGCATGTCTTTCAAGTGCTCCCGTGCTTCGGCATATTTCTCCTCCAACCTCTCCTGCTGGGCGGGGGAAATCTCCTCATCCCCCATCTTCGCCACCTCGTCCAAAGTCTCCACCAGTTCATCCATTATTTCCCGCAACCGACGCATTTCCTCAGCAAACTGTTGAATCGTGGCACGCTGAAGCACCATCTCGGCATAATCCTCCGTCGCAATGATTTCAATACGGGCAATTTGCGAGACCGTCATTCCCCGTCCCTCGGGATGCTGATCCCAAGCCTCAAAGAAGAGCTCCAAAACCTCCCCGGGGACCACCCCGAGGGCATCGAGATCCAACGTTTTCGCCAGGGGCGCATGCCTCTCCCCGGGGGATATGTTCATCGATACGGACCGGTCCCGGTAACCTTCCACGGAACGAACCAGATCCACCGAAGCGAGCCCGAGATCATCCGAAGCATACCCCTCGATAGGAATCTGTGAGTCCGGCGTGGCCAAGGCATACACCCCGGGCACCGAAAGAACCACGGTCGGCGGTTCATCAATACGGACGGTTTGGGAAAAAGCCAATGGCTTCCGCGAGGGAGTGCCCTGCAAGTCGTATAAAGTGACTTCCAAGGCGGCCGTTTCCGTCGCCTCCCAACCAAAGCGAACCGCATGGCTGCCCGACAGCTCACCCGCCCGGGATTCCGTCTGCCCCTCTTCGGATTCCGGCGAGAGAACCAATTCTCCCCCTTGCAACGGACGGTTACTGGAAACGGTTAATTCCACCCGGCTTCCTTCCCACACCCGGAGCCCCTGCTCGCCCAGGGTAAATGTTTGGCGTTCCTTCCCGGTATACGCCGGAGGGGTCACCTCCGCCCGGGCCAATACCACCCGGGGATCATACTGGAGATCCACCGGATACCAGTCACTTCGCGCCCGTCCGGTAGTGAAGGCCACTTCAAGCGGACGGGTTACATTTTCCAGAGTCTGGCCATAATGACCATTCCCTTCCGAAAAGGCACCGGTGCGGCTGATCCCGGTCCCATCCCGCAACAAAACATCCACCGGATCGCGCACCTCCCCTCCCTGGATCTGCACCCGCATATCCAGCGTATCCCCATAGCGAACCGGCTCGAAAGGCTCGACCAGAAACTCCAACGGAGAATAGGGTGGCCGGTCCTGCCAAGGCATCAAGAGACGAGGGAGAGTGACCGAAAAGACCGTCCAGAACAAACCCACCAGAAGAATCATCCCGAGTCCCCCGAGTTGGATTTCCCGAAAAGCCCTGCGGACTCGCGCATACTTCCCCGCCCCCGGCCTTTGAAAAGCCCGCAGCGCACGCCCCCCCTTGCGTAAGGCCTCCTGCTGACAAAATTCCGCCATTGCCGGAGCGGAATCCTTCTCTTTTCCCGACCTCTCTTCGCTGATTTCCCAGCCTGCCAGGATCGTCTGCCGGGAAAACTTTCCCAACCGATCCGCTTCCCGGGCAAAGGTGACCGGCGACAAACGCCACCAATACCACCCCACTCCAACAAGCCAGAACCCCAGACCCAATAAAAGCCCTACCAGCAACCCGAAGCGCACCCCATCCGGAAAGGCCAGCCAGGCATCCGCTCCCGCCAGCAAGAAAAAAGCCACCACCAAACCCAACCCGCCCCGCAAGACCAGACTCCACCCGTAACTCCGCCGCCATTCCCGGAAACGCTGCCCGAAAACCAAGTCAAAATTTTTCTGCGTCTTGTCCATACTCATTTCCGTCCCGGGTTGAAATTTCGGGGGCCTCTTATTTTCATTGTTTCCTGTCCAGCTCATGCTATTTCTCCCCAAAACTCAAGTTAAACCCTTTCGCCGCCGAAGAAACCATTCCCCCGCAAAACAACCGATAATCAACAAAAACCACCAAGGTTGATCCCAGCGACTGACCCATTCCCGGGAACCTTCGATCTCCGTCACCGCCCGTTCGCCTCCCACCGCTTCCGGCGTCCACTCCCCGGCCAACCAAAACTGCCCGCCGGTGGATTCGGCAATCCTGCGCATAAAATCGGGGTCGGCGCTGAGATTGTCCATTTCCTGCGGCGGAGCGAGAACTTCCAAGTTCACCGCCAGCGGAACCTGCTCCCCTTCCGGGCCCTGAATCTCCACCCGGTAAAACCCGGGCTCCTCTGGCCGCACCAGGGTTTGCCAGTGAAAGTCGCCTTCCTCCACCCGCGCCGGCCGCCATTCCCGAACGGTTTCCTCCTCCCTGCGCAAAGTCAGTCGCGGAGCCCCGCGACCTTCCCCTTCCGCCCGATCCAAAATCATCACCCGAACCGCCTGCCCCACCGGAACCGTTGACTCACTCAGACGAAGCGCATACTCCTGTCCCGGCAAAAAATCCGCATAGGTGGCCGCCCACTGCAAAAGCTGAATCCACAAATCCTCGTAAAACGCCGTCGCCTCGGGAAAATGAGGGAAAAAGCCCCATTGCCATAGCCCCTCGGAATTCACCGTCAAAACCAACCCCTGCCCATAACGGCGACTCAAAAGCACCGGCGTCGAACGACCGTGCGTCTCCCGACGCCCTTCCACCAACACTTGGGTAAAGGGCGCCAGCCGCTCCACTTCCCGTACCCCACTGATGGAAGCCAACCGATCCCACAACCCGTCCTCACGGTCCGGCAAGCCCGCCCCAAACAAACCCGCCTGCGCCCCCGCCACCGTCGGCAACCAGCGCAACGATTCGCGGCGCAACTCCCCCCAGCGGGCC
This sequence comes from Opitutales bacterium, assembly GCA_020831535.1. GTDB lineage: Bacteria > Verrucomicrobiota > Verrucomicrobiia > Opitutales > T3Sed10-336 > JAIUMY01. Next base: position 5,650 of record JAFIGF010000019.1, on the reverse strand, counting down.
GTTTCAATCCTTTCCAACGGGGGCAGTGGCGACTCCCAGGCCTTGCCCCGACTCATCACCACGGCGCCGCCCTTCTCCTGCACAAACCGGCGCACCAACTCGGCCTGCTCCTCACTCATAAAGTAGTCCACCCCTTTCCCCAATAAAAGCAAATCGTAGGCCGCCAACTCCTCCAGCGTTTCCGGAAAGGCCGCCCTGGTGGCCGCAGGCTCCTCCAGACTTTGCCTCGCGTCCACCCGAAAAAACCGGTCCCGCGTTACCCGGTGAATCGTCGTCAATTCGACAAAGGGCTGCTCCCGCAATAGCTGGGCAATAAACTTGCTGTCCCAATGAGGGGAGCCTTCCACCGCCAAAATATGCAAATTCCCCTCCAGCACCATAACGCCCACCCGTCCCACATTGTTGCGGGCATTTCGCTCCCCCTCCTGCACCGGCACCGAGACTTCGAACTCGTGATAGCCCGCCGCCAAATCCTGTAACTTGAAGGAAACTTCGGCCTCCTCCCCATCCGCTACGGCCACCCGTTCAGTCGCTTCTATCTCGCCGTCTGCACCCCGCAAATGGACCTCCGTCCGAATCCCCCCCAAGCCGGTATTCCGAACAACCGCCCGCAAGGTAATGTCCTGATCGACAAAGGAGGTCAACCTGCGCCGCGGCAACCAGAGTTCCAAATCCACCGGATCAACCTCCCCCCCGTAGGTGACCGTGTGCACCGGAATGCCCCGGGCGCGGGCCCGTAAAAGGATCTCCCGCGATTCCCTTTCGGGAACTTCCCGCCCATCCGAAAAGAGGACCACCCCCTGGGGCGAAGATTCCTCGTCGAAGCTTTCCAGTACCGTTTCCAGGGCCCCGGTTATATCTGTTCCCTCCGCCTCTATCACCTCCTCGGGAAAAGGCTCTTCCCACCGCTGCGTCTCCCCCGCAAAGACGTAGCGCCGCACCTCCTGCCCCTCTTCCTTTTGCGCCGTCCGCCAATTTTCCGCCTGCTGCCGGGCCACTTCGTAGCGGCTTTGCCCCTCCACATCGCGCACCGACATACTGGGACTGGCATCCAGCAGAGCGACCCAAGGTTGTCCCTGCGTTTCTCTCTGCGTTTCCCAGCTTCCCGGATTAAAGGCAATCAAAGCCAGCACCCCCAGCCCCACCAGACGAAGCCCCACGATCCCCAACCGTTCCCTCAACCCCGTTCCCTCCGAGGATTTCCAAGCCAAAACCCCGGCGGCCAGTAAGACCACCGCCAAAGTCACCAGCAAATACTCTGCGGACCAGAGAGGACTCATGCGTCACCTCCTTTTTTCATTCGCGGGCTCACCAACAATCGCCGGTTGCGCGTTCGGTACAACAAAGCCCCTTCCGCGAGTAAAAACCCGATCACCCCAAACAAGAACCAGGGCCAGATCTCCCGCCCCTCCTGCAATTCCCGCACCCGTTGCCCCCGGGCCACCGCCGTACCGCCCCAATCGCTCCGCAGCGCCTCGGTCGGCAGTGTACGCAGATCCGACTCGGACGAGGGAAATTGCACCACCTCGTAGCCGATCACCCGCTCCTGCTGCTCCCACCGGTAGGCTCCGGGGCGCGACAATTCTTCACTGCGCAGGACGATTCCGGATTCCTCCTCACTTCGTTCCACCGGAATTTGTTCCTCATCCGGCCCCCGCAAGTGAATCGGGGACATGCCCAAAGCTTCTGGAAAAACCCGTTGGGCCGGTTCCCCCGGGGAGAGTGGAAACGACCCCTCGGTATCCTTTTTCTCATGACGATGCCGAAAGACCAACTCCGCCAACAGGGTGAGGTATTCAGGCTGCGTGGCAAAATTGCTGCCTTCCGGAGCCAGGGTCAAATTCCAAAAATAAAAGGTCTGTTGATTCTCCTCACGATAGGCCAGCGCCGGAACCCCGTCGGCATAGGACAACAAGACCCGCCAATCATCAGCCCACCTCTCATCCCCGGGCCGCCAACGCTCGGTAAACACCCCGCGGGCCGGATTCCCGTAAGCCCCGTCCTCGAAAACCTGAAACAAAGGGTGCTCCGCCTCCTGCACCTGCAAGGTCTGCTCCTCCCGCATCCTCTCCCGACGAAAATCTCCCCCCGCCCAACTTTCCCCGGCTTCCGGGGTCCAAATCACCACCCGACTCTCCGGCCGTTCCCCCGCCGCAGCATCCCAGAAAATACTGACCTCCCCACCATTGCCCTCTCGCCATTCCCGGACTTTCACCCATTCCAAAGCCTCCAACGCATGGCGCCAATACCGACCCGTCGCCACCTCCTCTTCGGTGCGCAGGGACACTTCCACTTGCGGACGCAAAGTAAAGACCGCATCCCGCCGATTGTCCCCCGGGAAGGCATCCTCCCCGATCTCCACCGTCACCAATTGCTCCCCCTCACTCTCCGGAGGAACAAATGTGAATATAGCCATCTGCCGCTCCCCCGCCGGAAGGTCCAGATCCTGACTCTGCCGCAGCTCGCCCGCCGCCAGCTGTACCTCCAGCCGCCGCGGCTCCGCCGAAAAATTGCCCAACTCCGCATAAACCGTCACCACTTCCCCGGCCAAGGGATGCGAGGGTTCCACCCGCACATCCAGCACCGCCGTATTATCCGCCGGCTCCCGGGCCACCGGCAGCCAAACCACCTCCCACCCCGACAACAAACGCCCGTCAAACTCCTCCCAGGCTGACGCCTGAAAATCCGACACCACCACCAGTTCCAGCGAGCCTTCCCTCTCCAACCCTTCCTCCCGCACCAACCGCAGAGCCCGGTCCACATCCAACCGCTCGCGGGTCACCTGGGCCTCCCGCAAGGCCGCCTTCAGATAATCATGATTACTCCCCGCCTCCGGCAGCACCGCCCGGGGCCTTCGCCCCGCCAGAATGACGTTGACCTGATCCGCCGACCGCAAACCGTCGAGCACCGCCGAGGCCTCTCCCACCGCCCGGTTGAAACGAGTCTGCGAGCCCTCCAAATACCCCATCGAGGCCGAGGCATCCACCAGCACCACCACCTGCCGACTCTCCCCCGAGCTCTCCCGTGGTTCGTCCTGAAACAACAACGGGCGCAAAAACAACAGTACCAGGCAAATCACCGCCACGGTGCGGATCAACAAAATCAACCACTCCTGCGGCCGCCGCCAGCGGCGGGTTTGCCGGGCCACCGGACGGAGTAAAAACAAACTGCTGAAAGGCCGCACCCGGGGACGGGTCCGCGCGACCAGGTGAACCACCAACGGCAGGGCGATAAAAAACAACAAAGGCCAAAGCATGGCGTTGGTGAAGAAAATATTCATCCGATCAAGCCATCAAACAGATCCCAGAAGGGTTGGTGCGTCATCGCCAAGCGGTAGGTAATGCCCCTCCGGGCCGCCAGGTGACGCATACTCTCAATATGGGCCTCCACTCCCTTGCGGTACCCCTCCATCACTTCCGCCGTGTGCGTGACCAGCCGCTCCCGGGTCTCCAGATCGACAAAGGCCACCGTTCCGTCCTTCGTCAAATTCAGCTCCTCCCGGTCCATCAGGTGGAGTAAATGGATCTGGTTCCCCTGGTGCAGGTAGGGATTCAGCGCCTCAAAAATTTCCCCCGGAGGTCCCCAGAAATCGGAAAGAATAATCAACGTCCCGCGCCGCCGCAACAACGGTGCCGCCCGTTGCAGGGCATGACCCAAACGGGTTTGCTTCCCCGGCTCATTTTTCTCCAGAGTCGTCAGGATTTGCTGCAAATGCCGAAACGTTCCCCCGGGCGGGAAAAAGGCCCGGATGTCCTCGTCAAAAAGCTGCAGGGAAACCAAGTCCCGGTTTTTCACCACCAGGTAACACAGTGCCGCCACGAAGAAGGAGGCATAGTCCAGCTTCCGCACTGTCTCGCCAAACCCCATCGACGCCGAACAATCCAAAAACACATGACAATCGGTATTGGTCTCCACCTCGAAGGTCCGCAGATACGGGCGGTCGGTACGGGCCAAAACGCGCCAATCCAAATCCCGGACGTCATCCCCCGGACAATACGGCCGGTGATCCCGAAACTCCGTCGAAGAACCCTGTCGGCGAGACTGATGCTTCCCCGCCAGATACCCCTCCGCCAGAATCTTTGGAGCAAAGGCAAAGCTCTCCAGTCGGCGAATATCCTCAGGTCTCAGATAACGGGACTTCATCGAAACACCACCTCCCTCAGGAAGAGATCCCTTTCAGCAAATGATCAATGATTTGGTCCACCGTCACCCCATCCCCGGTGGCATTGTAATTGGGCACCACCCGATGCCGCAGAACGGGTCGCGCCAACGCTTTGACCTCTTCCACCGAGGCCGCCGTCTCTCCCCGCACCAGGGCCAGAGCGCGCACCGCCTCCGCCAGAAACTGCGACGCCCGCGGCCCCGCCCCCCAGGCAACATACTTTTGCACAAACTCATCCGCCTGCGGCCCCTTGGGCCGACTCCGGTGCACCAGATCAAGAATCGTCTCCAACACATGATCGGGCAGCGGAACATGCCCCAAAAGGGTCTGCCATTCCAAGACCTCCTCCGCATTCGTCACCGCCGACACCTCCGCCCGGTGGCCTCCGGAAGTCCGCAACACCACTTCCTTTTCCTGCTCCCGGGACGGATACCCCACCACCAGATGAAAGAAAAAACGATCCAACTGCGCCTCCGGCAGAGGGTACGTCCCCTCGTGCTCAATGGGGTTTTGCGTGGCAAAGACCACAAACGGACGAGGCAGCGCTATCGTGTTGCCGGCCACCGAAACCTGTCGCTCCTGCATTGCCTCCAACAAGGCCGACTGCGTTTTCGGGGGCGTGCGGTTGATTTCGTCCGCCAAAATCAAATTCGCAAAAACCGGCCCCCGCAAGAACTGAAACTCCCGCCCCCCCTGCGGCGTTTCCCGCAACACCTCACTGCCCAGAATATCACTCGGCATCAAGTCCGGGGTAAACTGAATACGGTGCGCACTCAACCCCAGAACCTTGCCGAGGGTATTCACCAAAAGCGTTTTCGCCAACCCCGGCACCCCCTCGATCAAGCAATGCCCCCGGCACAGCAGGGCCACCAGCATCGACTCGATAACCTCCTCCTGGCCGACAATGACCTTGCCCAATTCCCTTCGCAGGGCATCGCTTTTTTCTTGCCACTTCGACCAGTCGGAGGGCGGTTTTGCAGGAAGATCAGGAGGTGTTGTCGGCGTAGTCATAAGTTTGGTGGGATACGTTTAGTCTGGATAGTAGGACAGGTGCAGCATCACTAATTGATTCAAAAAAGCCGGGTCCCCGGCAACCCATCGTTGGTAAAGACGCAAAAACTCCTCCCATTCTTGGACCTTGTTTTGTTTTTTTAGAAATTCGTCCCACTCCTCCCGGCTGAAATCCTTTGCCAAGGTCTCCAACCCCGCCAGGGAAACCGTCTGCCACTGGGGTTCCTCCTCTGCCCAAACCGGGAAGGCGCGCAACATTATTTCCAGTTTCGGCGAAGAGTCGGTCAGGTCCTCGGCCGAATGACCTCCCCATCTTTGCCAGTGAAACGTCTCCAGCAGAGGTCCCCGGACCAAAGCCTGGTCCCCGAAAGACCCCGACTCGATCCTCGCCCGCTTGTCCCGGATCAGATCCAATACGGTCTCCTCCCCAAGAAAACTTCCGTGCAACCCCTCGGGTGCCGCCCCCCCGGAAGGCAC
>JAFIGF010000022.1 GCA_020831535.1 Opitutales bacterium | reverse complement strand
AGTGCGGAGGGGGTAGAGTTGACCGATGAGGAGTTGGTGGAACGTTATGGGCATTTGCACGGGGAGAACAATCACCTGCGTAAAACGCCTCGTTCGATAGCCTATGCGCCCAATTCGGTGGAACAGGTACAGCGGACGCTGGAACAGGGAGGCCAGGAGGCGGAGGAGCTACGGGAGGCTTTGCACAAGCGGATGCACAACCTGCCGGAGTTTGTGAAGACGTTCAAACAACGGGTAAGTATCTGGTACAACAGTGAGTATCGGCGCTATGGCCCGCTGTGGAGTGAGAAGTTCAAGAGTGTGCTGGTGGAGGGCCGGGCGAATGCCTTGAAGGTGGTGGCGGCTTATATTGATCTGAATCCGGTGCGGGCCGGCTTGGTGGATGACCCGGGGAAATATGCGTACAGTGGGTACGGGGAATCGGTGATGGCGGGAGAACCGGTGAGTGATCTGAGGTATATAGTGGATGCGATTGACAAGGATACGGGCAGCGATGTTCTGCGATTTTACCGGATGCTGGTTTTAGGGCAGGGGCGGATGCCCCGTGACAGTAAGGGGCACCTCGATGACCAGGAAGCGCAGGAGGAGATCACCCGTTTGCTGAGCGAGCAGACCGCAAGCGAAGGGGAACGTCGCGCTCGGGAAAAGATCTTCGCCTCGATTACCAGAGCGCAGGTGGTTGGTTCGGAGTCTTTTGTTGGGCGATTGTTGAAGGAAGCACGAGATTGCCTTTCGTGTAAAGTACGTCGCCCCAGTCTGACTTTCGAGACGCCGCTCCCCGGATTGTGTACACCGAATTTCTTCCGCTTCAACAAAACCACCTCGCCAGAGCAGAAATGATGAAGAGAGATATTCAGAAAATTCAGTCAGATCAAACTAAGTTCTATGGACTTAAATATTGACACATGTTACTAGGGGCTAGGCTGGTTCTGGTTTTTCTGTTTGGTGAGCTTTAGGGTTAGGTGAATCTGGTAGAGCATGATGGCCATTGCGGAGAGTAGGATCGATGCGATAGAGGGGCCGCCTCCATATTCAAAAACAGTTGTTATAGTGGTTCCGTCTCCGGCTGTTCGGTGGAAGATGTAGCGTGTATTGATGGCCAAGGGAAACAAGAGGATGAGGTAGGCCCAGGAGCCATAGAGTCGGGCCGTTTGGGGGATTCTGATTTGCTTATCCAGATAAACTCTTAGGGTTTTCCAGATTTGGCGGAGATAAAAAAGGGACAGGGCAATGCCTAAGGCAGCCCCCAATCCTCGTAAATCCAGGCGGGAGGCAATGAGGCCAAGGTCACGGTCATAGGTATGAATTAGGGACCAGTTGGTTGCCCAAAGGAAGGCGCAGTAACCGAGGATGACGTAAAATGTCTTTCCCGGTGACTTCATGTTTGGTTACGTTGCCGATTCCCTGGGGAGGTGAGATTTTACTCTTTGGGGAGGTAAATCTCGCTGCCTTTTTCGCGGAATTCGCGGGCTTTCTCCTGCATGCCCTTGGAGAGGGCTTCTTGCTCGGCGAGGCCTTGCTCGGCGGCATATTGCCGGACATCCTCGGTAATTTTCATGGAGCAAAAGTTGGGTCCACACATGGAGCAGAAATGGGCGGTCTTGGCCCCTTCGGCAGGGAGGGTTTCGTCGTGGAATTCCCGGGCTGTTTCGGGATCGAGGGAGAGATTGAACTGGTCTTCCCAACGGAACTCGAAACGGGCTTTGCTGAGGGCATTGTCGCGAAACTGGGCGGCGGGGTGTCCTTTGGCCAGGTCGGCGGCGTGGGCCGCGATTTTGTACGTGATGACCCCGTCTTTCACATCCTTGCGGTTGGGGAGGCCGAGGTGCTCCTTGGGGGTGACATAGCAGAGCATGGCACAACCATACCAGCCGATCATGGCCGCGCCGATCCCGCTGGTGATATGGTCGTAACCGGGGGCGACATCGGTGGTCAAGGGGCCGAGGGTGTAGAAGGGGGCTTCGTGGCACCATTCGAGTTGTTTGTCCATGTTCTCTTTGATCATGTGCATGGGCACATGGCCGGGGCCTTCGTTCATCACTTGCACGCCGTGTTCCCAAGCGCGGGTGGTGAGTTCGCCCTGGGTTTTCAATTCGCCAAACTGGGCTTCATCATTGGCGTCGGCCAGGGAGCCGGGGCGCAGGCCATCGCCGATGGAGAAAGAGACATCGTAGGCGGCCATGATCTCGCAAATCTCGTCCCATTTGGTATAGAGAAAATTTTCCTGGTGATGGGCGAGACACCATTTGGCCATGATTGAACCGCCGCGGGAGACGATACCGGTCATGCGGCGGGCGGTGAGGGGAACGTAGCGAAGTAAAACCCCGGCGTGGATCGTAAAGTAATCAACCCCTTGTTCGCATTGTTCGATGAGAGTGTCGCGGTAGATCTCCCAGGTCAGGTCCTCGGGTTTGCCATTTACTTTTTCCAGGGCCTGGTAGATGGGCACGGTGCCGATGGGGACGGGGCAGTTGCGCAAAATCCACTCGCGGGTTTCGTGAATGTTTTTGCCGGTGGAGAGGTCCATGACGGTGTCGGCGCCCCATTTGGTGGCCCAGCGCATTTTCTCCACTTCCTCCTCAATGGAGGAGGTGACGGCGGAGTTGCCGATATTGGCGTTGATTTTGACGAGGAAATTGCGGCCGATAATCATCGGTTCGCATTCAGGGTGATTGATGTTGGAGGGGATGATGGCCCGTCCGCGGGCGACTTCATCGCGGACGAATTCCGGGGTGATCTCGGCGGGGATGGCGGCGCCAAAGCTTTCGCCGGGATGCTGTTGTTGCAGGCTGTTGCGGGGGGCGTTGGGGTCCATTTGCAGGTTTTCCCGGGCGGCTTGCAGTTTGGTGTTTTCGCGGATGGCGATGTATTCCATTTCCGGGGTGATGATGCCCCGGCGGGCGTAGGCCAACTGGGTGACCACCTCGCCTTGGCGGGCGCGGAGGGGTTTGCGCCGGAGGCCCGGGTAGCGGTGGAGTTTGCCTTTGGTTTCCGCGCCTTTGGCGTGGACCTCGGAGAGGTAGCCGTCGTCAACGGGTTGGACGTCACGCCCCTGGTACTCCTCGACATCGCCGCGTTCGAGAATCCAGTCCTTACGAATAGCGGGCAGACCTTCGCGGACATTGCCTTGGAATTCCGGGTCACCCCAGGGGCCGGAGGTGTCGTACACCCGCACCGGATCGTTGTCCTCGAGGGATCCATCGGGCCGACGGGTGGGGGAGAGGCTGATTTCCCGCATGGGCACCCGCAGGTCGGGGCGGGAGCCGCTGATATATACCCGGAGGGAGTTGGGGAGGGGTTTTTCCGAGGGGGAGGTTCCGTTGGCGTCTTCGTTATACATGGCTTGGTGGCGTTTGGTGGTTCCCGGGGTGCCGACGGAAAAAGCCCTTTGATTTAACGAAACGCTTCCTTCGGCGGCATGACCCGCATCAGGTTCTAAGGGTTTAAAAGCGGGTCGTGCTTTCGTCTCAGTCCGCCGCCGCGGACACCCCTGCTAAAATAACAACTTTTATAGTGAAGACTTTGGTGAAAAGAGCAAGGGAGAATTATGGAGAGGGAAACGCTAAAAAGCTGAAATAAGGGGGTGGTGAAAGGCTCAGAGGGATGGGTTAAGAAGAGGAGAACGGGTTTGCCGATTCGGTCAGTGGGCGCCAATTCTCAAGGACAGGAACCACCGCTGGGCGGGACATGTGTTCTTGCTCCTTAAGGGGGCATGGATAACCCAAGGACAGGAATGTCCCTGCTCGTGTGATCATGAAAACATATCATCCAGTCAGTGAAAGTCTGAACGCCTCTGAACCGGTGAACGGAGGTGAAGCGGAAGGTAACTGCTTCGTCGCGAGGCGTGGTGGAAAACAACCG
>JAFIGF010000227.1 GCA_020831535.1 Opitutales bacterium | reverse complement strand
CAGAAGTACGAAGTGGAGGGGTGGTGGGTCCGCCGGCGCCCTGCGGGCTTTGGCGGGATCTCCGCTTCGCTACGAGGGGGTGCTGTGGTCCGGGGGGGCGGGGGGTGGTGTTCGTAGGGCTCTGGGAGAGGAGAGGCAGAGGGCTAAGTAACAACAGCCGGGGAAGATAAATTGACAAGGCTGGGAAGGTTACTTAAACTGATGGCAAAAATTAGAAAGGCTTACCAATGATAACCGTAAAAACTTTACTCCAAACCAAACCTTCCCAAGCCCTTTACGAAATTGGTCCTGACCAGACAACCTATGAGGCTTTGCAAGTCATGGCTGACCATAATATCGGCTGCGTCGCCGTGCGGGAGGAAGGTCGCCTCATCGGCTTGCTCACCGAGCGGGATTATGCGCGGCGCATTGTCCTCGAAGGGAAAAAATCGCGCAACACCCCGGTTCGGGAGACGATGAACCCGGATTTTTACCCGATCGATGAACACACGACCATTGAGGAGTGTATGACGAAAATGACCGAAAAGCGGGCGCGGTATTTGCCCGTTATGAGAGAAGGGAAGTTGGTCGCGGTGCTGAGTATCGGCGATGTGGTGAACTCTCTGATCAAACTACAGGATGCCAATATTGAGTTTCTGGAGCGGATGGTGACGGGGCAGGAATACGGTTCCTAAGAGAAGCGAAGGCACTCTCCGCAGTCAGGGATTTTCCGGCGGGAAGGTTTTTTCCTTTCCTAAATGGGCAACGGGGCTTTTTGTGGTAAGATTCTGATTTGTCATGGAAGAAATTTACCAAACCATTCCACACCGGCCTCCGTTTTTGTTTGTTGACGAAATCGTCTCGCAAGAGGCCGAGTCCGTAACGACCCGGCGAACGCTGCGCGCCGACGAGGCCTTTTTTGCCGGTCACTATCCGGGCAATCCCATTATGCCGGGCGTTCTGTCGTGTGAAGCGGTCTTTCAGACCGGAGCGATTCTGTTGCTCAAATCCTTTTCCGCGGAACTCGAAGCCGGAGGAACCCCCGTTTTGACAAAAATCGAAAACGCCCGCTTTCGCGGGATCGCCCGTCCGGGGGACACCTTGGAGATTACGGCCGAGTTGCGCGAGCGTTCGGGCAAATTCTTTTTTCTTCGTGGGCGCATCGTTTGTGGAGGGAAAAAGATCCTGACCCTGGATTTTGGGCTGGCCATTTTGCCGCCGGCGGAAAAGGGAGGCGAAGGATGAGCGATTTTCTCGGTCTCGAAGGAAAGACGGTTCTGGTTTTTGGCGTGGCCAATCGCAAAAGCGTGGCCTGGTTGACGGCCAAGCTGCTGGAGGATCGGGGGGCCCGGGTGATTTACAGTGTGCGCTCGGAAGCGCGCCGGGAGTCCTTGCAAAAGCTGTTGGGGGACCGTGAGGTCTTGGTCTGCGATGTGGAGGAGGAAGGTGCGGTTGACCGTCTGGCGGCGGAAATCGGGCCCCGCTTCGGGCCGCTGCAGGGGATTGTTCATTCCATTGCCTTTGCCAATTATGCGGAGGGCTTCAAACCGTTTCACGAGACCAAGAGGGCGGATTTTCTGCAGGCGGTGACCATCTCCGCTTTCTCCTTGGTGGAGATTGCCCGGGCCTTTAAACCGTATTTGGCCAATGACGCTTCGGTGGTGACGATCAGCATTTCCTCGCACGAGGTGACGGCGGAAAACTACGGGTATATGTCGCCGATCAAATCGGCGTTGGATAATATTGTCCGGAACCTGGCCAAATCCTTTTCGGCGGACAGCCGGATTCGCTTTAACACGGTCAATCCGGGACTTTTGAAGACCAGTGCTTCGGCGGGCATTCCGGGGTACTTGGAGAGTTATTTGTATGCCGAGAAAATGACTTTCCGCAAGGAGGCGCTGAAAACCCAGGAAGTCGCCAATGCGGTGGCCTGGTTGTTGAGTGACCGTTCCTCGGCCATGAACGGGCAGGGAATGGTGCTCGATGCGGGGATGGGTTTCAATTATTTCGATAAGGAATTGATCCAACTGGCGATGCGCCCGGAGGAGAAGAAGCCCGATGCCTGAGAACGCCGTAGTCGAGAGCATTCAGGCGGTGGTTCCGCGTGAGGTACTGACCACCGAGGATATGGAAAAACGCCTGGCGCCATTGTATGAGCGCCTTCGGCTCCCCGAGGGACGGCTCGAACTTATGACCGGTATTCAGGAGCGACGGTTTTGGCCGAAAGGAACCCGGGCTTCGGAGGCCAGTACTCAGGCGGGCCGGGCGGTGCTGGAGAAATCGTCCTTCACGCCGGAGGAAATCGATTTGGTCATCCACTGTGCGGTTTGCCGGGATCGTTTGGAGCCAGCCACGGCGGCTTATGTTCACGGGGAACTGGGGCTTTCGTCACAGACGGGTTTTATGGATGTGTCCAATGCCTGTCTGGGCTTTCTCAACGGGATGCATCTGGCCAATGGCTTGATCGCTTCCGGTCAGGCCCGGAGAGTTTTGTTAGTGGCGGGGGAAAATGGCCGCCCGTTGGTCGAGAATACCCTGGCGGCCTTGTTGGATCCGCAGCATACCCGCAAATCGATCAAACCGTTTTTTGCCAACCTCACCATCGGATGCGGGGCTGTCGGGGCGATTCTGTGCCGGCGGGATCTTTGTCCCGAAGGCAGCGTTTGGCAGGGCGGGGCGTTTTTGGCTGACAGCCGTTACAACCGTCTCTGTGAAGGCGACAGTGCCGAGGCCGACGGGTTGGCGATGCAAACCGACAGCGAAGAGTTATTGGTGGCCGGGGTCGATCTGGCCAAGCGGACCTGGGACGCTTTTACCGAAAGTACCGGATGGAGTGCGGAGCGTTTGGATCACAGCATATGTCACCAAGTCGGGGCCGCTCACCGGGCCAAGTTGTATGAGACGCTGGGTTTGGCCCGGGAGAAAGATTTTTCCACCTTTCCGTTTCTGGGAAATATTGGTTCGGTGTCGCTCCCTCTCACCCTGGCGTGGGCCGCCGGGGAACGAAATTTTGGTGCCGGTGACAAAATTGCCCTTTTGGGCATCGGCAGTGGAATCAGTTGCCAAATGGCCGCCCTCGAATGGGGAGCCGGTACCCGGTTTGGTCACTGCGAGGTGTGAAGTTCGGAGGAGAGAGGATTGGTAAGAGGGAAAACGAAAACACTGAAACGCTGAAAAAAGAAACAGCCGTCTACGCAAACCTTTTTGATCAAAGTGATCGGTCAGTTGGGATGGCACGCCGCTCTTCGGCACGTTTAGGATGAGTACACAAACAGAGGTCCTACCGTTGATCGGGAATTTTTTTCTCAATAAAAATGATCGGTTACTCGTAGCGCAGGGCGGTGATGGGGTCCAGGCGGCTGGCTTTGACGGCGGGGTAAAGGCCAGCCATGATGCCTACGCTGACCGCGAAGCCTAGGCCAACCATGAGGGACCAGGTGGTGACGATGGGGTCGGCCTCTTCTTCGGTTAGGTTGGCGATCAGGTCGATGAGCCCGAAAGCCCCGGCCAGTCCCAGAAGCCCGCCAATTAGGCAGATGAGGGTGCTCTCCACCAGGATCATGCTGAAAATGGCTCGACCGGTGGCTCCGATGCTTTTGCGGATACCAATCTCCCGGATGCGTTCCGAAATGCTCGCCATCATGATATTGGTAATTCCGATTCCTCCCACGACCAGGGAAATGCCGGCAATCATGAATCCCTGGATGGCGAGGTTGCGAATATTCCGTTCGATCCGTTCTGCCCAATCCAAGCGGGTGTCGACACGAAAGTCCCGAATGCCGCGGTGGCTGATGAAAAGCAGGGTTTCCATTTGCTCGGAAATTCTTTCCAGATCTGCGGGGTCCTCCACTTGTACGCCCAGAAAAGTCAAGGAACGATCCACTTCGTCAGCGTCCTGGAATTCCGACCGAAAGATACTGGCGGTGGTTGTAATGGGTAAATAAATACGGTTGTTCCGCCATTGAAAGTGGTTTCTCATCGTTCCACGGCGACCATCGGTGTAGCGGCCGAGCCGATCGATTTCTCCTTTTTCCCGGGCTTGGCGAAAATTGGGGTGTTCCGATTGCTCCAGGACGCCTACTACCTTAAAAGGTTGGTTGCGGATCAAAATCCATTCCCCCACCACATTTAACCCCGGCTCGTCTTCAGGAATTCCAAAAACATTGTCTCTCGCCGCGCTCCCCAATACAACGACCCGGCTTTCCAGGTGAAGATCGAGGTTGTTGAGCAAACGGCCTTCGGCCAAAAGCAAATTGGTCACGGGAAAATGAGGGGGGCTTACGCCGATCACCTGTTGGCGGGGAGGGCGCTGACCACCATAGTGAATCCGGTGACTTCCAATATGTAGTTCGGGGTCCATGGCGGCAATTCCTTCGATGTTGTTCTCGATGATGTGGACATCGGCCATGGTCAGACCAGGGGAGCGGTCCCGGATACTGGACTGCTCTTCCGGGGGATCATCGTTGTGCACCCCAATGCGCTCGACCCCGCCAAGTTCCACCATGCCTTCCCGCATAGCCGCTTTGGAGCCTTCTATAAGGGCCATCACGCTCACTACCGAGGCAACGGCAAGAATGATTCCCGTCATCGTTAAAAGGGAACGGAATTTATGCGCCCAGATTTCACGAAGGCCGTCGAGAAAGAGTTCCCAAGTAAGAGTCAGCATGGTGACAGAATGGTCAGGTGGTTGCAGGGTTGGTCCATTCGGCGGGCAAACCTCCGGTTTGTGGAGTATCCACCGCGACGGCGCCATCTTTCAGGGCGATACGACGGGTAGCGATCTGGGCGACCAGATCATCGTGAGTTACGAGAACTATTGTTTGCCCTTGTTGGTGCAGATCCCAGAAAAGCTCAAGGATCGAACGGCCGGTCTGGCTGTCGAGATTTCCTGTGGGTTCGTCCGCCAATAGAATTCGGGGGTTGGTGACCAAAGCGCGGGCGATCGCAGCTCTTTGGCACTGCCCGCCGGAAAGTTCGGAGGGGCGGTGGGTGACCCGATTGCCCAGACCGACTCGTTCAAGCGCTTCCATGGCCATCTTCTTGCGGGCCCTCGAGCGGTATCCGGCATAGAGTAAAGGCAGCATGACATTCTGAAGAATCGTCAACTTGGGAAGGAGATTGAAACTCTGAAAGACAAAACCAATTTCCCGGTTGCGAATTCGGGCCAGAGAGTTTCCCAAACGACGGGAGATTGGCTGGCCCTCCAGTTTTATGGTGCCAGTAGTGGGGGTGTCGAGGAAACCCAGAATATGCATGAGGGTGGACTTGCCGCTTCCCGATGGACCGATGATTGCGACCATCTGTCCCTTGTCGATGGTAATGTCAGTGGGCTGGAGAGCGATGACTTCGGTCATGCCTTTGCCATAGACCTTGGAGATTTTCTCCAGTTGAAGAAAGGCGGTCATAGCGATCTCCTTAACGTTTGGTGCGGGTCGGGGTGCTGCGCAGAACAACTTGACTGTCCGGATTCAAGCCTTCCCGGATCTCCACCCGATCCTGATCGTTGATACCAATTTGCACAGGCTGGGTGACAATCTCTCCATCGCCGTTTAAAACTTCTACAAAGGTTTCCAAGCCGTCCACCTGGATAGCGACCAGGGGGAGAGTAATTGCTTCGTCAGCCTCTTCCACCGGAAAGTGCAGGGTTGCGGTCATTCCCGGGCGGGTTCGCCCTTCGGGATCCCTGAGAATCAGTTCGACAGTAAAGCCCCGCACCCGGTCTTCCACCGTAGCAAGCGGAGAGATGCGCTGAATATTCGCCTTGGATCGACTACGGTCGGCGCCATCAACGATGACCTCAGCCTCCCGGGCCGGATCGATTCGGTCAATGTCCCCTTGGCTGACATGAGTGGTAATAAGCATTTGCTCCAGATCCGCCAGATTGACCAGATTATCGCCGGTGGAAACAGAGGAGGCTCCAGTGATGACCTCTCCTTCGGTCACCGGCACCCGTAAGACCGTTCCGGAGAAAGGGGCGGTGATTTGGGTTTGGCGGATACGGTCTCGGGCGGCGACCAAATCTTTTTCGGCAGAGCGAAATTCGTTGCGAGCTAGGAGATAGTTGGTTTCCGCTGTTTCGAATTCCTCCTCGGAAATGAGCTCGTTTTCAAAGAGACGTTTCTTTCGATTAAATTCTCGTTCCGCCCGGTTCAGCCGTAGTTGCGAAGTTTCAATACGGATAACCGCCAATTCTTTTTCAGCTTCGAACGTCTCCGATTCAAGCTGTAGGAGCAAATCCCCCCGCTCGACCTGATCCCCGGCTTCAACGTGGATCTTCTCAATTCGGCCCGATACTTCACTTCGAACCTGAACATTGAAAAGGGGACTGATACTCCCGCTCGTGGAAACCGTTGTAGCAAGATCCATTCGAGTCGGTTCGATGATTGTGTAGGCCGGTTCACGGCCCTTCTCGGAATCGGAGCAGGCCGTTGGGAAACTGAGAAACCCGATGGCGGCAAACAGAGGAATGACTTTGGTGAAGATGTATTTGGGAATTCGCACGTTAGATTTACAAGGCTTTGAACAGTGGGCAACATTCTATAGTAACCCCAGTAGTGAAGGGGTTCCCCGAAATGATTCGGGAATGAGGAAAAAGCTGGCCCATTGATTCGGAAAAGGAGAGTCTACCATTATGTTTATTGATGAAACAACGGTATCTTTGAAGGCTGGTGACGGAGGGCGCGGGTGTGTCGCTTTCCGTCGCGAAAAATATGAGCCGATGGGAGGTCCAAACGGAGGCGATGGGGGCAAGGGCGGAGACGTCATCCTGCGGGCCGACGACGATACCGGAGATTTGGAAGCCTTCCGCTATCAACCCTTACATGAGGCGGGCCGGGGAGACCATGGACGCGGGTCAAGTCAGATTGGCCGAGGCGGGGAGGATTTGGTGCTGAAAATGCCTTTGGGGACCGTAGTGTTGAGCGAGGAAACTAGGGAAAAAGTTTGCGAACTTCTGGAAGATGGTCAGGAAGTGGTTTTGCTGCGCGGGGGACAGGGTGGTTTTGGCAACGAACATTTCAAATCCTCGACCAACCGGGCACCGCGAAAATTTACCGAAGGTAAGTTAGGGGAAGAGGGGAAGTTTCGCCTGGTTTTGAAAAGTATTGCCGACATTGGATTGGTGGGGTTTCCCAATGCTGGCAAATCCTCCTTAACCCGAGTGATCACCAAGGCCCGTCCGCGAACCGGTGCATACCCTTTTACGACCTTGATTCCACAGTTGGGAATCATCGAATACCCCGACAAACATGGTCGTTTGCAATTGGCCGATATTCCCGGCATTATTGCCGGAGCCAGCCAGGACAAAGGTCTGGGGCATCGTTTCCTGCGGCATATTGAACGTTGTCAACTTCTGGCTCTGATCGTTGATATGGCAGGCTCCGAAGGACGGTCGCCGATTGAGGATTACGAAACCCTCTTGGCTGAATTGGGGGCTTATGAAGAAGGCGATTTATTAGCCAAACCCCGTTGCCTCATTGCCAACAAAATGGATTTGCCCGAAGCGGACGACCATCTCTCCGCTTTTCAGCAGAAACACCCCATCCCCATTTTCCCCATTTCCTGTTTGGAAAACGAAGGACTCGAGACTCTACAAAACGGTCTTTGGGACCTGGTAAAATCCCCCAAGACATAAGCATTTCCCTCCCGTCGATCCCATCTCTATACTATATATATTTAAGATTTACGAACTTAGTAGTTGACGGTGGGTAGATTTTTGATTTTCTGGGGGTATGCAACGACGCAGATTACATTTTACGGATTGTCCGGCGGTTTATCATGTGATGTCGCGGACAGTGAATGGAGAAAAGATTTTTGGCGAGAAGGAGAAAGCCGTTCTCGCCAAAATGTTA
>JAFIGF010000226.1 GCA_020831535.1 Opitutales bacterium | reverse complement strand
AGAACGTATCCTGGGCGGAGGCGAGGGGAAGAATTCCAGCGACCAGACAAAGAATCAGGTAACGGGTGACAGATTGGAGTAGGGACTTCATAGAAATCGAAATTATCAGGGGGTAGGACGATTGCACGAGAAGGAGGCCTTCGGGGCTGTTAGGCATTTTCGCTTTAGACAGGGTAACCTTAAAAAGATTGTATGGGTTTCAGAACTTTGCAAGAAGGTATTTACTTTAACAGTAAAGGCGGCAAAAATATAAACGTCGATGAGATCGCTGAAAAGCTGAAAAACTAAAATAAAACAGCCGGAAAGGAAGGGTTGAGGGGTGAAGGATGGGACTGTGGTGGAGTAGGGGAGCATGAGGTAGCACAGCCATCCTGGCTGTGTTTTGAGTGATCGGGACACAGGCTGGAAGCCGATGCTACTTCTTTATTTGTGTCTATTCGTGTTCATTCGTGGTTCAAAAAACAGCCGGGGTTCTCATCACCGCTTAGCGGGATTTCGCTGTGGCTCAACGAAGGCACGGAGTGTAGCGGAAGTCGCAAAACTTTGGACGGGTGCCGGCATTCCGGTACAATTGGGGGTAACCCCTTCAGGGCTTATGAATACTCGAAGGAGCGGCAAGAGACTGCCGCCACTACAAGGGTTATAGAGCAATGCAATTGCTTTTAATAGGCGGTCTTTCTTAAATCTTAATTCATCCTTCTTAATTATTCTTTGAGCCACTCTGCTGGCTCGCTGTGGAGTAAGCGGCTCCTAAGTTTTAACCGGACGGAGGGTCTGGCCTTCGTTCCACTGGAGGGTGGTGAGATTCAAGGTGGGAGCAGGGTCGGGGAGACCCTTTTCTTCGCGGTTGAGAAGCCAGTGAACGAGGTCCACGGCCCAACTTCCGTAGTATTCGGGATTCATTTGAAATCCACTGATCCAGGGATCCGGTCCGGGAAGGCTCAGGTGGGCGAAGCCGATATCGCGGGGTATCTGCAAGCCGAGTTGAGGGAGAAAGGTTTGCATCTGGTCGGGACGGTTGACGATGATGGCCTCCACCTTCCATTCGTTGATCCATTGGCCGAGAATTTCGGCGGTCAAGGCGTCGGGGAGGAGAGGAGGGACGCGTTGGTCGGGCGGGGTCTCCCGCCGTTCGCAAGCCCCATGGTAGGCGGAGACATTGCGGAAGGCATTTTTCCGGCAGGCTTCCTTTTCCATGACCAAACCGATGCGCCGGTAACCACGATCGTTCAATTGGTCGATCAAACGATTGATCGCCTCGACATGATTCAATACGACCCGGGGCAAATTGGGGCTTTGGATGGCGCGACCGATGGCGACGGTGGCGAAATATTTCCATTCCAATTCAGCAACGTAGGAATCGTCGTCCGGGGGTTGACCGATAACCAGGCCCTGGATGCCACGGGCCCGTAGGACCTTGTTGGTGGCGGCCCAGCCACCCAGTTGGGGGACGGAAAACATGTCCAGGGAATAACCGAAATTTGGGGCTCGTTTTTGCGCTCCCTCGAAGGCTTCCAGAACATGGCTGCCGCGAAATTTCCAGGTCGCCTCCGTAGGGTGCAAATTCAACCAGGCGAGGGTTTCGCGGCGTTCGGTTCGTTTTTTTTGCGTACGGTAAGTGGCCAGCCGACTCATCATGGGGTCGGGTGCGTATCCCATCTTCCGCGCCAGCTCTTGGATTCGGTCCCGGGTCGCTGCGGCAACCTGTTTGGAACCCCGCAGAGCGTAGGATACGGTCATGACCGAAACCCCCGCTGCCTGGGCGATATCCTTGAGGGTGACGGGGCTCGGATTCATGTGTTTATGATGAGAGTTCGAATGGTCTCAGGGCTAAATGTGCAGCCTACTCCTTTTCGAGATTTGCCAGGGAAAACTGTTGCGGATCGGGCGACCATTGGTAGGCCGGAGGGGAGAGCGGTTTGGTGCGGGCGGCGCGGAAGATCGGGCCGTTGGCTTTGATTTGCTGGTCGAGTTCTTCGAGAGCCGTAGGGTTCCAACCGGCGGGGATTTTTCCGACTAAATCAACTGGCGGGGATTCGGTCTTGGCCTCCCAGATGTCGCCCTGGCGCAGATCAGCCCATTGGGGCTCGGGGTATCGTCCGTAATAGACCACTTTGTAAGGGCCTTGCCGAAGCATGAGTGAAGGGCCGGTACGCGGGTCGATGAGGACCGAATGGATACAACGCTCTTGTGGGGGAGATACGGGATCGGATGCCATGAAGGGAGCAAGGCTTTGCCCTTCGGCGGCGGGTAGGTCGGGGGCATCGGCCCATTGAGTGAGCGTGGGGGCCAGATCCAGCAGGCTGACCAGGGCATCAGAGGTTTGGTTGGGGGCAATCCCCGGACCACGCCAGAGAAGGGGAACTTTTGCCGCACCTTCGAGAAAACAGGATTTCCAGAACATGGCGTGGTGGCCCATTAAATCGCCGTGGTCGGATGTGTAGCCGAAGTAGGTTCGGTCGAAATTCAGATGGTCTTCGACAGCGTCACTGAGCTGACCAATCTGGCGATCCATTTCCTCGACCATGCCATAGTAGGCAACGCGGGCGCGGTGAAGCTCCTCCAGATTGGGGTTGAGCATGTTCCGTGCTTCCAGCCAGGAGCGTAGGGCCGGATGGGCGGTTTGGTGGGCTTCGTTGATGGCTTTCAGATCGGGGGGCGGGAGGATTTTTTGGTATTTGGCAAAGACTTCCGGAGCGCAGACATAGGGGTTGTGGGGCGCGTAGGTGCCCACGACCATGAAAAGGGGTTTGGTGGGATCCTGTTTTTGGATACGGGCACAGGCGGCGTCCACGACTTCGCGGTCGTATTGGTTGGCGGGGCAGTGTCCCGGCCCGTTGAAGGCAAGGGTTTCTTTGCCTTGGCCGGTACTATGGTTAAAAGTGCCAGTCTCAATTTCGGCAAAGGCCGGATCGATCGGGCCGATGTCGCCAACCAGGCGTTCGGCAAAGCCATGCTGCTGGTCGGCTCCGATGAAATGCATTCGTCCACACAGGACGGTTTCGTAGCCGGCGGCGGCCAGGCTGTGGGCAAAGGTGGGGATATGGGAGGCCAGGGATTGCCGGTTGTTGAGGACGCCATTGCGCAAGGGGCTCTGGCCGGTGAGCAGCGACATGCGGCTGGGTCCGCACACGGGGGAATTGCAATAAGCGTTGGAAAAGCGGCATCCGGCTCGGGCGAGAGCATCGAGGTGGGGTGTTTGGATCCAGGGGTCGCCCGCACAGTCCATGACGGTGGCGTTGTGTTGGTCGGAAAGAAAGAGGATGATGTGCGGACGGTTGGAGGCCTCTGTATTTTCGTTCATGGTTTCGGTGTAAGGGAATTTCCCGGGACTGTCGAGCGAAGGGAGTACGCATATAGGCAAATCCCGGGGTTGAGACCCGTTCTCCCTGAGGTTGTTTTCCGTACTAAAAAAGGGCGGGAATGAGAGGAAGGGCCAGGAGAAGTCGGGAGAGGTAACGAAATGGGAGAAAGGAAAGTTTTTTCCCCCATTGAAAGAGTATGAACAGGTTGATCGCACTGGTGGAAAGGGCGACAAAGAGAATGGCGGTGGAGACGTTGGGAGAAAATAACAGCGCCGCTAGGAGAAAAATTAAGAGCCAAAGGCTTATTAACGGCAGGTTGGCGTTCAGGACTGGAAGAAAATGGGGGTGAAAGGTGGAAGTTTCGTTGGGGACGCCAGAAGACTCTTCGCGGAAAAAGGTCAGGCAAAAGAGGAGGCTTAGGAAGCCCAGCCCCAAGGTCAGGGGCAGGGCGGATCCGGGTATGGCGGGCCAGAGGAAGGCACCGAAAAGGAAAAACAGAAGACTCCCTTTGAGCAGGGGAATGGGGAAGCCCCAAAAGTGGATATTGCGGGACCAGACAAGAAGGCCCAGGTAGGCCGCAAAGAGGAGGCTCATCACCGTGAGCTGCCAAAAAATGCTGGCCAAGAGGTCGAGGTAAATGAGTACCAGGGCACAGAGAAAGATCATTGGCAGGAGGATGATCAGAAGCTTTTTCTCCTGATAGAGGAGAGCGAGTCGACGGGTAAGGAGATTCTGGTGAGTCCCCGCAAAAGAGTACCGGGTGAGATTGAAAATTAAACTTCCTCCGACTACGAGAAGGAAGAAGGCGTAGAAATCTGCCCGTTCGAGAGAGAGGTGAAAGGTATGTCCCAAAAACGCAAACCACAAAGTGGCGACCAGGGCGGTGTCCAGAGAGAGGATCGAAGGCGAAGCCCAGAAGGGCACGGTAGTGGAGGGACGGACGGACATACAAAGTAGAATGAATCAGTTTTGGGCGGAAAAGGAAAGAAAGGAAGGGGGGTGGTTAATTATGAATTATGAGTTAAGGTCGCAGACAGCGAAGCAATTATGAATTAAGCAACGGCATCAGCGGGGGGGGAGTGTTCCGTTTCCCGTTGAGACGGGATTTCTCTAGCTCAACAGAACACCTGCCCCTTGCTTGAGCCAGGCGCAAACGGGAGGAGGTGTTTGTCTTTTGTAGGGCCTCCACTTGTGGAGTGCCGCCCGTGGATTCTAACGTCCTGGCTAAAGGTTGTTGCAGGCCTTCTGGGAAGGCGTTCCCGCGAAAACTTTCGATTGTCTCCACCGGGACGGCATCGCACAAGTGCGAGCCCTACAGAATAATGAGACGCTTTTCCCAATGAAAATGGTCTGGGGGAGCGAACCTCACACCGCCATTCGGTGGATGGGGTGGAACCCGTCCCTCCAGGGCTGGGGGGTGGAATGGCTTGCCTGGGGATGCTTTTTTACGCAGGGTGAGGGGATGTCTGCCGAAATGATAACCAATCCGATTTTGCCAGGTTTTCATCCTGACCCCTCGATACTTCGGGTCGGGAATGATTTTTATATTGCTACCTCGACCTTCGAGTGGTTTCCGGGAGTTCGCATCTACCACAGCCGTGATCTGCGGCATTGGCGTTTTTTGACCGCCCCGCTGGACCGGCGGGAAATGCTCGATATGCGGGGCGAAACCGCGTCTTGTGGAGTCTGGGCCCCTTGTTTGACTCATGATGGGGAGTATTTTTATTTGATTTACAGCAATACCCGTTCTTTTGCCGGACCGCATTGGGATGTGTACAACTATTTAACGCGGGCGAAGGAAATTACTGGCCCTTGGTCGGATCCGGTTTATCTGAATGGCAGCGGCTTTGACCCCTCCTTGTTTCACGCCCCGGATGGGCGCAAATGGCTTCTCAACATGCTCCAGGATCCCCGCCCGGGACACCATCGTTTTGGAGGAATTGAAATGACCGAGTACGATCCCGCAGCGGGTCGGTTGATCGGGGAACCGGAAGTGATTTTCAAGGGATCGGATTTGAAAATCACGGAAGGCCCTCATTTGTATTTTCGCGAAGGGTGGTATTATCTGATGACCGCCGAGGGCGGTACCGGGTATGAACATGCGGTGACGATGGCCCGTTCGCGGGACCTGCGGGGTCCCTATGAGATTGATCCGGAGAACCCGATGCTGACTTCGCGGGACACCGATGCGGCGTTGCAAAAGGCCGGACACGGGTCTCTGGTCGATACTCCCGGAGGGGAATGGTATTTGGCCCATCTGTGTGGTCGTCCGGTAGGTTCTACGCGACGCTGTCCCCTGGGACGGGAAACGGCACTGCAGAAGGTTTACTGGGATGACGACGGTTGGTTGCGTTTGGCTCACGGGGGGAACAAGCCTGCTCTGCAGGTTCCGGCTCCTGATCTGCCAGCACATGAATGGCTGGAGGAGCCGGAGGAAGTTCTTTTCGACGGGCCCCAATTGCCGTCGGAGTTTCAAACTTTGCGCGAGCCTCCCGAGGAACAGTGGCTGTCCTTGACCGAGCGTCCCGGCTACTTGCGCTTGCAGGGGCGCCTTTCGCTTTGCTCGCCCTTCGAGCAAAGTCTGGTGGGGCGGCGGATTCAGGATTTTTGCTGTGAAGCCGAGACGGAGCTGGAGTTTGCTCCCGAGCATTATTTGCAAACGGCTGGGCTGGCGGCGTTTTACGATGACCAACACTGGTTTTATCTGCATGTGAGCTACGAGGAAACCCAGGGCCGGGTTTTGCGTTTAGTGGTCAATGAACAATACAAAACCCGCGAGCCCGTGGCCCCGATACCCTTGCCCCATGGTCCCGTCCGCTTGGGAGCGATTCTGGAGGGGGCGGTTTTACGCTTTCGCTATGCGGTCGGCGAGGGAGAGTGGTGTCTGCTGGAGCCTGAACTGGATGCGTCCTTACTCTCGGATGAGGTGGGGCAGCGTTATCGCTTTACCGGATCTTTTTTCGTTTTGTGTGCCCAGAATCATACTCTGCAGAAAGTGCCCGCGGATTTTCGGAAATTTGGGTATCGCCGGAAGGCAGAGGTGGGAGGTCAGCGTTGCCACCAGCGGAGCTGAAATAGGCTGGGAGAGACTTGAGAAGTCGGAGTGTTCCGCGCAGCCGCTTCCGCCTCCGCTAAAGCTACGGAGCGACAGGGAAAGCGGCCGCGCGGTGTGGTGAGGCGTGCTGTTGTCCGTGGCTTGAAGTGCTCCGCGCAGGGACACAAGGTCCCCGCTTGGGGTAAAAAAGCGAACGGGGACTTCACTTCTGTTGAGCCCCAGCGAAATCCCGCCATAGGGAAATAAGCGAAGCGCATCGGGAGTCCCCGCTTGTGCCAAAAAAGCGAACGGGGGCCTTGTGCCCCTGGACGCAATACTTCGGAAAACGGAAATGTCGCCCTTTTTCGAAAGCGAACGGGGACCCCGCTTTGCGGGATCCCTGCGCGCAACACTCCTGAGGGCTCGGAAATACCCAAGCTCCCGTTTGACCTCGAAAGCCCGCAGCTACTCTAGTGCTGATCAGCTCAGGCGGGTGGCGTAGTCTTCGTAGCCGAAGGAACGGACGGTTCGGACCTTGCCGGTTGTTCCGTCGGTGGTGCAGATGGCGGGAAGGCGCATGCCGTTGAAGGTGGTGGTCTTGACCATGGTATAGTGCGCCATGTCGGTAAAAACCAAACGCTGTCCCCGGGCGAGGGGTTTAGGAAAAGAATATTCGCCGAGGACATCGCCAGCCAGACAGGTCAAGCCGCCGAGACGATAAGTGTACGGAAACTCTCCGGGAAGTCCGGCGCCGATGATCTCGGGACGATAGGGCATTTCCAAAACATCCGGCATGTGGGCGGTGGCGGAGGTATCCAGGATGGCGACGGGACCGTGGTTTTCGACGATGTCCAATACGGTGCAAACCAAATAACCGGTCTTGAGGGCGACGGCCTCGCCGGGTTCTAGATAAACCGGCAATCCGTCGTGGCGCTCGCGGAAGGTTCGGACAATACGGACCAGGCGTTCGACATCATAATCGGCCCGGGTGATGTGGTGTCCCCCGCCAAAGTTTACCCAGCGGCGACCTTTCAGGTAGGCTCCGAAATTTTTCTCAAAGGCCGCTACGGTTCGTTCCAGGGTGTCGCTGTTTTGTTCGCAGAGGGTGTGAAAGTGGAGACCGTCCAGGCCTGCAAGGTCCACCCCTTCGAGGTGTCGAGCGAGCACGCCCAGGCGGGATCCGGGGGCGCAGGGGTCATACAGAGGCACCTCCACCTCGGAGTGCTCCGGGTTGACCCGAAGGCCCAGGGAGAGGGGGGAGTCGAGCGCGGCCAATTGATCGCGAAAGGTCTGCCATTGGTGCACCGAGTTGAAACTAACGTGGTCCGCGTAGCGGGCGACCACCTTCATCTCTTCCGCGGTGAACGCGGGGGAGTAGGCGTGAACTTCGCCGCCAAACTTCTCCGCGCCGAGCCGGGCTTCATCCTGTCCGCTGGCGGTAGTGCCGACCAGGTATTGGCTGATGAGGGGAAATAAATCCCACAAGGCGAAGCCTTTCAGGGCGAGCAGGATGCGCGCGCCGGAAGCTTCCTGAACCTGCCGCATAAGTTCGAGGTTGCGCTTGAGGAGGGCCTCATCGACGACGTAGGCGGGCGAGGGACTGTTTTCAGGATCAAACGACAACATGGAGCGGTTGGGAGGAGAGGAAGATTGCAAGAAGGCCGGGGAGGCCGGGGTTAGTCCAGGAGATCTTTTTCCGGATCCAGTTCAACCATCTGCCAGGGCAGGCCCATGGGGCCGATGCGTTCCATGAAGGGGTCG
This sequence comes from Opitutales bacterium, assembly GCA_020831535.1. GTDB lineage: Bacteria > Verrucomicrobiota > Verrucomicrobiia > Opitutales > T3Sed10-336 > JAIUMY01. The sequence goes on along the minus strand of JAFIGF010000226.1, from coordinate 31,224 downwards.
GGATCCAATTGCTCCACATTAAATACCCCGTTACCCTTCCAGATGCCTTCCAGCATGAGCATCGCTCCGGTGGTGGCCGGCACTCCGGTGGTGTAGGAAATGGCCTGGCTCTGGACCTCCTTATAGCATTCCTGGTGGTCGCAGATGTTATAGATATAGATTTTCCGGCGTTTACCGTCTTTGACTCCGTCGAGGATCACCCCGATGTTGGTTTTCCCCTTGGTGCGTGGTCCCAGGGAGGCCGGATCAGGGAGGATGGTTTTGAGGAATTGAATGGGGATGATGTCCTTGCCTTCGAATTTTACGGGTTCGATCGAGGTCATGCCGACATTTTCCAGGACTTTCAGGTGGGTGAGGTACTTTTCCGAAAAGGTCATCCAAAAACGGATACGTTCCAGGCCTTTGATGTTTTGGCAGAGAGATTCCAGTTCCTCGTGGTAGAGGAGGTAGATGTCCTTGGGGCCGATTTCGGGAAAATCAAAAACCCGTTTTTCCGAAAGGGGCGGGGTTTCTTTCCATTGGCCTTTTTCCCAATACCGCCCGTTGGCGGTAATCTCGCGAATGTTGATCTCCGGATTGAAGTTGGTGGCAAAGGGGTAGCCGTGGTCACCCCCATTGGCATCCAGAATATCGATACGATGAATTTCATCGAAATGGTTTTTCTGTCCCCAGGCGCAGTAGATGTTGGTCATGCCGGGATCGAATCCACAGCCGAGGGTGGCCATCAGGTTCTGGTCCTGGTAGCGCTCTTGGAAAGCCCATTGTTCCTTGTACTCAAATTTGGCCTCATCGGGGTGCTCGTAATTGGCCGTATCCAGGTAAGGGACGCCGGTGCGAAGGCAGGCCTCCATAATGGTGAGGTCCTGATAGGGCAGGGCCACATGAATGAGGAGATCGGGCTGTATGTCCTTGATCAGCCGAACCAGGTCGTCGACATTGTCGGCGTCAACCTGAGCGGTTTGGATGGGCCGGTCCAGTTGGGCGGCGATGGCCTGGCATTTGTTTTCGTTGCGGCTGGCGAGGCAGATTTCGGAGAAGACCTCCGGATGCTGGGCACATTTATGGGTGACCACTCCGCCGACTCCGCCGGCACCGATAATCAGAACTTTTTTGCTCATAGAATTTTCTTTCTTGGGTACGTTTTTGAGGAGGAAGAGTTTAGGCGTGAATTTACCAAATGCCTTTTTCGGTTTTCTTCAGGCTTTTGGCAAACCCGACAATGAGGCGGATGGTTTGTTCAATGTCCTCGAGGTCCACGACTTCGCTGGGGGTGTGCATATAGCGGAGGGGGATCGAGAGGAGAGCGGTGGCGACTCCGGGGCCGGCCATCTGGATGGCCCGGGCATCGGTGCCGGTGGGGCGGGGGTCGGCCTCGATTTGGTGGGGAATCTTCTCCTTTTCCGCGATTTCGAGGAGTCTTTCGAACATGAAGGGGTTGATGTTCGGGCCGCGGCAGATGATGGGGCCTCCCCCCAGTTTGAAGGAACCGGTTTTGCGGTGATCACTGTCGGGATGATCGGTGGCGTGTCCCACGTCCACGGCAATGGCCAGGTCGGGGCGCACGCCATAGGCCGAGATGGTGGCCCCGCGGGTGCCAATTTCCTCCTGGGTGGTGGCGACGGAGACGATTTTTGAAGTCAGTTTTTTCTCCTTGGCCAGGCGGATCAGACTTTCGCCCACCACATAGGCTCCGGCCTTGTCGTCGAAGGCCCGGGAAACCCCGATGCTTCCACGGAGCATTGAAAAGCCGTGGTCGTAGGTGGCGACATCGCCGATCGAAACGAGCTTCTCGGCTTCCGCCTTGTCCTTGGCCCCGATGTCGATCCACATTTCGTGAATTTTGGGCAGTTTCTCTCTTTCGTTGGCGGCCATCAGGTGAATGGCTCGTTTTCCGGTGACTCCGAGGATCGTGCCCTGGCGGGTTTGGATCATCACCCGTCGCCCGGGGATCATAATCCGGTCGTGTCCGCCGATGGTGTCGAAATGAAGAAAACCGTTTTTGTCGATGTAGTTGATGATGAGGCCCAGTTCATCGATGTGTCCGGCCAGCATTAGAGTGGGTTCTCCCTTTTCGCCAATGGTGGCAATGCGGTTGCCGAGGGCATCGCGGTGGTAGGTTTTGGCGGCCTTCTGGACGTATTTATCAAAAACTTTCTGGGTTTCCATTTCAAAGCCAGAGGGAGCACGGGCGGCCAGAAGGTCGGATAAAAAGGCAGGGGGAGAGAATTGTTTTTTCGGCATAGGTTTAAGACCTATCATTAAAGCCGCAGAAAAAAAAGCCTCTTTGCCTCTTTTTCTTTGGCAAAAGGCGAATTCCGGCAAAGAATTCAGGGATGATTATTTACCCAGCCATTGATATACGTGGAGGAAAATGTGTACGCCTTTTTCAGGGAAGGGCGGATCGACAAACGGACTATTTTGACGATCCGGTGGAGCCGGCCCGACTGTGGCAGGAGGCCGGTGCGGAATGGGTGCATGTGGTTGATTTGGATGGCGCGTTTGAGGGGGTTCCGCAAAATCTCGACATTGTGAAGCATATCGCGGCCCTTGGTTTGAAAGTGCAATTGGGCGGTGGAATTCGTGACCGGGCAACGGCGGAGAAGGTTTTGGCGGCGGGGGTGCAACGTTTTGTGGTGGGAACCAAAGCTTGCGAGAGCCCCGGGTTTGTTGCCGAAATGGCGGAGGTGTTCGGGCCCTCGTTGGTGGTAGGGATTGATGCCAAGGATGGCATGGCGGCGGTACGCGGATGGGTCGAAGCGTCCAAGCACCGGGCGCTGGATCTCGCCAAGGAAATGGCTGACCTCGGGGTGAGGAGGGTCGTTTACACCGATATTGACACCGATGGGGCTTTGGGAGGACCGAATCTGAAGGCGCAGGAGGAAATGTGTCGGGCGGTGGACTTGCAAGTGATCGCGTCTGGAGGTGTGGGGTCGGTGGAAGACCTTGAGAACCTGCGGGAACTGTCCCGGACGTATCCGCATTTGGAAGGCGTCATTGTCGGCAAAGCTCTCTATGATGGTCGCATTGAAGCGGGAGAATTGAATTTAAAATCCTTTTAGGCTTTTCCGGCATAGCCGGAGACCGCGGAATACTTAGGAGTTAAGGTCGCAGACAGCGAAGCAATTAAAAAGTAAGAACCCTGGTTTTCGGGAAGGGTGAGGGCTTACCGTCTTCTGCCTGAAGCCCTCCGCGCAGGGACACGAGGTCCCCGCTTGGGTCAACCGCGAACGGGGGCCTTGTGCCCCTTGGGCGCAAGGCTTCGGAAAACGGAAATGTCGCCCCTTTTCGACAGCGAGCGGGGACTTCACTGTGCCTGCTTGCAACACTCTGGAGGCCTCGGAAACACCCTCAGTCTCACACAAGACCAATCTCCGCTTCGTCCTGTCCTTTTTGTTTTTTTTGTAGGGCCTCCACTTGTGGAGCGCCGCCCGTGAAGACTTACGCCCTGGCCAAGAGTTTGGGATGGGCATCGAGGAAGGCGGTCCAATTGAAAAACCTTCGCTTGTAAGCACCGCGACGGCATTGCGCAAGCGCAAGCCCTACAGGGAAAGCGGCCGCGCGGTGTGGTGAGGCCGTGCTGTTGCCCCTGGCTTGAAGCACTCCGCGCAGGGACACAAGGTCCCCGCTTGTTTCAATAGCGAACGGGGGCTTTATGCCCCTGTGCGCAATACTTCGGTAAACGGAAATGTCGTTCCCCCTAAAATAGCGAGCGGGAACTTCACTTCTGTTGAGCCCCAGCGAAATCCCGCCTTAGCCTGGCTCGCAACACTCCGGAGGCCTCGGAAGCACCTTATTCTCACACAAGAAGTAGTCTCCGAGCGTGCTTGGATAATTTGGGTGGGATGAGAACCCTCTCTTGACTGCCACCGCAGTGAACGATTGTGTTAGGTCATTGATGTGGTGATGAATAATGAATAGTCCAACAAATAATGTCGCGGAATATTGGTCCCGAAAAAACGAGTCCAAGGCATTTTCTGAAGCTGTTTACTGGCTGGCCAACCCGGTTTTACAACAGCGTTACCAAGCCCAGGCCTCTGCTGGTCGACCTTATGGGCATTGGATTGATTATTGCGCCGGTGAATTCCTTACCCCCCAAGCCCCCTTGGAACGTCTCTTGAGCATTGGCTCCGGGACTGGTGAGTTGGAACGTCATCTGGCCCTGAAAATCGCCTTCAAACGAATGGATGGAGTGGATATTGCCCCCAGGAGCATCGCTTCCGCCCGTGAGCAGGCGAAGGCCAAAGGCCTGAACAATATTCATTATTTCTGTCGCGACATTGAAAAATCAGGATACCCATCCGAATCTTATGATGCGGTGTTTTTCAATATGTCATTGCATCACATGTTTGATGTTGATGCAGCCTGCCAGCAGGCCGCCCGGGCGCTTGGCCCGGACGGTCTCTTGTTTGCCAATGAGTACATTGGCCCGAATCGATTTGATTTTTGCCTACGTGAGCGCGAAGTGCTCAACGGGACGTTCAAACTTATCCCGGAAAAATACCGGAGATCCCTTTCGTCGGAAGATCAGGGAAAGCTGATCGAAACCATTCAGTTGCCGGACCCGGAAGCGGTCGCCCAGGCAGACCCCTCGGAATCGGTTCAATCGGCAGAAATTCTATCTGCGCTTGAACAACACTTTACGATACTCGCTTTGAATCCGACCGGGGGCACTCTTTTCCAATTTCTTTTGAATAAAATTGCCGGAAATTTCCATGCCGGAGATCCTGACTCCCTGCAGATCCTGGAGATGCTGATTCAGATTGAAGATACTTTATTGCGGCAGAAATACATCGAACCACACTTTGCCTTGATTGTCGCTCAACCCAAACGGGTTAGTGAATCCGGGTAGAGTATTCAGGGAATCAGATCGTAGGATCCGCAGCCCTGGCAGCATTAGGCTGAATTCCATGCATCACGAAAAGGAGCAGAAGGACAATTCAACCTAAATCCCGCAGTTAAAGAACCCGATTCCGGCCTACGACACAAGGGAGGCCCGACCGGTCAGGTCAATCGGTCACCCTTTGACTATTTTGGAATTTTCGCTCTCGCGGCCCCAGACATCGACCACCCGAACGCGGTATTCCGCGCCGTCGGCCAAGGGTTCCCGTACGTGCACCAAACTGCCGTCGAGAATGGGGGGATGGAGAATTTTCTCCCAAGCGGCCCCGGGGTCTTTTCGCCATTCCACGATCGCATCGATAATTGACCGGCTCTCCAGAGGGGTCCAGGTAAGCAGAATATTTTCGGCGTCATGGATTCCCGGATACGGTTCGGCCCGTAACCCTTCCACTGCCGAGGGCTCGACAAAAGCTTCCTTTCGCAGGAGCATGGTAAAATGCACCCCGGGCAAAGGCAGCTCGACAACTTCCTCCCATTGGCCATCGGAGCCAACTTCCACCTCGGCGGGTGGCACATCAGCAGTCAACTCCTGTTGCGCCCGCATGGCCTTGATCAATTCCAGCGGGGGCAAACGATTCGGTCCCGGGAAAAACGGCTGATCCTCTTCCCAAACCCGGTAGGGATTGCCGTGATGCTCATCGATCCGATAGGAAACCTTGGTGTAGGTGCCGGGTTTCAACCCTTGCCAAATATGACGTACCGGAGCCGCGCGGTCGCCGGTTCGCGGACGGTTGTCGGCACGGCACATCAGCGCACAGGCACCCTCTTCGCCAAGCGTGGTGGCGAGGGACCACAGCGATCCATCACTTTCCACCGTACCGGGCACCCGTTGGTCTCCCAAAAGGCTTAGCCCGGTCATCAGGGCCAGAGCCGGCTTTTTGATCAAGTCGAACTGCCAATCCTCTTTTCCCTTGCGGGCAAAGCGGGTCAATTGGGTTCGCTGCCCCCAGTCTCCCAAAAACCCGTTGTCATTCCCGAAAACGGTAAAATTGCAGCCGTCTTCATCAACCAATTCCTGGAGATTGACCAACAAGCCCTTGGTCATGATAGCCGGATAATAGGAGGTCGCCCGCCACGAATGCGGATCTTTCCAGCCCACCTGGGGATCACACTCGTTGTTCATCAAAGGCAACGAGAGCAAACGGGGATGATGTTCCTTCAAATAGGCCAAAAGCTTACGGGTGCGCAAAACCATATCCTCGGGCGATACGGGAATATCGTGCGCACTGGCCCAAGCCCCCTTCTCGTGCACCGAGAGAAAATCCATGCGGACGCCTTTTTCCCCCGTGTAGTGGTTGGTTCCACTATCCACGTGAGCCAACAATTTGGTCAGCCGGGGATGCAGATTGGTCGCCGTCCCCGGACCCCCGAAACGCAGATTGGGGTTGGCCTCCTTGAGGCCTTCGGAACAGCCGTCGTAGTATATCAAAAAGGCTTCGTCATCCTGTTTCCACCACGGCAGATCAGGCTCGTTCCAGGTTTCAAAATACCACTTCTCGACTTCCTCGCGGCCGTAACGCTCCATCACATGAAGGGCCAAATCCCGCACAAACTGTTTCCAGCCCTTCTTTTGCACCGGATCCTTGAAATCGTTGAAATACCCCGAAGGATTGCCCATCAGTTCGACAAAGGGGGTGAGATTATTCTCGACCAACGCATCGAACCCTTCATCCAAACGGCTCCAGTCATAGACGGGGCGTTCACCCGCAGGGTTCTTGACCGTCACCAACTCGAGGAGATAGTGGATACGCACGTAGTTGACTCCCCGGCGAGGGACCGCCCCGAGATAACGCAGGGTCTGTTTCATATCGTTACCGAGCAGAAGCGTGGCCGGAGTGAACCCGGTCCAGCGCCATTCCACCGCCAGGGGACGAGAGGGTTTGTCGAAGTGATAGGTAATATTCATGAGCGTTCGCAATCAATTAAAACGTGAATGGCATCGTTGTAGGTATCATTGCGGAGATCAAACCCCGCCTGAATGTCCTTAAGTGGAAATTTGTGGGTGATCATTTCCGAAGTATTCACCAAGCCGTCAAGCACCCAGTTTACCCCCGTTTGGAAGTAATTTCTCATATCCACATCGCGCTTGGGCTCGGTGGAGAGAATTTCGCCCCGCTTGCGGTGTAATTTAAAAAAGTCGAAGGGCTGATTGCAGGTCCCGATGCAGCCATACATCACAATCTTGCCACAAGTCGCCAAACTATCGAGGGAGTCCACCATACCGTCCCCTTCCAACAGGCAGGGAACGACAACATCAAACCCATCCGGGAAATCTTTCCCCACCACGTCCATCGTCGGGGTTTCCGGAGTAGGCACTTTGTAGGTGTGCGTCGCTCCGTATTTGCGCGCCAACTCGAGGTTGCGGTCCCGCAGGTCGGTAACGACCAGAGCCTTCGGACTGTAGAGAGCGATAATCTGGGTCAGCACCAATCCGCTAACTCCCTGCCCGGTGATGAGCACCGTTTTGTTCTGATTGATTTGTCCTAATTCCGCCGCATGGATCACGCCGGGGAGAATTTCGATCAGACTCGTCTCCAGCAAGGGAAACTCCGGCGGCAGGACTTTGACGTTAAAGGGAGTGCAGACAATATATTCGGCAAAGGCCCCCCAAACATAACGGCAAGTCACCTGGTCACCTTCCTTCAGGCCATGAACATTCTTGCCGACCTGGTCGATCACGCCGGCAACCTCATGGCCCAAACGCGTAGGGGTACTCATGAATTCCGGCTGCCGGGTTCCCCGAAAAGCTTCCAGGTCCGAGCCACAAATGCCCACCCATTTAATTTTTACCCGGATTTCGTCGTCTCCCGCTTCGGGGATTTCGGCAAAAGCCGTCTTTAAAGTGCCGGGCGAGTCCAGCACTGCAACTTGTTGGGCACGGGGATGGTTCTCATCCACCAGCTCCAGTTTCGCCATCGTCATTTTTGTGGTCATACGCAGTATCTCCTTTTGAGGTGAGCCTCCAGTAAACCAGAAATAACCTTTTTTGTCTTTGCCCAATTTTGAGAAACTTTTGTCTAAAATGGAAATCGCCTCCCAAAATGAGCAAGCGAAGGCCCGATATGAAAAACCGATGAGAGGGTGAACTCTTGTCGGAGGGAGTTTACTATTCTCCCGACCAAATCGGCCGAAAATTCACGAACTTCCGCCGATCTCCCCCAACGTTGCCAACCTTCCCCAAAACCACCAGGTTCTCCCCGCCACGGATCGGGGCGTAAAGCCCCTCCGACGCAAACAGCCATCCAAAATCTCACGATTTCGACTAATGGGGCAGCGTAGCCAAAGAGTCACGTCTTCGGCTACGGGTCACACCACCGTAATCGGGCTGATTTCCGTGTGCTCCTCCATCGTATCCTGGCACGAAGTGCCTCGGGCCAAGCACCCCTACCACAACCCGCCGCATCGCCGTCATTAACCGAAAAATCGGGCACGTGCCCGAATTATCGGTTTAATACCTTATTGAAAAAGTCCGGGAGAGAACCCATGGAAAAAAAATTAGAGACTTGGACTGGCTCAAATATCTTTAGCGGCATTTTCGCCCTTTCAAAGTATCGCAAAGCCCCAATGGACAAAATTTTCGCTTGCCACCCAATTTTCAAAAGATCAGCGTAAACGCTCTCTCGCCCAACCGATTCCTTGTTTGGCTCATCTCACCGGGGTTGCAGGACGCTCCAACAAAGACATCGGACCGGGTCTATTTTTCCTTCCGGAGTTTTGGTTCATTTTGCCAAAACCCCGCTCTTTTATTGTTTCATTTTCCTATGTTTTCCAATTATTCCCGCGAATGGTTTTCCAATGTCCCGCGCGACCTTGTCGCCGGGCTGGTGGTCGCTTTAGCGCTGATTCCCGAAGCCATCGCCTTCTCCATCATTGCCGGGGTGGATCCACAAGTTGGGCTATACGCCTCCTTCTGTATCGCCGTGGTCATCGCCTTCACCGGCGGCCGCCCGGGCATGATCTCCGCCGCCACCGGAGCCATGGCCTTGTTAATGGTATTGCTGGTTCGCGAGCACGGTCTGGAATATCTTTTGGTCGCCACCATCCTAACCGGAGTCATCCAAATCCTGGCGGGCTTGCTGAAACTGGGAAATCTCCTGAAATTTGTGTCCCGCTCGGTCCTCACCGGTTTTATCAATGCCCTGGCAATCTTGATCTTCATGGCGCAGCTCCCGGAATTCAAAGGCCAGGGCTGGGAAATGTATGCCATGGTCGCCGGGGGCCTGGTGATTATCTATCTTTTCCCAAAAATCACCAAATCAATCCCCTCCCCTCTGGTTTGTATCATCGCGCTCACCTTGTTTGCCGTTTTCACTGGAATGGGCCTTCCCACCATTGGGGATAAAGGAGAATTGCCTTCTACCCTTCCGGTGTTTTTATTTCCAGATGTACCCCTAAATCTGGAAACCCTGCTAATTGTTATGCCTTACGTTATCCCCCTGGTTATTGTTGGCCTGCTGGAATCGGCAATGACCGCCTCCATCGTCGATGAATTGACCGATACCGACAGCAACAAAAATCAGGAATGTGTAGGCCAAGGGATCGCCAATACCGTCTCTGGCTTTTTTGGCGGCATGGCGGGTTGCGCCATGGTCGGCCAGACCGTGATCAATGTGAAATCGGGGGGACGGGGACGTCTTTCGTCTTTTGCCGCCGGGATTTTCCTGATCATCATGGTCGTCGTTCTAGGCAAATACCTCGCCCTGATTCCCATGGCCGCCTTGGTTGCGGTCATGATCATGGTAGCCATCGGAACCTTCCACTGGGGCTCCCTCAAGGATCTTCGCAATCACCCCAAAACCTCCAGTCTGATCATGATCACCACCGTAGTTGTGGTGGTCTACACCCACAACCTGGCCATTGGAGTCGGGGTTGGCATTCTGATGAGCGTTTTCTCCTTCGCCCGCAAAGCAGCCTTGTTGGTGCGCGTGGGCTCGGAACTGAAGGAAGACGGGGAAGAGCGAACCTATTTTGTCGATGGAAACCTTTTCTTTGTCTCCGCCGAACGCTTCACCAAAGCCTTCGACCATCGCGAAGTGCTTTCCAAAGTAACGATTGACCTGAACCGAGCCCATTTCTGGGACATCACTTCGGTGGCGGCCTTGGACAAAGTCGTGCTCAAATTCCGTCGCTCGGGCGCGGAAGTTGAGGTTCTCGGCCTGAATGAAGCGAGCGCCACCCTCGTCTCACGGGTCGCCGTCCATGACAAGGACGATGCCGACCAAAACCTTTCCCCCCACTAAACCCTATGAACAAAATTATTTCCTGCACCGACGGCTCCATCTACGCCCCCAGCATTTACGATCACAGTGCCTGGGTCGCGAAGCGAACCGGAGCGAAAATCCATGTCATGCACATGCTCGACCCCAACCTGTCCAAGCACAACCAAGCGGACCTTAGCGGCAACTTCGGTCTGGATGCGGGCGACGATTTACTGGACGAAATGGTGCAGTTCGAGGAAACCAAAAACCGGATTGCCCGGGAGCGCGGAAAAGCCATCCTGCAAGCCGCCCGAAAGCACCTTGAAGACCTTGAAATCACGGAGGTAAAAACCGAGCAACAAATCGGCTCCCTCATCGAAACGGTGGCGAAACTGGAAAAGAATGCGGATCTGGTGGTCATCGGCAAGCGGGGTGAATCGGCGGATTTCGCCACCGGCCATCTTGGCTCCAACCTGGAGAGAATTATCCGCGCCAGTGCCAATCCGGTCCTTGTCGCCGCCCGCTCCTTTAAACCGATCAATGCCTTTGCCCTCGCCTATGATGGTGGCCCCAGCACCGAAAAGGCCCTCCACTTCGCCCTTCAACAACCCCTCCTCAAAGGACTCACCTGCCACTTGATCCGGGCGGGCAACCTAGATGACAAAGCCAAATGGTACCTTGAGGAAGCCGCCGAAAAACTCCGCCAGGCCGGGTATTCCGTACACGTACGGGCCATTCCGGGCGAACCGGAAAAAGCCATCGCCGAAACCATCAAAAAAGAAAAAATTCAACTTCTGGTTATGGGCGCCTACGGCCATTCCCGCATCCGGCAATTCATTGTTGGCAGCACCACCACCGCGATGATCCGTTCCTGTCTCGTCCCGGTCCTGATGTTCCGCTGAGAGGCCACTGAACAACGAAGGCCACGTTCCCCAAGGCACCCACCCGGTGGATGAACGTCCCCCAAGAATCCGCACCTTAACCCAACCATTCGAGCTCGGAGGGACCCTCGCCCTCCCAGAAAGGCACGCACCCCGCCGGGAGGGCGAACGTCCCTGTGAGCTTTCGCGCGACAACCGTCCAATCGTTCCCCAAGGCACCCGCTTTATTTTCGGCTGTTTAATTTCAGCTTTTCAGCATTTTCCCCCAACATTCACCCCTCATCCCTTCCCTCCCGGCTGTTTTTCTTTCGGTTTCTTCCTCACCGAACTGCGGCTAAAGACCGCAACTACTTTCCTCCCACCCGGCTGTTCCACGACGTCCGGAGGTTGCGGGGGCAGCTGTACCTTGGGCTGAAGAACTACGCGCAGGGACACGAGGTCCCCGCTTACCGTACCTCTTCGTGCCTCTGTGCCTCCGTGAGAGATACAACTGTTTCCTCATCCCCCAACATTCACCCCTCATCCCTTCCCTCCCGGCTGTTTTTCTTTCCTCTGCGTCTCTGCGTCTCCGCGCGAGATACGGCTGTTTTGTTTCCTTTCTACATCAATTCGTGTTTATTCGTGTCCATTGGTGGTTCTTCCCGGCTGTTTTTCTTTCGGTTTCTTCCTCCCCGAACTGCGGCTAAAGACCGCAGCTACTTTCCTCCCACCCGGCTGTTCCACGACGGTCGGAGGTTGCGGGGGCAGCTGTACCTTAGGCTGAAGAACGACGCGCAGGGACACGAGGTCCCCGCTTACCGTACCTCTTCGTGCCTTTGTGCCTCCGTGAGAGATACAACTGTTTCCTCATCCCCCAACATTCACCCCTCATCCCTAGTCTTCCGGCTGTTTTTCTTAAGTGCTTCGCCGTCTTCGACCTTAATTTCCCTCCCCCCCTCCAACACTCCACTTGAAGCGGAGCGGATCTCCCGCCAACGGGTAGCGCGAGGCTTCAGCCCGCGTTGGCCAAAGCGTACAATGGTGGACCCAGCACCGGAGACGCCGTTCTACCGGCCCCCTCTTTCACAGAGGCCCTGCGAAGGGAGATCAAGGGCCGTATTGAATTTGGCCGACATGTTTTGAAAGGCCACCAGACCCGTCAGTTCGGCAATTTCCTCCGTCGAAAAAAGTCCCTTGACCCTTGCCTGCAATGCCTGATCCACCGCCACCGGGGTCGCCGTAATGCTCTCGGCATAGGCCAGGGCAGTTTTTTCCCGCTCACTCAAGCCATCCGCCTCCGCATAATGGGATAATTCCTCCAACTTTTGCAAATCACCTTCCCGTTGCAAAAGGTGCAGGGCATTCAGGTCCGTGCAAAAGGCACAGCCGTTGCGTTGAGCCACCAGAACCTGTACCAGCGCCCGCAAGGTGGGCTCAAGGGGTGATCTTTGCCGGTCGAAATTCCGCCAAAAGAGCATAAAAAGCAGGTACCGGAAAGGCCGCAACCCCCACCAACGGGCGGGATGCAAGATCTGGCCAAAGGTTTTTTGCTGTTTGCGGAAAATTCTTCGCACCCAAAACGGGTAGCGTTTTTCCGGGGGAGTGGGAAGCCAGGAAGAGGATTGCATAAAATCAGAAGGGAGAGGTTTCTTTATCCAGAACGAAGAAATGTGGACGATGCGAACCACCCATTTGTTCCGCACTGTGACAATGCCTTGCGGCCTTGTGACACCAAGAGAGCAATGGCCGCCTTTGGTCGCCGCTCGTTTTTTTTGAATCCTGATAGGGAACAGGGCTGCTGGCCGTTTGCTTGATGACGACATCAAGAATAATAATACTTATATAAATTTATTGACTATTCACATAGTTTTAACGATATTTTATAAATGATTAGTTTTTCTCGTGTGATTCAAAGAGCTGTTGAAATGGGCGCATCCGATGTTCATCTCATTCCCCACCGCCCCCCGAGTTTTCGCATTGATGGTTGCCTGGTTTCGCAAAAAAAAGAATTCACCCCACTGTCGCCACAAGAAGTCGAAGACCTTCTCTTTCCTCTTTTAGGAGAAGAGGAACAAAGTTATTTAGCAAAGGAATGGGAGCTTGATGTGGGAATAGCTCAATCCCTGGAGGATGGATCACAGGTCCAACTCCGCTCGAATTTGCACCGTCAATCAGAAGGCTGGGGAGGCAGTTTTCGCATTATTCCAAGGACCATCCCCACTCCTGAAGAGATTACTCTGGAACCTTCCGTCAGGCGTTTGGCGGAAATGTCCAAAGGGTTGGTCTTGGTGACGGGCCCAACCGGCTGTGGGAAAACCACGACCCTAGCCACCCTACTGGAATTGATTAACCAAAAGCAGCAAAAACATATTCTAACCATTGAGGATCCTATAGAATATATATTGGAACCCAAAGAATCGGAGATTACCCAACGGGAACTCGGCCAAGACACCCGCAATTTTCAGACTGCTCTGCTATCTGCCCTGCGCTCCGACCCGGATGTCTTATTTATTGGAGAGATGCGGGACCGGGAAAGCATGCAACTCGCCCTGACCGCCAGCGAAACCGGGCAATTGGTCTTTTCTACTCTGCATACCTCCGACGCCTCCCAAACCATTGACCGAATCATTGATATCTTTCCCGCCGAGCAACAGGCCATGGTTCGTTCCCAATTGGCGAATGTTTTGCAGGCCGTAGTTGCACAAATCCTTTTGCCCCGGGCTGAAGGTTCGGGCAGGATCGCTTCCCGCGAAATCCTGATGGGAACCAACGCAGTACGTACCCTTATCCGGGAAAACCAGAACCATCAACTCTACGGCACCATTTCCACCGGCAGCGAACATGGCATGCAAACCATGGAAAAATCCCTTTTGCGGTTATGCAAAGAAGGCAAAATTTCCGAAGAAACCGTCCACTCTTCAACCAATCGTAAAGAAAATATGAAAAGTTCTAATTTTCATTAAATCTAATCCCGAGCCTTTGAATTTTTCTTTTATTTAACGATTGAGTCTTGACTCATTGACTTTTTTTTATCAATTTTAAAACCACGACAGGATATTCCTGCTCAAGTACTGATTCCTCAAAACAAAATGAAATACTCTATGAATACCCAAACCCTATCCCATAAACGTGGTTTCACGTTGATTGAAATCATCGCCGTCCTTGTCCTTCTGGGGATTCTGACGGCCGTCGCTGTTCCCCGCTATATTGATTTAACCGCAGCCGCCGAAGAACGTGCTCTGGATGCCGGAGTTGCCGAGCTCAATGGCCGCGAAAACCTAGCTTGGGGGCAAGCCATGATCTCTGGATCGGGGAGCATCACCGATGCCGAGGTCTGGACCGAAATGGATACCGATCTGGGAAGCGATTATTCTTGGGATGGCACTGTTGACGCATCCGGAGGCACTCTCGAATTCGGAGGGGCCAGTGTCACCTTGACCCGGACAGCCGCGACCACAAGCTCCCCCGGCCGTTGGGACTAATCCCATTGAGCAAGGAACAAAATCCAAGCAAAAAAATCCCAAGCGGCGGCAGCCCTTGGGATTTTTTGCCCTCTGCCCCTCATGACCCTCACTTCAAACAAAGCCTTTACGCTAATTGAAATCATCGCGGTACTGCTCTTGCTTGGGGTACTCGGAGCCGTCATCGGGGTCCATTTCACCCGTTCGCCTAGTCAACTGGTCACTGAACGAGATCGCCTCGAATTACACCTGCGCCACGCACAGATTCAGGCTCTCGCCGACACCGACCCTTGGGAAATTGAGTTTTTATCCGGGGGAACCTCATGGCAACTCATCCCCCCACCGGATAGCGCGAGCATCGCTCGCCTGCCCGGAGTTTTCAGTCCTTCCCGGGGCGAATCCAACGACACTCGGGTTTTTGTTTCCGGAATCACTGTTTCCGGTGCCAGCAAAATCCGCTTCGATGCGCTGGGCCGACCGGTCAATAACAGCGACACGCCGATAAGCAGTGCCCTGACCCTCACCTTGTCCGACGGAACCAATACCCGAACCCTAACCATCCTTCCCGAAACCGGGCTGGTGCAATGAAATCCCCTCCCTCCAATCTTCTCCGCCGCGCCGGCTTCTCTTTGGTTGAGGTTATTCTGGCCCTTCTCTTGGTGGGGGTTCTCTCCGCCATTTTACTGCCGGTTTTCAGCTACACCTTTCGCGAATCGGCCAGCTATACCGATGAACTCGCGGCAAAATACCAACTGCGCTCCGCCATGGATGAGTTAAGCGCCCAAAGTCATCCGGCGATTTACCTCACGCTGGATGAGGAAAACGCCTTTGACGAGGACTACCGCGCTTTTATCGAGAACGAAGTCGTTTTCTCGGATGCGATTTTCCAAAACGAGCACAGTCTTGCGACCCGTTGGATGGCGTTCACCGAGAATCCATCGGGCGATCAGACCTTGGTCTCCGCTTCGCCGCCACCGTTTGCCGTACTGGAGATCGATTTGCAGTTTGCCGGACAGTCCCTCACCACTTGGTTTTTCAACCCCCAACCGGAGGAAGACGAATGAAAACATCCCCAGGCCCATCGGCTTTTTCCCTTGTGGAAATTATCTCAGTGCTGGTTTTGCTGGGGATTTTGGGGGCCTTTGCCTCTTTTTTTGTTTCCTCGGCGGTGCAACGATACACCTTGGAGCGAATAACGATAAGACATAATCAACAAGTCGAAATAGCTCTGGCACGGATGGTAAAGGAACTGCAATGGGCCGAGGCCCTTTCGGACAACCCCGGAAACATCCGTCTCGACTGGGAAAGTCTTCACCCCAACCGCAATGGCGAAGCTCTTGCCTTGGCCTGGGACAGCACCGAAGAAACCCTGTTTTTAGAAACTGCAGGCACTCCTCATGTGCTTTTGGAAGGGGTTACCGATTTCCAGATTTTTTTGGTAGGCGACTCCGTGCGCCTAAACACTCTGACCACCGCGATTCGAATCAACCCCGACGCTCCCCAAATCCAACGCTTCTCCCTCCCCGCTCCAGTGAATATCACCCCTCTTTCCTCGGAATAATCAGGCTTCGTAAATTTTTTAACAGCCAATCCTGTTGTAATATTCCTTTGACATTTTCCCGTTTTTACATAATATTAAATCTACAAAGGCTTTTTAAAGCTCCGCCATGACAAAAATCAAAGCCAACCCTATCAACTCAGTACGGGGAAGCATTCTTCTTCCTTTGCTCGCGGTTATTCTCCTGTTTGGCATTTTGGGGAGTGGAATTATTCAAATTAGATCCTCGGGAATGGAGATGACTGTTGTGAGCTCCTCCAGCCATCAGACAACATTGGCCGCTCAGGCGGGCCGGGAATATTTCCATTCGCCTGCGGGCAAAGCCCTTTTAACGGACTCCTCCGGCGATCCCCTCCCGGTCGGCTCTTCCTTCACCTTTGTTTTAACCGGAAATACCTTTCATGCAGAAGTCGTGGACTACGAGGAAGAAACTAATGAATTCACCATTCAGCTAACCGGATTAACACCATATGGAGCCGTCCACGGCGCAAAAGTTGCCTTACCACCATTTACCATTGGCATCTCCTCTGAAGACGATGGGGATTCCGACGACGACGGATTCACCGGAAGCACCCCGGATGATTATGTCATTTACAGCGGAGGCGGCGGAAATGGCTCGACTGGTTTTTCCCTTCCCTCTGGAGCCACGGTGGATGGAAGCCTCTTCAGCGATTCCATTACCATTGCCCCCGGAAACAATGAAGTAACCGGGAATATCATTTCCCTCACCTCTGTCACCCTTGGGTCAAACAGTTCGGTCGGAGGCTTTATTTGCGCAACCGATGGCGATGTCATCCTGCAATCCTCAAACACTATGGTTGTTGGCGATATTCGCGCCAATGGAAATGTGGTTCTGCAATCAGGCACGGCGGTTCTTGGTTCCATTTTTGCCACCGGCAATGTAATCCTGCATTCATCCAATTCCTTCGTCGGCGGAGACATTCATGCTGGCGGCAGTGTGGACATTAGCCATGGCGAAGTCCTCGGAAATGTGTACGCAAGCTGGAATATTAACTTCAACGGCAATACCGACATCGGCGGAGAGGTCCATGCTGGAAACAATATCACTTCAGGATGGGGCCGCGGGGGCACCATAGAAGGCGACAGTTTTGCCGGCGGTGCCATTAATAATTTCCAACCGGGAAATACCAACATTCCCAGTCCTCCCCGTGTCGAGCCGACACCACCTACAGGTTGCCCCCCACCGCCTCCGCCCCCTCCACTACAAAGTTTCATGGCGGGGACTGAGGATATTGTCGTTCCGCAAAGTGGCAGTCGTGTCCTTCCTCCGGGAGTGTATGGAGATTTAACCATTGGAGGGGGTTCCACACTGACCCTACAGGCCGGCAATTGCCAGGAAGTCGGAGATCCAGGTTGTTATGTATTCAAATCCTTCGGACCGGGATCATGGGGGCAGACCCTCCGCCTTGATCTCTCTACGGGTGATCGGATTACCGTATTTGTCGAAGGCCCCATTCGCTTCTCCGGACCAGTCCAAGTCTCCACCGATGGAGTGAGCTTCACCAACCTCAACCAAATTGATGTAGAAACCGCAAAACAACTAGCCCGCCGAGTCTATTGGGAAACCCATCAGGATATGCACATCACCAGTAATAATGGAACCCGCCAATGGATGGGAACGGTCCTGAGTGCAGGCAATATTAACGTGGAGTCGAGCTTTTACGGCGTTGGTGCCTTCGCCTCCCTGAACGGGGTTATTGATCTCAAACCCGCCAACCCCACGATGATTTTTCAAATCGCCGATTTCGCCGTTGAACAATGGCTCGACTAAAAACCTAACGAAAGCAATCCCAGCCCCTATTTATATTCACATTCAACGATTCATGCCTCGTTCCCTACAAACGTTTTCTTCTGAACAGTTGCCCTACTTTTCAAATGACCACGATAAAATAAAGGGAAGTATTCTCTTGGTCGACGATGACTCTTCCGTTCTGGAAACCCTTACCCAACTTATTGAGCAATGCGGCTATAAAGTCACTAAATGCACCGGTGCGGAATCAGCTAAGAAAATCATGACGAACCAAAAGGAGTCGTTCGATATTCTCATGACCGACTTGCGTATGCCAGGCGAAGACGGGATTAGCCTGGTGGAGTATTTTGGGAGTCAATACCCTACCCTCGTCGGAATTCTTTTTACCGGTTGTACCCAGTCTCAAAATGCCATCCGCGCCATTCGCGCCGGGGCGATCGACTTCCTTCCCAAACCTATCACTATCGATTCCCTGCACATGGCACTAGCCAGGGGGATGACCTTCCGCAATGCTCTTATAGAGAAAGAACGGAAAGAAGCAGAAGTCCGGAAACTGGCCCAGGCCCGGGGAAAGGAACTCGCGGAAACGAAACAGCATCTTGAGGATTCGTACCAATATATGTTGGAAGCATTGGTTTCGCTTCTTGAAGCCAAGGAAAAAACTACCGGAGATCATACCCGCCGCGTCGTGGAGATCTGCCTGATACTGGGCCAGGCACTGGCTTTGTCTCCACGGGAACTCGAGATTCTGCGTCGGGCCGCCTTTCTACACGACATCGGAAAAATTGGCATTCCCGATCATATTCTGGCCAAGCCTGGACCATTGACTAAAGCCGAATGGGAATTGATGCAGACCCACGTAGAGATCGGCTACCGCGTCCTCTCCCGGAACCCCTATCTGAAGGAAGTTGCCGAAATTGTTCGTTGCCACCATGAACGCTACGACGGCAGCGGCTACCCTCGCGGACTGAAAGGAGAAGAGATTCCCCTCGCGGCGAGAATATTCATCATCGCCGACATCTTTGATGGCATTTGCTCACCACGCTCCTATCACCCCGCCCAATCAATACAGGAAAGTTTTGCGCAGTTGTACCATGAGAAACAGCACTTCGACCCCAAAATCCTGAAAAAATTCTCTCAGATAATCGGATCAGTCGAAAAAATTTACCCTAAGAGATCAGTATGAATCCAACACAAAAAGTTTTGATCGTTGAAGATGACGCAACCTCCCAAATGATGATGCGTGGAACCCTCGAGAGTGTTGGCTATCCCACCCTAACGGTCGATAATGGCGAAGAGGCCCTAGCGGTTATCGAAAAGGAGAAGAACCCACTGATTGTTCTTCTGGATTGGGAGTTGCCGGGAATCAATGGAGATGAGGTTTGCCGAATTATCCGACAGAAATATACCCAAATCCCACCTTATATTATCTTTGTGACCGCCCGCACAACTTCTCAATCAGCCATTGCCGCATTGGAAAAAGGAGCCTCGGATTTCATTCGAAAACCCTTCAATCGGGGAGAGTTGCGAGCCCGGGTCCTGGTTGGAGAAAGGTCTATTAAACTGGAACAAGATCTCCGCGAGGCCGAAAAGAAAATGCAAAGTCTGGCCATGCATGACGACTTGACCGGTTTATACAATCGGCGCGCGATGATGGATCTAATTGGAAAGGAAATTGCCCGCACGCAACGCGAAAACGGACAATTGGCACTGGTTGTTGCCGACCTGGACCATTTCAAACAGATCAACGATAACTTTGGGCACCAAACCGGTGACCAGGTTCTCCAGCTTTTTGCCAATTCCGTGCAGATGGGAATACGAACCTCTGATAACATCGCCCGCTGGGGAGGAGAAGAATTCCTTATCCTTATGCCACTGAAAATGGATAACGACTCCCAACAAGCGATCTTGAAAAGGCTTCTGAAAATCCGCCATCAATTCACTATGAATGCCAAAAACTTCATTCCCCACGAAGATCCCATCACGGTGAGTTTTGGGGTGGCATTCACTACCGCCTTTGAACAACCTGAGGTCATCCTGCAAACCGCTGACAAAGCACTCTACGAAGCGAAAAGACAAGGACGAAACCGTATTTTTTGGTTTGCCTCCTGCGCCGATAAAAGTCCGCAAGAACTATCAGAAACAACCAATCAACTTCCCTGCTAAAACCCTCCGGTATGTTTTCATTATTTCAAAGCCTTGCCTTCAAACGCTCCAATCCGGTCCTTGTGGCTGGAGTGGAATTCGGTCCCAGGGAAATTCGCATAGTCCTAGTTGCTCACCAAAGCAATCAAAGCTTTAAGGTTCTACAATGTCATTACGAACCACTCAACCCTGGTTTGGAAATGGGCTCACACGGGGTAACCGAAGGTCTTAGCAAAGCCATCAAATCCCTACGACACCCCCCTTCACAAATCACTTTCTGGAGCACTTTAGCCCGCGGGAATGCCCGTATCTACCCCTTAACCCTTCCCCCCGTCAAACTGGTTCACCTTCCAGAGGCCTCCTACTGGGCGATTCAGCGAGAAGACCCTTTTGACGAAAAAAAAAATTTTTGCGATGTTGACCCCGAGAAAATCATCGAAGTCGATGGGCGTAATCTACAAAAAGCCATCGGACTGCTGGTCGAGAAAAATGAAAAAGACCGTATTGTCAAAGCCTTCTCCCAAGCCGGACCCTCAGTAGAGGGCCTTACTTTGGCAATCTTTGCGATTCGCAACCTTTTCCGGGAAGGCTGGTTGACTTATCCTGGCAAGGTGAAAGCCATTGCCCACTTCGGCTGGAATTATAGCCGTATCATGATTTTCGATAACGAAAAAACAATCCTTGTCCGTGCCGTCCCTATCGGTTTAGAACAAATCGCCGAGGACTTGGTAAAGCAATTAAGCCCATCTCCGGACTCCGGCACCGCACGATCTCTGATTCTTGACCTTGGGATATCCCCATGGCCCCACCACAATTATGATGAGCAGGAAGTCAAGGAGATCGTCAACCCCCCCTTGGAAAGACTTTCCAGGCAGTTGGACCGGACCCTCGAATATACCAGGACCAAATTTCCCGACATCGAAGCCCCTAACTCAATACATCTGACTGGTCACTTTGTTGAGAGCCCTCACTGCCTTCGCTACCTTAAGGATCAAACAACCTACCCCATTGAAATCATCGATCCATTCCCGGAACGGAAGTTGCCGGAAAACGTCGAACATCAAAAACCACTTCAGTCGGCCGGATTTGCCACCGCTTTGGGACTCGCTCTGGCCAAAACCAATACCGGGCCGAATCTTTGCAACCCTTTGAGCGAGAGATTAGCGCAAATATCACATCAAAAAATCAATGTCAGAATTTTCGTTCTTTTTCTTTTTATGACCCTTCTTCTGGGATTTTTCTACCTCCAGCAACATCTCGCTTTACAAGAGCTTCGCGACAAAAAGAATGCCCTGGAAAGAACCATTCCGAGCTTCACCCTGAGCGGGGAGGAAGTTCTCACCCGGGTAACCTCCCTGCATCGGGAAATTGATAACGTTCGCCAATCCCTGGACCCCTTCAAGCCTCTCGCATTCCTCCACGAAATTTTCACCTTAGCCCCTCCGGAAATAAGTATTCACCATGTTCACCAAATCAGGGAACCCTCCGGACAAAACGCACCCTCCATTCGAATTGAGGGCAGTGTTAGCGGAGAAGAAGCCCTCCAAGCCAATCGCTTAGGCTTATACCACCAAGACCTTCAGGAATCAGTCCTGACCGCTGAAGCCACCCTTCGCCACTCAAACCTTGTTACCGATGAAAAGGAGAACCCCCTTCTTCGCTTTAGCATGGAAATTAAAACCATTCCTCTCACGCCATGACCAATGTCCAAATAAAAGAATTCTGGAAAAAGAGGTACAAAAGTTACTGGGGAATGATTGCCGTAACCAGCATCGGTCTGGTAGTCCTCATCTTCGGCGGCATCACTTTTACCTGGCAACAAAACCGCACGCTCCAAGCGGAAATCTCCCAGATCCAGAATCGTCTGAATTCCTGGGAGACATGGGAGCCGGTTTATGAACAATGGCGGGACCGAAGAAACCATTTGCATGAACAGCAAATGGAAAGGATTTCCCAGCAGAACCTGGATCGCGACCAACTGGAATCCATCACCGAAATGCTAAGCGAAACCATTACCTCCAACGCTCTAAAATTGTTAGAGATGGAGACCTCTCTCCATTTCCCCCCTGATCAGATGAACCACTTGGAAGTTCGGCTCACCATAGAAGGCGCCCTGCCGGATTTTCGCAACTTGTTTATTAAGCTCGCAAACTTTCCCTATCGGCTTGAGTGGAAGACCTTAACCGTCAAAGGAACGAATCAACAGCCGGAATATTCCTTAACCCTGAAATTTCCTCTCGCATGAATCGCCGGGAAAAAATCATCATCACCACTGTCGCCGTAGTCGCAATTGCTGCGGTGGGGGATTTATTATGGTCCCCTTCCTCCTCTGACTTGACTTCCCCGTCAACCACCGATGACGAACCACTGGCAATCCAGGCCCAAGTCCAATTGTCCCAAATCACTCTACCGCACTCTCACCGGATAGTTCTAGAGGCTCTCGATAACCCCTGGACCGAAAAAAAACTTACTCCCTTTCCCGCCCTGTCGGAGGAACCGGAAACACCCCCTGGAGACGGAAGTGAAACCGCCCCTACGGATCTTCCCGCTTATACCGGATATTTTAATATCAATGATCGCCACATTGCCATAGTCGACGGGGAATCCCGACTTCCCGGAGAATGGTTGGAGGATCAGTCCTGGCAAATTTTGGAAATACAGCCCACCCACCTAAAAATCAGTAATCCCCAATTGAAAACACCAATTCGGATAGAACTTAACAAACCATGAAAAAACTTCGCCCTTCCCAGACCCGATTTTTACCGGGAATTATCACCTTCTCCCTTTCCTTGGTACTTAGCAGTTGTCAGACCCAAGCCAAGGAAGAGGAAAAAACCGGGACCTCGACAAATATTCCTTCCTTGTTTGAACGCTCGGACACCCTCCCTCCCACCGTCCCCAGAGCCATCTATCCGCCCACCCCAACAAGTTCCGACCGAGAGGATCAAAATCAGGAGGAAATTCCCCTTCTCCACTCCTCCCAAAACGATCCCTTGCCAGACGATCCTGTCACCGCGATGAATCTGACCAGGGAAATGGATATTGCCGTCGTCTTACGTACCCTTGCCAAGGGTGCTGAAATCAATCTTTTGCTCGGTCACCATGTCAGTGGTCCGGTGGCCCTCTCCATTTCCAAAGAGATGCCTTGGAACGAACTATTCGAACAAATCGTCGAAGCCCATAGCCTTCACTATAGCTATCGTAACGGACTCTTGCGGGTCCTTTCCCGCGAGGATCTGGAAAAACAAATCGCCTTGGAACAATCTCTCCGCCAGCGCGAGGAAGCCCGTGAAGCCCGTCGAAGAGCGGAACCTCTCCGCGTCGAATTGTACCGCGCCCGCTACGCCAACGCTGAAATCCTTGCGGAATCCCTTAAACAAAGCTTTTCCATTCTACAAGGAGACTCCTCAACTGGAGCCAGAGAACAAATTTCCATCATCTCCGACCGGGACAGTGGCTTACTGGTCATTCATGCCCCCTCCGGTTTCATGGAAAATGTTCTAAACCTCGCACAAAACCTCGACCAACCTGCCTATCAAATCCTTATCGAAGCCAGCATCGTACAAACCAACACCGAAACCGCCCGTGATCTGGGAGTTCAATGGGGCGGTTTGTGGAGTGGAATGGATGGCGGGCAAGTCAGCGTCGGCACTCCTTTGAATTTTGATGGAGATGATGCCCGCGGCCTCTTCAATGCCAACTTCCCTGCCCAATTCGTTTCTGAAGGTGGGGCGGGGTTGACCTTTGGTGCTACCCGCTTTTCTTCCAACACTCAACTCCAGATGCAACTTACCGCGATGCAGCGAGAGGGAGAGTTGGAAATTGTATCAAATCCCTCCATCACTACCCTCGACAAACAAACCGCCACCATTGAAAGCGGAGAGGAGCGCCCCTTCCGATCCACCACCGGAACAGGCCTTGCAGCCACTTCCGGAGTGGAATTTAAAAAGGCTCTCCTACGACTCGAGGTAACCCCACAGGTGATTGATGATGATTGGATTAAGCTACATATTATCACTACCAAAGACGACTTTGATGAGTCCCGTCCGGTAACCGTAGATGACACCATTCAATTCCCCATCATCACTCGCTCTGCCACCACGACCCTCTATCTTGCCGATGGACAAACCACTGTTATAGGAGGCCTTTCGACCAACGCCCAATCTGATCAAGTGACCGGCATTCCTCTCTTAAAAGATTTACCGCTCTTGGGCGGCCTTTTCCGAAGTACAAAAACACAAAATACTTTCAATGATACTCTGATCTTTTTAACCCCACGCATCATTCCCGGACGCTCCGTAGCGGAGATAATTCACCCCGACTCCCCCATCCCGCCAGACCTTCGGGAGGAACCCGCCCAAAAGCCCGACAGCGGCCTTGAAGAATATCCCAACGACCCTCTCAAAGAAGAATGAGCACCCGCAAAAAAATAGGGGAAATCCTCGTCGACAGTGGCTTATTGACCGCCGAAAAATTGTCGGAAGCCCTTTCGGTCTCCCGACCCAAAAAACTCAAACTGGGGCAGTTCCTGATCCGCGAGGGACTTGTTCGCGAACCGGATATGATCGATGCCTTAAGTAAGCAGTTGCGTATTGACCGGTATTCTCCCGGGGAATTTCCAGTAAACCATGACCTGGCTCGACTTATTCCTTTAAAGAGTGCCACCCAACACCATGTAGCCCCGGTAACCGAGGATAATGGAGTCCTTCTGCTCGCCATGACGGACCCCACCAATATCCCCGCGCTGGATGAGATTCAAGAACTCGTCCAACATGAAGTGGAACCAATTATCTGTTCGGAAAGCCAGCTTGACGAGTTGATGGGCATTCTTTACGGAATCTCCTCCGATGCTGGAGGCGTACCGCATGAAGTCGGAGAGGTTGATTTTTCGCCTACGGAGGAAACCGAGGAAGAAACCTCTCAAGCCTCCCGCGAAGCTGCCGAGGGGCAATCCGCCGTTCGCAATGTAAACTGGATACTGACCCAAGCCATATGGGAACGAGCCAGTGATATTCATATTTCCCCCGAAAAAACTCAGGTCCGGGTACGCCTTCGCGTCGATGGAATTTTGAAGGACCTCCCCTCTTGGCCCAAAAAATTACAAAGCTCCGTGGTTTCCCGACTCAAAATCCTGGGAAACATGGATATCGCAAACACCCGCATACCTCAGGATGGCCGTTTCAGTGCTAAAATCAACAACCGGGAGATTCATGTTCGCATTTCCACTATGCCCACCATCTATGGAGAAAACCTGGTCCTCCGGATTCTCGATATGACCGCCCTGGTCTACAAATTGGACCATTTGGGAATGAACGCCAACGATCAGTGCAAAATTGAAGCCTTTGCCCAAAGGCCCCATGGCCTGATGCTCAGCACAGGACCCACGGGCAGTGGAAAAACCTCAACCCTCTACGCCCTGCTCGGACTGCTCAACAAACCGGAACATAACATAATTACCGTAGAGGATCCCGTCGAATTCCGAATCGAACGCATTCGCCAGGTCGAACTGAACACCAAAGCCGGGATGACCTTTGCCAGTGCCCTGCGCTCCATCCTGCGCCAGGACCCGGATGTCATCATGGTAGGAGAAATCCGGGACAAGGAAACCGCCTTAGTCGCCATGCAAGCGGCGTTAACGGGCCATTTGGTTCTAAGCACCATGCACACCAACGACGCCATTGGCACCATCACACGGCTGAAGGATATGGGGCTGGAATCTTTTCTGATCTCTTCCGTAATCGGGATTGCCATGGGACAAAGGTTGGTCCGCAAAGTATGCCCCAACTGCCTTGAAACCTACGCCCCTTCCCCCCAAGCCCTCGATTTTTGGGATATCGAAAGCACCACCTCCGAGGATCGCTTTGTTCGCTCCCACGGTTGTCACCAATGTCACAACTCCGGCTTTCGTGGGCGCATCGGCATTTACGAAGTAATTGCGTTCAACAAAAACCTCCGCCAAGCGATCCTGGAAAATGCCCCCGAACAAAAACTCATTTCCATCGCTCGCCGGGAAACTGGTTTTTCTTTCCTCCGGGAGGACGCTCGCGATAAAATACGCCAAGGTCTAACCACGATGGAAGAAGCCGCATCCGTCATTGTTTCCTAACCCTATTCCTCTATGCCTTCTTTTACCTTTCAAGCCGTAGATGACCAAGGTCGCTTCCAGCGGGGCAAAATTGATTCAGAATCGGTCGCCGCCGCGAATGAAAAGCTTTTCCAAAACGGTTTGCAACCAATTTCGGTAAAAGAAACTAACGTCACCTCTGCAAGTACTGACGCTCCCCCGACCAAACGTTTGCGCAAGGTAAAAGCCGAGGATCTGATTCTCTACACCAAACAAATGATCACCATGATTCGCGTGGGAATTCCGATTGCCCAATGTCTGGAAATTCTGGAAACCCAATCCGAAAGCCCAACCCTCGCCCGCCTCAGCCGCAAAATCCGCATCGATATCGAAGATGGTTCCAGTCTTTCTGAAGCCTTGAGCAAGCATCCCAAAGTCTTTTCCTCTCTCTATTGCACGATTGTCTCGGCCGGTGAAAAAAGCGGAACCCTTCCCAATTCGATGGAGCGACTTCTTTATCTGGTTGAACACGAGGAAGAAGTTAAACAAGAGGTTCGCTCCGCCCTACGTTATCCCACTTTTGTCATCATCGCCCTGGCAATTGCCTTCGTGGTGATGCTTGGCTGGGTCGTACCCACCTTCGCTGGCTTCTTTGAACGAGCCGATTTGGAATTGCCCCTACCTACCCAAATTTGCATGGCCCTAAGTGCCCTTCTGCTGGATTGGGGCCCTGCACTGGCCTTTGTGCTCGTTCTTGGTTTCCTCTGGTTTCGCTTTGCTTTGAAAAAAGAAGCCGTTCGTCTGCGCTGGGATAGACTCCTCCTGAACACTCCACTCATTGGCCCCGTTTTGGTGAAAGCCGCCATGACACGTTTCACTTCCATCTTTGCCATTCTTCAACGCAGCGGTTATTTGATTTTAGAATCCATTGAAATTCTTGCCCGAACCATGGACAATACCGCCCTGGCCCATGAATTCTTAAAACTGCGTCAATCCCTACAAGAAGGCAAAGGCATATCGCAACCTCTTCGGGATGCACGCTTCTTCCCACCTTTGGTCGTCAGTATGATTGCGATTGGTGAAGAAACCGGAAAATTGGATGATATGCTGCAAAAGATCTCCGAGCACTATGATGTCGAATTGCGCTACACCATGAAAAAAATGACCAGTGCCATCGGCCCCTTGCTGATCGTTCTACTCACCTTTGCCGTCGGTTTTTTTGCTCTCGCCATCTACCTTCCCATGTGGGACCTCACCCAAATGGCCATCGAATGAGCAAGAAGACGTTTCTTTATCCAGAACGAAGAAATGTTGACGATGTAAACCGCGCCTTTGTTCCGCCTGGTGACGAATCAGCAACCCCCGATCCTGGAAAGTCTGTTCCCACTCCCTCGCCTCCCGGAAGCCCAGGGCCGGGCGCATCTTTCCCTCCGAACGCAAACCGTTAAAACCTCCATCCAAAAAAGTCAAAAGCCGTTTGCCCCATTCATTCCGGTACACCGATTCGGTAATGAGAATCCGACGACGTGCCACGCGGATTGCCTCCGCCAGAACCGCCTCGGGATCGGCACAGTGGTGAAGCGTCAAAAGAATCATGACGGTATCAAAACTCTCCGCTGGAAACGGCAAATCCCGTCCATCGTAGAGTTGAAAGGGAAGTTGGGTTTGGTTCAGATCCACCACATCGACCAGTTGCACCGCCAACCCTTCGGCAGCCGCCTCCTCGCCCAACCAACCTTCCGCCGCACCGATATCGAGGACCGAATGCCCTACCACCCATGGGCGCAACAAGGAAAAGCGCCGGCGAGTGCTCCGGCGAAACAGACGCTGCTTCCAGGACATAGAGGGGGATCGGGTCATTCCTGTTCCTCACTCAAGACCTCCAACCGCAACCAGTCAACCCGGGCTTTGGTGAATTTCTGAAAACCCTTGCCCCCTTCTCAAAGGGCAAGGACTCTCAACAAGAATGACAGAAACGAAACGACAAACGTTTCTGTCAGGATTTCTGACGAACCGGCAAAGCTTCTATTCCGCCCGAATCTACAAAAAACTCTTTTTTTCTTAGATTCACCTTCATCTCGACAAGCTCCCTACAGGCACACTCCCTTGCCCCAACGGAATAATCCATTCTTCCAGACGTCTGCCCTTTGATGTTCAAAAAAACAAAACCCACCGAAACCCCGTGAGAAGTAAAGCAAAATTCCTTTTTCTTCCCTCGCAATAATCTGCCCCGCCGTTCGTCATAGAAGAATAGGCCTATTACATTATGACTGAAAGCAACTCTTCTCATCCCTTATTTCAACCCGCTTCTGAGGCCAACCAGACCTTGCGTAAAAATGTTGCGCCCCCGGACTGGCCCAATCCCACCCCGGCCGAACGCTACAATGTCGTAGTGATCGGTGCCGGTAGTGGCGGTTTGGTCACCGCAGCGGCAGTGGCTGGCCTGGGTGGCAAAGTCGCCTTGATCGAGAAACACGCCCTCGGCGGCGACTGCCTGAATGTTGGTTGCGTTCCCTCCAAGGCCCTGCTTTCCGCCGCCAAGCAAATTGCCGCCGCCCGGAAAACCAAGGATAGCCCTTTCCTCAAACACTCTGCGCCGGAAGTTGATTTTTCCGCTCTGATGGAAAACATGCGTGAACTTCGGGCACAAATCGCTCCCCATGATTCAGCCGAGCGCTTTCGTGACCTGGGTGTTGATATCTTTTTCGGAGAGGCCAAATTCAAGGACCGGGAAACGGTAACGGTCAGGGGGCAGGATCTAAAATTTGCCAAAGCTGTGGTCGCCACCGGCGGGCGGGCCATTGTACTTCCGGTTCCGGGCCTGGCGGAAGCCGGAGCGTTGACCAACGAAACCTTGTTCTCCCTCACCGAACAACCGGAATCCCTCGCCATCATCGGAGCCGGCCCCATCGGCTGTGAAATGGCCCAGGCTTTCACCCGTTTTGGCACCAAAGTAACCCTATTTGAATCGGAATGCCGCATTCTCCCAAGGGAAGACACCGAGGCCTCGGAGATCGTACGGGCTCAACTCCATGAAGAGGGCGTCGTCTCCCGTTGCGAGGTTGCCTTGAAAAAAGTGGAGAAACAGGAAGATGGCCAAAGGGTCATCACCCTGGAGCATGAGGGAAAAACCGAAACCCTCACCTTCGCCGAGGTTTTGGTCGGAGTCGGCCGGGCACCGAATGTCGAAGGCATTGGTCTGGAGACCGTCGGAGTGGAATTCGACAAACGCGCGGGCATCAAAGTAAACGAACGCCTACAGACCACCAACCCGAAAATCTTCGCCATCGGGGATGTCGCCATGAAATATAAATTCACCCACATGGCCGGGGCAACCGCCCGCTTGGTGATTCAGAACGCCCTCTTTGGCGGCCGCAAAAAGCATACCGATCTTCTCGTTCCCTGGTGCACCTACACCCAGCCGGAAATTGCCCATGTTGGTCTTTACGAAAACGAAGCAAAGGAAAAGTACGGCGAGAACGCCCAAACCTTTACCCAACCCTTTGCCGAAATGGACCGGAATATTGTCGAAGAAAAAACCAAGGGCTTTGTCAAAGTACACGCCCATAAAGGCCGCATTGTCGGAGCCACCATCGTGGGAGAAAATGCGGGCGATTTGATCTCGGAGATCACCGTAGCCATGCAGGCGGGCATGAAGCTGGGCACCCTATCGAACGTGATCCATCCCTACCCAACCGCCGCCGAGGCCATTCAACGCATCGGCGATGCCTACAACAAAACCCGTTTCACTCCCTTTCTGAAAAAAGCCTTCCGCTGGTGGTTGAAACGAAGTCGGGGGGGCGTTTGACCGAACCCTCTTTCGAGACCAATTTACCAAACAGCTTTATCCTTTGTCTCTCTCTCATTTTTATTCGTCCTCAAAATAAAGGTAAGATCCCATGACCCTCGCCACGCTTCCTCAACGCAAAAAAAATCTCGTCAACCCCGACCAGGAGGCAATGGTTCCGCCTTTCCTCAAAACGCTGCGGGATCACGGTCAAAAACTCACCCGCCTAAAACCCCGTATCCTGCAACTGAATATCGGTAAACTCTGCAATTTAACCTGTATCCATTGCCATGTGAACGCCGGACCCAAACGGAAGGAGATAATGACCCGGAAGACCGTTGACCGCATTCTGGAATGGGTCGAACAAAACCCAATCCCCGTAGCCGACCTCACCGGGGGAGCACCGGAGATGATTCCCGAATTCCGTTACCTGGCCCGCGGCCTGAAAGAGCGCGGCTGCCACGTCATGGACCGTTGCAACCTGACGATTCTGATGGAACCTGGATACGAATGGGCCGCTCCCTTCCTGGCCGAACACGAGGTTGAAGTCGTCGCTTCGATGCCCTGCTACAACCCCGAAAATGTCAATGAACAGCGAGGTGAGGGAGTCTTTGACAACAGTATCAAAGGATTACACCTCCTCAATAAATTGGGATACGGTCGGCAAAAGAACCTAACCCTGGACTTGGTCTTCAACCCGAACGGCCCCAAACTCCCCCCTGACCAAAAGGAATTGGAAGCCGACTACAAAAGTGAGTTGAAAAAGCATTTCGACATCGTCTTCAATCAACTCTACGCCATCACCAACCTTCCCGTGGCCCGCTTTGCTTCATGGTTGCGTCGCAACGGTCACCTGGAGGATTACATGGCTCTCCTGGCCGATAGTTTCAACCCGGCCTCGGTGGCGGGGTTAATGTGCCGGGACACCATCAGTGTCGATTGGGAAGGCAATGTCTTTGACTGTGACTTCAATCAACAGATGAATATGCACCTCGGCCGCCAAGGCGAACCATGGAAGCTCTGGGACCTTGACGAAAAAACCTGGCAGCACACGCCCATCCGCACCGCTTCCCATTGCTATGGCTGCACCGCCGGCCAAGGGTCCAGCTGCGGCGGTGCCGTCACCTGATCCTCTCCCTCTGAAAAAATCTCAAATCTCAAATTTCAAATTTCAAATCTCAAATTTGAAATTTTCGCCTTTCCCGTTCCCAATCGGCCAGGGTGTCCACATCCGATAATTCCGGCAACAACGCCACCTTCAAGCCGAGGGACCGGGTCTTCTCCAAGCTTGCCGACAACGTCTCGGAACTGCTCCAGGGGATTCCCGCAAACAGTCCCGGTTGTTCTTCTTTCATCCCTACCAGATAATACCCCCCATCCGGGGTAGGCCCGAAAACCACCTCCGCCCCTTCTTCCAAGACCTGGGCCGCCTGCCGCAACATGGCCTCACTCAATCCCGGACAATCGCCCCCCAAACAAAG
>JAFIGF010000215.1 GCA_020831535.1 Opitutales bacterium | reverse complement strand
GTTTCCAGAAAGGAAACCGCACGGCGGGCAAAGAGGTTGTTTATTGGATTAGCTGGCTTCGTTCGCCACCGTTTCGGAGTTCTCTCCAGAAGAGTCTTCAGGGAGCTCCTGTTCTTCCGCATCAACCCGGGCAGTGATCTGAAGATTCCGGTAACGGGGAAGTCCGGTACCCGCAGGAATGAGATTCCCCATGATCACGTTTTCCTTGAAACCTCGTAATTCGTCAACCTTACCCAAAGTGGCCGCATCGGTAAGAACCCGAGTGGTGTCCTGGAAGGAAGCCGCCGAAATGAAACTTTCCGTTTCGATGGAAGCTTTGGTAATCCCCAACAAGACCGGCTCGGCCTCAGCAGGTTTACCCCCGGCTTCCGTCAGGCGTTGGTTTTCCTCAAGGAAGGTCGCGCGGTCAACTTGCTCGCCCCAGAACCAATCCGCGTCACCGGGATCGGTGACCCGAACCTTACGCAACATTTGGCTGACAATCACCTCGATGTGCTTGTCGTTAATGGCCACCCCTTGGAGACGATACACTTCCTGCACCTCGGAAATGAGGAAATCATGCAAAGCAGAAGCTCCCAAAACCTCAAGAATCTCATGTGGGTCGGCCGACCCTTCAGTCAAATGCTGACCTTTGGTCACCATATCGCCGGGCTGGATAATCAAATGCTTGCCATGTGGAATCAAGTGCTCCTCTTCCTGTTCCGAATCGGGATTCGTAACGATCAGCCGTTTTTTTCCACGCAGCGTTCCATTGAGGGAAACGATACCATCAATCTTTGCCATTTCGGCCGCATCCTTGGGACGGCGGGCTTCAAAAAGCTCGGCTACCCGTGGCAAACCACCGGTAATGTCCTTGGTCTTGGTGGCCTGGCGGGGAGTCTTCGCCAGAACAGAGCCCGGCGTAATAGTGTCTCCCTCGCTGACCGAAACCTGCGCACCAGTAGGAATTGGATACGCCCCGACCAGCTTACCTTCGTCATTGACGATTTCGACCTGCGGATGAAGATCATCCTTGTGTTCGATAACCGTAGTGGCGATTCGTCCGGTACTTTGGTCGATCTCACGTTTGACCGTAACCCCGGGGATCATGTCGTGGAACTTAATGGTTCCACCCTTCTCGGCCAAAATGGGAATGCTGTAAGGATCCCATTGGGCCAGCATGGCCCCTTTTTCAATCTTTTCCTCGTGGCCCGCAAAAAGCACGGAACCCACCACTACGGGATAGCTTTCGAGTTCACGGTCCTCATTCTCGTCCATGATCAGGACCGTACCGGTCTTATTGATTGCAACCTGGGCCCCTTCCTTGGTAGTAACAAAACGAATACCCTTGTATTTGACAATACCACTGCTACGCACGCGAATTTCAGGGTTTTTGTATTGCCCGGAGGCAACTCCACCGATGTGGAAAGTCCGCATGGTTAGCTGCGTCCCGGGCTCACCGATGGATTGGGCGGCGATAATACCAACCGAAGCACCAGGCTCGACCATGCGATTCGTTGCCGGGTTAATACCATAGACCTGAATCGGCATTTCGCGGGGAGAGTTGCTGGCCAACGGGGACATCACTTTAATTCTCTCAATGCCCGCAAGCTGAATTTTGTCGGCAATCTCCTCGGTGATCAATTCCCCATGGCGCGCCAGAACATCGTCCGGATTGGCGGGGTCAATAACATCGTCGCTGGAGCAACGGCCAACAATACGTTCCTTGAGACTCACACTCTCCTTATCACCTTCGTAAATGGCTTGTTTCCAAATACCATCCCGGCTGGTAACGGGGATTTCGTTGACGATGACATCCATCGCCACGTCGCAAAGCTTACGCGTCAGGTAACCGGCATCCGCAGTCTTGAGCGCGGTATCCGCCAGACCCTTACGAGCACCATGGGTCGAAATGAAGTATTCCAGAACGGATAGTCCCTCGCGGAAAGAGGAGAGAATCGGTCGTTCAATAATTTCACCGGAAGGCTTGGCCATCAAACCACGGGCCCCGCAAAGCTGACGAACCTGTTGGCGATTACCACGGGCTCCGGAATCCATCATAACGAAGACCGGATTCACTTCCTTGCGACCGACATTGGTCTCAATGCGTTCGAACACCGCTGCGGCGATTTCATCTGAGGTCACGGTCCAAATATCCTGAACCTTATTGCCCCGCTCCCCTTGGGTAATAATTCCCTGGCGGTACTGTTTCTCCACAACCTCAATTTCCTTACGGGCCTTCTTGATAATTTCCGGCTTGTTTTCCGGAATAATCATATCGTCGATCCCAATGGAAATTCCTGCACGGGTAGCAAATTCGAAGCCCAAGGCTTTTAAATCATCCAGAACCTTGATGGTCCGTTCCCGTCCTGCGACTTTAAACGAATCGAGAATGAACTGGGACAACTTCCCTTTGGATACACTGAAATTGACAAACCCGATCTCGGACGGCCAAATTTGATTGAAAATAACCCGTCCCACCGTGGTGCGAAGCACCTTCTTGCTGGAATTTCCGTAGATGGTTTCCTTGCCATAGTTGGGATTTTTGAAATCAACCCAACTGTGAATTCCCAAGGCCCCGTCATTCCACGCGGTGACGATTTCCTGTGGATCATCACTGACCGGAATACGGACTTCGGACGCTTTGGGATCACGCGGTGGCAAGGTAAGGAAGTACGATCCCAAAACAATGTCCTGCGATGGCGTGAGGATGGCATTTCCGCTGGAAGGCGAGAAAATGTTATGGGTGGCCATCATAAGGAGCTTACACTCCATAATGGCTTCCAGGGACAAGGGCACGTGCACCGCCATTTGGTCGCCATCGAAGTCGGCATTGTAAGCGGTACAGACCAAGGGATGAACGCGAATCGCCTCACCCTCAATAAGCACCGGCTCGAAGGCCTGAATGGACAAACGGTGAAGCGTAGGTGCCCGATTCAGCAAGACCGGATGGCCTTTGGTCACCTCGTCGAGAATATCCCACACTTCAGGAGACTTTTTCTCGATCATCTTCCGGGCACCGCGAACAGTATGGACAAAGCCTAACTCTTTCAGCCGTCGGATAATGAAAGGCTCAAAAAGCACCAAGGCCATTTTCTTGGGCAAACCGCACTGGTTGAGCTTCAACTCGGGCCCAATGACGATGACCGAACGACCGGAATAGTCGAACCGTTTCCCGAGAAGATTCTGGCGAAAACGACCCTGTTTCCCTTTGAGCATGTCACTGAGGGATTTGAGGGGGCGGTTGCCCGGACCGGTTACGGCACGACCGTGGCGGCCATTGTCGAACAGGGCATCCACGGCTTCCTGCAACATCCGCTTTTCGTTATGAATAATAACGTCGGGGGTTTTGAGCTGCAGCAGATTGCGCAGACGATTGTTCCGGTTTATCACCCGGCGATACAAATCGTTGAGATCGGAGGTGGCAAAACGTCCGCCTTCCAAAGGAACCAAGGGGCGAAGATCGGGGGGAATGACCGGAAGAACGTCCAGAATCATCCACTCGGGTTTACTTTCCGACTTGATGAAACCCTGGATCACTTTGATGCGCTTGGAAACCTTCTTCTTGATCTGCTTGGACTTGGTGTTGCGGAGCTGATCCTGCAATTCATAAACCAAGTTTTCCAAATCCAACCGACCCAGAACATCACGTACCGCCTCAGCACCCATTTTAGCCACGAAGGCGTCATCTCCGTACTCGTCGAGGGCTTGAAAATACTCGTTTTCGGTGAGCAATTGACGGTCTTCCAAAGGAGTTTTGCCGGGATCGATAACGAGATAATTCTCGTAATAAATGACCCGCTCCAAACTTCGGGCAGTCATATCGAGGAGCAAGCCCAGACGACTCGGCATACTCTTCAAAAACCATATATGAGAAACCGGAACGGCTAGTTCAATATGCCCCATGCGCTCACGACGCACCCGGGCCAAGGTGACCTCGACACCACAACGATCGCAAACAATGCCTTTGAACTTGATCCGCTTGTATTTCCCGCAGGCACATTCGTAATCCCGCACGGGTCCGAAAATCCTCTGGCAAAAAAGTCCTCCTGGCTCCGGCTTGAAGGTCCGGTAATTGATCGTTTCGGGGTTTTTTACCTCCCCGCGTGACCAAGAACGAATGGTTTCCGGGGAAGAGACGGTTACGGTAACTTCTTCCGCCTGTTTTTCCTCCTCGAACGAAAGTACTTTGAACATTTCTTTGGTACTCATAGTCTATTTTCCTCCTTATTAGGCTCCGTTGCCAGTGGTGTTTTTGCGAGATTTGCCGACTTTAATGTCCAGACCAAGGCTTTGGATTTCCTTGACCAGTACATTAAAGGATTGTGGTGTTCCGGCGGACAGGGAGTTGTCCCCTTTGACCAAAGATTCGTAGATCTTGGTACGTCCTTGCACATCGTCGGATTTGACGGTGAGAAGTTCCTGCAAGGTGTAGGCTGAGCCATACGCCTCAAGGGCCCAGACCTCCATCTCCCCGAAACGCTGACCACCGTATTGAGCTTTACCGCCCAGAGGTTGTTGCGTAATGAGGGAATATGGTCCAACCGCCCGAGCGTGGATCTTGTGGGCGACCAAGTGGTTCAGCTTGAGCATATACTTGTAGCCAACCACGACTTCCTGCTCCAGTTGTTCCCCGGTACGGCCATCGAAAAGAGCGCTTTTCCCGTGTGTGGGGAGACCGGCTTCCTCCAGGTATTCCCGAACTTTGGATTCCGGGATACCATCGAAGACCGGGGTTGCGATATGGATCCCCAGTTTACTACAAGCCCAGCCCATATGAGTTTCCAGAACCTGACCGACGTTCATCCGCGAAGGAACCCCCAGGGGATTCAAGCAGATTTGCACCGGAGTGCCATCGGGAAGGAAAGGCATGTCCTGCTCGGGAACAATTTTGGCGACAACGCCCTTGTTTCCGTGGCGCCCTGCCATTTTATCCCCGACCTGAAGTTTTTTCTTGGTGGCGATGTACACTTTGACATGTTTGATCGCCCCCTGCTCAATATCATTACCCGCTTCAATGCTGGCGGTCTTGCGTTCCTTGTCCGCTTCAAGCTCATCGAACTTGCTTTGGAAAGAACCGATGATCTCCATGATTTTAACCCGGACCGGGGAAGGGTCGATCTCCACATACTTGGCGACCGCTGACAATTTCCGCAGAAGCGTTTTAGTAATCTTCCGGTTGGCGGGAATGATCTTCTCACCGGTATCCGAATTGGTCACATCCAGGGGAATTTTTTCGCCCAGCAGGATATTGGACAGGGACTCTGTCAGAGCCTCCCGCTGCTTATCCATCTGAGTCCGGTATTCCTCGTTGATCTGCTTGATTTGGCGACGACGGTCGGAAGGCGACAGCTTTTCCTTCTCGCCTTCCAAACGGTTGGAAACTTTCACATCCATAACGATGCCCGTTACCCCGGAAGGAACGATCAGAGACGTGTCTTTCACATCCGCCGCTTTTTCCCCGAATATGGCCCGAAGAAGTTTTTCCTCCGGGGCCAACTCGGTCTCACTTTTGGGAGTGATTTTCCCGACCAGAATATCGCCGGGATTCACCTCGGCGCCGATCCGGATAACCCCATCATGATTGAGATTCCGTAAAGCTTCCTCACCAACATTGGGAATATCCCGGGTGATTTCCTCGGGACCCAGTTTGGTATCACGAGCGTTCACCTCGAACTCCTCAACGTGTATCGAAGTCAAGAGGTCATCCTTGAGCACGCGGTCACTGATAAGAATCGCATCCTCAAAGTTGTAACCACTCCAAGGCATGAAGGCCACCAACAGATTGCGACCGATGGACAACTCGCCCTCATTGGTGGAAGGCCCATCCGCAATGACTTGACCCGCCTCGATCTTGTCGCCCTTGGCAACGATCGGTTTTTGGTTAAAGCAAGTACCGGCATTGGAGCGCATGAATTTACGCAATTGATACACCTCGATTCCCTTCTTGGGATCAGACTGCATCCTTTTCTCGAACCGGAGGGGCAACTCTCCATCGGGAGTAATTACCACATGGCGGGCATCGGCATACGCGACGATTCCGTCATTCACGGCCACCGCAACCGCCCGACCATCGCGGGCAATCTGTTTTTCAATACCCGTACCGACAAAAGGTCGCTCGGTTTGGAGCAGAGGAACCGCTTGCCGTTGCATGTTGGCCCCCATAAGCGCGCGATTGGCATCGTCGTGCTCCAGGAAGGGAATCATTCCGGCCGCGACCGAAACAACTTGCTTCGGGGAAACATCCATGTAGTCGACTTTTTCCGGCTCCACTTCGAGGAATTCCCCTTGGTAACGAACCGTGGCCCGACCCTTGAAGGAACCATCCTTATTTAAATCGGAATTGGCTTGGGCAACGACCTTGGACTCTTCTTCGTCGGCGGTGAGGTAGTGAACCTCATCGGTTACGGTACCATTCACACATTTACGGTAAGGGGTTTCGATAAAACCAAATTCGTTGATCCTGGAGTAAATACTAAGCGTATTGATCAAACCAATATTCGGGCCTTCCGGAGTTTCAATAGGACAAATTCGTCCGTAATGAGAAGGATGAACGTCACGAACTTCAAAGCCCGCCCGCTCCCGATTCAAACCACCCGGACCCAATGCACTGAGACGTCGTTTATGAGTCAACTCCGCCAAGGGGTTGATTTGGTCCATAAACTGGGACAATTGGCTACGGGCAAAAAAGTCCCGTACCACGGTGCTTAAGGCCTTGGGATTGATCAACTTGCCGGGGGTGATGGAATCAGCGCTTTGATCGTACAAGGTCATGCGTTCCCGCAC
This sequence comes from Opitutales bacterium, assembly GCA_020831535.1. Taxonomy (GTDB): domain Bacteria; phylum Verrucomicrobiota; class Verrucomicrobiia; order Opitutales; family T3Sed10-336; genus JAIUMY01. The sequence goes on along the minus strand of JAFIGF010000215.1, from coordinate 10,124 downwards.
CAATCGCTCGGTGCGCGCCAGCCCAATGCGACATTGGTTGGCCAAAAGTTCCCCAACGGTGCGGACTCGTCGGCTGCCGAGGTGGTCAATATCGTCAAAGGTTCCCTCCCCGCCTTTTAAGCGAATCAGGTATTTGGTCGCGGCCACGACGTCCTCAGCCGACAGAATGCGCTGTTCAATATCGGCGTTGAGTCCCAGCTTTTGATTGATTTTATAGCGCCCAACACGGCCAAGATCGTAGCGCTTGGGATCGAAAAAGAGCCTGTTCAACAAAGCCTTGGCATTGGTGGTGGTAGGCGGTTCGCCGGGGCGAATGCGCTTATAAATTTCTTTCAGGGCTTCCTCTTCGTTTCTTGTCGGATCTTTCTTGAGGGCGCGAATAATCGCTCCATCGTCCGCGCTGGTATCAATAACCCGCAATTGGGGAATTCCGCTCTTTTGCAATTGTCGGAGAATGGATTTGGTCAGCGGCTCGAAGGCCCGGGCAATCACCGCTCCCTTGTTAGCGTCAATCGCATCCTCGACCAAAACCAACGTGGAAACGTTTTCCATCTCCAGAGTTTCTTCTACTGAAAGATCATTTAAATCATAGAAGAGTTTCAAGATCTCCAGATCGGAGGTGTAGCCCATGGCCCGCAAAAGGGTCGTGATGAGAAACTTCCTGCGGCGGCGGCGGCGATCCAGATAGACATATAACAAATCATTATTATCGAACTGTGTCTCCAGCCACGTCCCGCGATCCGGGTTGATCCGGAAAGAATGGAGCATTTTTCCGGTAGTATGAGGGGTCTGCTCGTAGGCAATGCCCGGTGACCGGTGCAATTGGCTCACAATGACGCGCTCCGCACCGTTGATAATAAAGGAGCCCCGTTCACTCACCATGGGAACCTCACCCATATAAATCTCCTCGTCTTTAAGAAGATCATCCTCACGCAAACGCAGCTTCACATAGAGGGAAACGGCGTAGGTCATCCCTTCGCGGATGCATTCGAGTTCGGTGCTTTTGGGACCAACGATGTTATAGGAAACATATTCCAGCACACATTTGCCGTCATAGCTCTCAATCGGGAAAATCTCCCGAAACACCGCTTCCAAACCAACATTCTGGCGCTGGCCGGGGGCAGTTTCCTTTTGGAGAAACTCCAGATAGGAATCCAGTTGATTCTGGATCAGATTAGGAGGTGGAATAACCTCTTTGAGTTGTCCGTAATTGATGCGATCCGACATGAGATAAGCTACGCTTGGGAGAATTGTTATAGAGGCGGAAAAGCGACCGGCGCCACAAAGGTGCCCCGGCCGCTGATCTGAAATGGAAAAAAGAGATCAGATTTATTTGACCTCGACTTTGGCACCAGCGGCTTCCAGTTTTTCCTTAACTTGGTTGGCTTCGTCTTTCTCGACGCCTTCCTTAACTGGCTTGGGAGCCCCTTCAACCAAATCCTTGGCTTCTTTGAGTCCCAGTCCGGTAATCGCCCGAACTTCCTTAATGACGTTGATCTTCTTGTCGCCGGGAGCGACCAGAATGACGTCGAATTCAGTTTGTTCTTCGGCGGCGGCACCAGCATCACCAGCAGGAGCTCCGCCAGCGGCAACCGCAACCGGGGCAGCAGCGCTGACGCCCCATTTTTCTTCGAGGTCTTTGACCAGACCAGCGATTTCCAGAACGGACTGATTGCTCAGCCATTCGATAACTTGTTCTTTTGTAATATCAGACATGATGTTTAGTGGTTCCTTGAGTTGGTTAGTGTTCCAAAAGGAACGTTTAAGAGGTGACTCCTAACGCAATTCCTCGGATGGTTTGTTTTCTCAGCCCTCCCCAAAAGGACAGGCTTTGAAAGTTTTTGTTTACGATTAATTTGATAATAAACAGTAAGGGATATGATCAGGCGCTTTCCTGCTCGGATTTGGCCTGGAGAACATTGAGCAATCCGGTCGGCACAGCGGCGAAAATAGTGACCGTCTGTTGTGCCGGAGTCGAGAGGAGGGAGAGAAGCTTCGCCCGCAGAACTTCCATCGAAGGAAGCTCGGCCAAAGCGCTGATGGCACTCGCGTCAAGCTCTTCGCCCGAGAGAATACCTGCTTTCATTTCCACCTTCTCTTTGTCCTTGAAGAATTTCTTCAAGACCTTGGCTACACCGGAAGGATTGTTGCCACCGACCACGATGGCGACCGGGCCGCTCAAATGAGAGCGCATATCCGGTAAACCCTTTTCCTGGGCAGCGACATTGAGAATCGTGTTTTTGACGACGTGAAACTCCGCACCTTCGTTAGCGAGATTGCCACGCAATTCCGCCACTTCTTCAACGGTTACCCGATCATAATTGGTAAGGTAAACGTAATCAGATTTGTCGAGGTGCCGGGAGACCTCCTCGACCATGTATTTTTTTTCGGGTCTCATAACGGCTTATAGTTTGGAAAATTCAGCTGGATCGAGCCGCACAGAGGGGCTCATGGTGGAAGAAAGGGCCGCATTGACAATATAGCGACCTTTGATTTCGTCAGGACGGGCCTTGGACAGAGTTTCCAATATGGCATTGGCGTTCTCAGTCAATTGCTCCGCACTGAAGGACCGTTTACCGACAAGAACGGCAACGTTTCCGGTTTTGTCCATTTTAAACTCTACCCGACCGGCCTTGACGGCTTTAATCGCGGCGGGAATATCGTCGGTGACCGTTCCGGATTTCGGATTGGGCATCAGCCCTTTCGGTCCCAGGGTCCGGGCCACGGTACGAACCTCTTTCATGGCCTCGGGAGTGGCGACGGCAACATCAAAATCGAGCCAGCCGTCCTTGACCTTGGCAATTAAATCCTCCAGCCCGGCCTCATCGGCCCCGGCGGCTTTGGCTTCCTCGGGATTGGCGGTAAAGACAATCACTTTCACTTCCTTACCACTGCCGTGGGGGAGCGCAACAGTGCCACGCACCATCTGGTTGCTTTGCCGGGGATCTACGCCCAAATGGAAGGACAACTCGACACTTTCATCGAATTTAGCCGCCGGCATGGATTGGAGAACTTTAACCGCTTCAACCAGCGGAAAGCGCTCCGGATGCTTAGCCGCCTCGAAGGCGGATCGGTATCGTTTACTTGGTTTTTTCATTGTGTAGGGGGCAGTACAAACGCTTTTGAAGCTCCTGCAGTTTAGGTGAAAATTAATCTTCGACTTCAATGCCCATGCTGCGGGCGGTTCCGGCAATAATCCGGGAAGCCGCTTCCGGGTCGCTGGCATTCAGGTCGTTTTTCTTGGTCTCGACGATCTCCAGAATTTGTTTCTTGGTGACTTTGCCGACCTTGTCGCGATTGGGCACCGCCGATCCCTTCGCCAAGCCCGCCGCTTTTTTCAAAAGAATGGGAGCCGGAGGAGACTTGAGGATAAAGTCAAAGGACTTGTCCGCGTAGACCGTGATGACGACGGGCAGAATCATACCCGCCTGGTCCTTGGTCTTGGCATTGAATTCCTTACAGAATCCCATGATATTAACTCCCTTGGCACCGAGGGCCGGGCCGACGGGAGGAGCAGGGTTGGCAGCTCCAGCGGGAAGTTGGAGACGGATGGTTCCAGTGATTTTTTTGGCCATGATTAGAAATGGGTTCGGAATTAAAAATTAGGAATCGGCGTCCCGTTCAACTTGCCAGTACTCCAATTCGACGGGGGCAAAACGCCCGAAAATAGAAACAGAAATTTTGAGTTTGCCCTTCTCCGGATCAATTTCGTCAATTCGTCCGGTGAGATTGAGAAACGGTCCATCAGTGACTTTGACTTCTTCGCCGATCTCATATTGGATCTTGGGAACTTCTTTACCTTCAGCCTCGGTCACCTGACTCAGGATCCGGTCAATTTCGGACTTTCTCAGGGGGGTCGGGCGATCTCCACCGACAAAATTGATGACTCCGACGGCATCCTTAACGAAATACCAAGGGCGATTTAAGAGCTTTCCATCTTCGTCAAAGAGTTTCATTTTGACGAAAACATACCCTGGATAAAATTTGCGGGTTCGCTGGGATTTTTTACCTTGTTTGACCTCTGAGACCGTTTCGGTGGGTACCAGAACTTCAAAGACATAATCCTCCATCTCTTCAATGGGGACAAATTTGTCCAAATAGGTTTTCACCTGGTCCTCTTTACCGGAGAGAACATGGAGAACATACCAATCGGCACCTTTTTCCTGGGTTTGGGCCTCACTCATATCAATCGACAACGAAACTGGTAAACAGACTTACCACTTCGAAAAGGGAAAAATCCACGATACTCACAAAAGTGCCAAGAATGACCACGGCAACCAAAACCACCATTGTCGAATCTTTGAGTTCGGCAAAATTGGGCCAGGAGGCCTTTTTTAGCTCCTGGGAAGTTTCCGTGAAGAAAATACGGGCACTGCGAAACGGATTTTTCATGTAAAATGGCAGGACAGGAGGGACTCGAACCCCCAACCAATGGTTTTGGAGACCACTACTCTACCAATTGAGCTACTGTCCTATATTTTGAGAAATTTTGTAAATGAAGGAACCGGAGCCCGATTTTCCCGGGCTCCGGTTGTAGGTGAAATAAATCTATTACTCGATGATATCGGTAATCCGACCCGCACCGATGGTACGACCACCTTCCCGAATCGCGAAGCGTTGTCCTTTTTCCATCGCGATGGGAACGATCAGTTCCATTTCCACGCTAACGTTATCACCAGGCATAATCATCTCAACGCCTTCGGGGAGATTAACGATACCGGTAACATCGGTCGTGCGGAAATAGAACTGGGGACGGTATCCATTGAAGAAAGGAGTGTGGCGTCCGCCTTCTTCCTTACTAAGGACATAAACCTCGGCCTTGGCCTTTTTATGAGGCGTAATGGACTTGGGAGCCGCCAAAACCTGGCCGCGCTCAATCGCATCCTTTTCAATACCGCGGAGCAAAACCCCAACGTTGTCACCAGCCTGACCTTGGTCGAGCATTTTGCGGAACATTTCCACACCGGTGACCACCGTGGTTTTGGTATCAGTAATACCAACGATTTCAATGTTGTCGCCAACTTTGACAATCCCGCGCTCAATACGTCCGGTGGCGACGGTTCCACGACCAGTGATCGAGAATACGTCTTCGACGGACATGAGGAAAGGTTTGTCAATTTCACGCTCCGGCTCGGGAATGTCGTTGTCGATCGCGTCGAGAAGCTCCTGGATAGCGGCTTTCCCTTCGTCCTTGTCTTCAAGCGCGGCGAGGGCAGAACCACGAACGATGCTGATATTGTCACCGTCGAACTCATACTTGGAGAGCAATTCACGGATTTCCATATCGACCAGGTCGAGCAATTCTTCGTCGTCGATGAGATCAACCTTGTTCAGGAAGACGACAATGTTAGGCACCCCAACCTGACGAGCCAGAAGGATGTGCTCCCGGGTCTGCGGCATCGGGCCATCAGCAGCGCTGACAACCAAAATCGCACCATCCATTTGGGCGGCTCCGGTAATCATGTTTTTGACGAAGTCGGCGTGACCCGGGCAGTCAACGTGAGCGTAGTGACGGTTGTCACTTTCATACTCCACGTGGGAGACGGCAATCGTCACAATTTTGGAAGCGTCACGAACGGTTCCTCCCTTGGCGATGTCTGAGTAGCTTTTCACTTCCGCCAGACCTTTGCCCGATTGTACGGAAAGCAAAGCGGCAGTCAAAGTGGTCTTGCCGTGGTCAACGTGACCGATAGTGCCCACATTCACGTGTGGTTTGGTTCTTTCGAAGGTTCCTTTAGCCATGGATATTTAGTTAGTTTGGTGTGATGAGAAATTCGGCGTTTCAATTTGAATGGCGGTGGAGCCCTTGACCGGATTTGAACCGGTGACCTCGTCCTTACCAAGGACGTGCTCTACCTACTGAGCTACAAGGGCGCGGAGGCCAAATCAAATTGATCCCGAAGGAGGAAAAAGGTCTAAAATGAAGATTCCTGTCGGGGCCGTCAACGATTTTCTGATAAATTTATAGGCCAATTTCGACGAAATAGTACCCGGGATCCAAAAAAACCTCGGGCAAAATTTCCTGCTTCAGTAAATTCCTCCGCCAGGCATCGAGGTTTTCGTCCCCACTCCCCCTCTCTAGAACCAATAACCCCACAGGCCCCATTACACTCTGGTGGTAACGGAAAACCGTAGCCGGACGTGGCCCGGAGCTCGGACGGGACTCCGGTTCCGAGGGACGAAAACCTGTCACTTCGAGATTTGCTCCGGGGCCCACCGATTGAAAATGTATTTTCCGAGCAGAAGTCGGCACCTGGATCGGCAATTGTTTTTCCTGCCAGAGATGACGGAAAGGGGTCCTTGGCAGTTGGAGCACATCGCCCAATCCCGGCGCAGGCGGAACCACTTCCCCAACCCCCTCACGCAGGGCCGCAACCTCCAGGTCGAAACTCGGCCCGTGAAGAGGGAATGGCTCTTCGGGGCGACGTTGCAAAAGTCTCGCCTCTCCCGCCAAGGGAGCATTCCAGGGCCCGGGAAGGAAAAGCGGACTCGTCTCCCGCAAGAGAACTTTCAACCCTTCCTTCTCGCTGTGCAAGGAGTCAGGCCACCAAAGAATTCGAAACGAATCTTTTTCTTGCCCGATCTTTTCTTCCTCTTTGGGGACAAACAGCCAAAGTCCGGTAAAATGTATAAGCACGGTAAGCAGAACCGCCACCAGCCAAATTCCCTTGGTCGAAAAGGCTTTGTCTCTGGAACGTATGTCCATGGATTTCTTCATCTAAGGGCTTGGGGTAAAATCCCCCGGGCCACGCCCCACTTCTTCGGCCCGGACCGCTAAACGGACTTCCTTCACCCCCGCCCGGCGAATTTTCTCCAGAACCATCAACTGTTGCTCAAGATTCATCCGACCATCCATCCGCACCAATAAAACAACCCCCTCCCGAGTCGAAAAGTGCTCCCGCAGCCGCCTTTCCAAATCCCCCGTATTGAAAGACTCTCCGGCAAAAAACACCCTTTCATTGGCGGTCACGGAGAGGATTTCAGAATGCTGGGTCCCCGACCATGCCGCCCCCACATCCCCCTGGATTTCCAAGTCCGGAACCTGCAAATCAATCCCGGGAGACGGAGAGCTGACAAAAGAGCTGTGAAACAATGAAAAAGCCATAAAAAGTGCAACAACATCAGCCAACGCAAGAAACGGAAAGGAAGTCGATGGCCTCTGTAATACGCTTTCTAAATTCAAGGGTCGGGTAATCATGGGGAACCTCCTTCAGTCTCCTCCGGCTTTTCTACCGGGTAAGTCTCGGCAGCTTTTTCCAGAGGCAGTTCCTTGTGCAGAAATTGCATCATTTCGTTGCCGACCCACTCCATATCCCGGACTAATACACGAACGCGACCACGCAGAAAATGATGCCCCAGAAAAGCGGGCACCGCGATAGCCAACCCAGCCGCCGTCGTCAACAACGCCTCCCAAAACCCTCCACTCAACAAAGTTGGCGCAATATACCCGGCCTCCGCCTCCATACGTTGGAAAATTTGCATGATCCCCAGAACCGTCCCCAATAACCCCAAAACCGGAGCACATTGAGCGATCGCGGCAAGGGTCCCGATACGCCGTTCCAATGTGGGAACCTCTGCCAAGGCGGCCTCCTGAACCGCAAAGCGCAACTGTTCCGCATCTTCCTCGTGATGCAAAAGGGCCGCCTTCACCATGCCTGCGGCGGGCCCTGGAGTTTCCTCGCAAACCGTTAAGGCCTCCAGTAACCGACGACGCCGAACGATGTTTTTAATCCCATCAACAAACTCCGTGGACCGGATTTGGTTCCGATGAAAAAACAACATCCGCTCAATAAAGATCAACAAGCCCAGTAAACTCAGCCCAAACAAAACCCACATCACCGGTCCACCCCGCTCCAATAAAGAAAAATCTATCATAAGAAAAAACATACTCATTTCCATAAACTATTGCTCAAAGCTCTTCCCGTTGCCCCCGAAGCAGTTCCACCCCAGGTAAATTCTGTTCCGTGAAAAGACGGTGAATCTCCAAAGCCCTCTCCGTTTCCTCCGGGGACTCCAATAAACGACTCAATGCCAATAAAGCTCGGGCTACCCAAAACCTCCCCGTAGTGCCGTAAACCACCGGTTCCTCTCCCTTGAGAGTCTGCGCCACCTGAAAATAAATAGTTCGCGCCCGCCCCCGTTCGCCAAACCTTTCCAGTGCCTGACCAAGTTTATAGGAAGCCTCACTCCGCACATCAGGGGTTAAGTCCGGCAGATCCAGTAAGCGCTCCAAAATCCCCAGAGCGGTCACCGCATGACGATCACCAATCTCCTCCGCCTGCGCCAAATGGCTATCGGCAATCGCCAGGCGCACCCGCGAGAGTTCGGCATGCTCGGGATGGCTCGAGAGAACAGTTTCGTACACTTGCCGAGCCGCACTGAAGCGATTCATCTGGCGCAGGATATCACCCTGCCGCACCCTGGCGTAAAAGCCCATCGGATGGCCCGGAAAATCACGCACGAGACTTTCCAAACGGGCAATCGCCTTTTCCTGAAAGTTCGTATCATGGCCGCTGCGTAAATGATAAAGAGCCGCCTCGTAGTATGCGATTACCAGAAAATCGGCTGCCCTCTCACGCCGCTCCAACGCTTCTTCATCCTCATCCTCATCGCCCCTTACCGACTGAATCAGATTTTCCAAAACATTGGCCGCCGTCACGGTCTGCCCCTGTTCCGCCAAATATCGCGCTTGGGAAAGAACGGCATAAACCGCCGCATCGGTTTCCGGGAAATTTTGATACACCTCCTCGAAAACCTCTACCCCCTCTTCTATTTTCCCCAATCGCAAAAGAATATTCGCCCGCAACAACAAGGTATGACTGACCAAGCGCTGCCACCAAGCCTCTTCGGTGGCCTCCAAGGCATCCAGATCGTCCTTCAGCGCAATTGCCGCCGTCAATGCGCCTTCCCAATTCCCCACTTCGTAACTCATTTGCGCACGCAACCAACGCAACCGCAACCGCAGGGTCTGTGCCTCCTCCTGGTCGGAAGCAAGTTCGTTTTGCAAAAGTCGATCAACCCGGTCCATCCCAGCCGCCCGACGATTTTCACGCTGCAAGGTTCGCACCAGATTCCACTCCGCTCTCCAGAGTAAATTCCCGGAATAATCTCCATCCCCAAAAACCTCCCACCATTGGTCCATCGCCACTTTTGCCGCCCCGGTATCCCCCCGCCGGATTTCTGCGAGAACCCTTTGATAAAAAGCCCTGCTCCGGTTGATTCTGGACTCATCTCCCCGTAGCGCTTCCTCATAAGCTTCCGCCGCATTGGCATAATCCCCAGCCCGGAAATAACTATCGCCTAGGAGCAAGCTCCACTCCGCCCGACGGGCGGGATTCTCCGTCCGGTCCCGCAAATGGGCCAACCGATTGGAAGCGGTTCGAAACTGGTTCTGGTCCCAGGCCAAAAGCGCTTGGGTTTGCAAAACCAAAGGAACCACTTGGGCTGCGGGAAATTCCTCCAGAATTCGCTGGGCATCAGCCCCGGCCCCCTCATAATCACCCAACGCCAAACGCAATTGGGACCGGTGAAAAAGAATCTCATCCAAAAGCAAATGGGGAGGCTCCAATTCGACCAGACCATCCAGGAGCTCACCCAAGGCCTCCTCCCCCCCATCCTGGCGAAACTCTTCCCGCAATAACATCGCCAATGCCGACCGTAAATAAGAACGTCGCTCACCGATCTCCAGAAGTCGGCGCAAGGACTCACGCCCCCGTGAACTTCCCTGACCCGCCACCAAACCTTCCAGCAAAAGATACTGCTCCCGTAATTCCCGCGCCTCCTCCGGTAAACGCGGATAGTGCGTTCGCAACACTTCCAACGCTTCTTCCCGCCGATCCAACCAATGCAACAGCGCCGCTTGCTGTAAAATAAAACGAAATCCAATGACCCGCCCGGAATACTCCTCCACTTGGGCCTCCACTTCACGCAATAAATCTTCAGAAGGGGTTTCCCCAAGCAATGACAAACGAAATTGGGCTAAGCGGGTGCGGGCGATCAAGGCAGGCACCACCTCCATCTCCAGGATTCTTTCATACAAGTAACGGGCATTATCCATGCGGCCTCGCCGTTCCATGTGCAATCCCAGTAGAAAATAAAAAATTCCACGCTCCACTTCATCAAGC
>JAFIGF010000231.1 GCA_020831535.1 Opitutales bacterium | reverse complement strand
GCATCCGCCCCAGCCCGAGCACCAACATCCGGTAAAATCGCAACACATCACTGCCCGTATCCTTATCAATCGCATCCACGATATACCCCAGATCACTAACAGGCTCCCCCGCCATTACCGATTCCCCGTAGCCGCTGTAGGCATACTTAGCCGGATCATCCACCAAGCCCGCACGCACCGGATTCAAATCAATATAGGCTGCCACCACCTTCATAGCGCTGGCTCGGCCCTCCACCAACACACTCTTGAACTTTTCACTCCACAGCGGACCATAACGCCGGTACTCACTGTTGTACCAGATGCTCACCCGCTGTTTGAACGTCTTCACAAACTCCGGCAGATTGTGCATCCGCTTGTGTAAAGCCTCCCGTAACTCCTCCGCTTCCTTGCCCCCCTGTTTAAGCGTCCGCTCAACCTGCTCCACCGAATTGGGCGCATAGGCAATCGAACGGGGGGTCTTGCGCAAGTGATTGTTCTCCCCGTGCAGATGCCAATACCGCTCCACCAATTCCTCATCGGTTAGCTCAACCCCCTCCGCACGGGGCACCTCCACCAGGATATGGAAGTGATTGGCCATAATACAGTAGGTCAAGACCTTGACCCCTGAAAAGGCCGCCACCCGGTGTAACATTTTGGCGATCGAGGCTTTCTCCTTCTCGCCAAAAATCTTTTCTCCGTTCACCGTCCGCGACATCACATGATAAACCGCCGGACAATCCGTAAAATGTAATCTGCGTCGTTGCATACCCCCAGAAAATCAAAAATCCACCTATCGTCAATTTTTAAGTTCTAGAATCTTAAAATTTTTCGTTCTATGGGAAAAGTTCTTTTCTCGTTGGATAAAATACTTTTGTCTGAATTTATGGATTGGTCTTCGTTTAAACGTATGGATCCTCATCTTTTGGTTGGGGTGGTGAACACGTATCTGCGTAACCGAGGTGTCGCCTTGGAGGAATTTTGTCGGACCCACCAAATCTGCCGGGAACAATTGGAGGCTCGGTTGAAGGCTGAGGGCTACGAATACCTCCCGGACCAGGCGCAATTTCGATAAAATCCAGCAAATCCCCTCCCTTGGCCAAGACTTTCCCCAAAGAATCCAAGGGGGGTCGTACCTACTCGGCAAAGAAAAGGAGATGCAGAAGAAACTATCGCCACGGGAATCTTTTTATAAGAGAATCCGCCTCATGAAGCAACCGCTCTGGATCAGTCACCGCGGACTCTGCGAGGAAGCTACGGAAAATACTCTCGAGGCTTTTCAAAATGCCAGGGAAGCGGGATTTACCCATATAGAGACCGACCTCCGCATGACACGGGACGGGCACATTGTCTTTTCTCATGACCGTGATTTGCGAAGATTGGCGGGACAGGACACCATATTGGCCCGGAGTGATCGTGCGACCTTGGAAAAAATTCGCTTACCCGACGGAAGCCGACTTCTGTTCTGGGAGGAATGGGCCCAGGATTACAAAAAAACGGCTTGGACCTTTGATCTCAAGAAAGAGAGCGCGTTGGCGGTCATTGATTTTTTGGAAAACTGGATGAAAAGGGAAAAAACGAAAGACTTTTTCCGGGAGAAAGTTCGGTTCGTTTGTTGGTCGCGGGCCCATGAACAGGCATTGCTGGCAAGAATCCCCTTTGCCCAATGCTATGCTCGACGTTTTGAATGTTATCAAGCGGGCATAGCCTGTCTCTTGGGCTTGTCCCCGCTGGCCGGACTGATTCCGGGAAGAGTCTATGCTCTCCCCGCGCGACTGGGGGGGCTTTCGCTTTTTCAAAAAAAAATCCTACAGCGCTATCAACAACGCGGCGCTGAAGTTGTCGCCTTTCTGCCGCGCCCCGGTAAAGAGACTGAAAAAGCGGTAGCGGTGGGTTGCGATGAAATTCTCACCAATCACCGTCCCCTTTCCCTGGACAACCTTTCCGCACAATAGTCGATGACCCCGGCCATGCAGCGAACTCTTTTCTCCAAGGGGGCCTGACTGGGAGTTTCGAGAGTGTAGGAAAGCAAAGGTTGTTGGTGAATCATAAAAATCGCCTCCGGCCAATTCTCCGGTTCATCGGCAATTGGGTCATGGACGATCAAACCTGGCAGAATTGGTCTATGCTCATCGATCACCTCGGCCTCCGCCAAACCGGTCTCGGCGGCCAGGAGATCAAGAATGCCTTGGGCCATGCTGGGACGCGTTCCGGTATTGATCTCATAAAGGTAGGATCCCTTGAATTCCCAATCCTCATGCAACGAAAGCATCAGGTCATAAGGTCCAAGGGAAGGAACGGTTTCTTTGTAAAAGGCAATCTCAACGGTTTGGTCACGCAAAAACTCACGATTGAGATCCAACCCTCGGGGATTTTCCCGGGTTCCCTTCCGTAGGCCCCCGGGGTTGAGAAAGGGGACAACGACCCACTCCACTTCCGTCGACAGGAGGCCTTGTTTCATCTTATGGTAGAGGCATTCCGGCCCTGCGGGCTCGTCCCCGTGAATGCCGGCGCTCAGAAGAACCCGGGGTGCCCCTTCGCGCTTAGCAGTTTGGTGCAAAACGACCAAAGGCCCCTCCCCCGGTAAATCCACTTGGCGGATTACCGGGAGGGGGCCAGAGGCTAAAAGCTCCTCCCATCGTTGAATCAGATCGGCAAACACTTCGCTATACCGAAACTCTTTCACTTAGGGAGTATAATCACGGAAAACCGGGAGGTCACCGGAGAAGTCGATTTCGTATCCGCGGCGGCCATCATTAACCCGCAAGACACCATCGGCTTGATGGACGAAAGGGCCATCATAAACCGGCCAGTCACCAAAGGTGATCTCTTCTCCATCGATGGAAACATTGGCGGTATTGTTGGCATGTTGATAGTCGTCTTCGCGGGGATTGAAGGCATACTCCATCACGCGGCCACCGAGATTGCGCAACCGGATCACGCCAGCCCCGGCATCTTTGATCGTCAATTCAAAGTTTTCCAGAACATCTGTCTTGAATGCGGCAAGGTCGTCATGCCGGGCGCGATCGGAGGTTTCGAGCACCCATCCGGCATTGGCTCCATCGACCAACAAAACGTCGCGTTCAACCCTTCGACGCAAAGTGATTTCCTCCTGGCGAACTTCCTCACCGAGCGGATACAGGGCGAGAAAGGTGTTTCCGGCCTCGATAAAATGCCAGCCCTCTTCCTCTTCGTTGATTTCGGTGCCTTCGGCCAGCGCAAAAAAGACATGGGGATTTTCCTCTTTTTCCGGTGAACGGGCAAAGAGAACCAAAGTCCCATCAACCTGCCCCATTTGCTCATAGCGACCGGCCCCATCACGATAGCGAAGACCTTCGATTTCTCCTACATGATTGGACGCCCGAGGATGGCCACCGGAAAATACAAAAGCCCCATCATCTCCTTCGGCGACTAATTGCATGCGGGTATGCTGGGAACCATGCCCATTCCAGAGGCTACCCAGAGAATAATACTGCGAGAGGAATAGCGTCTCGTGACGCACGCTTGGACGAGGTTCACCGGTGGTACCCCAGTAATTCGGCTTGCTGTTTTGAAAGGTCACAGGAAGGTCCGGGAGATTTTTCGTGGCAATATTAAAAAGCACCTCACTCGGTCGCCAAGAGGAGGTAAAGGCGTGATTGGTGTTTCTCCAGCCACGGGTCATATCGGAAGTCACCTCCTTGCTGGAGCCATACCAAAGGTAGCCCACCTCATCGGTATCGCTCACGTGGGAGGCATAGGGGAAACCGCGCTGGTTCGGTGCGGTAAAGACCCCATCGCGATATTTGAGCGCATACTGGGTAGCCAGAAATTCCAAGCCGGCGCGGGCCAGAAGGCGGGTTTCCTCGTCTTTGGCAAAATCGTAGATATTCAGCAAACCGTTGAAAGTATATATCTTATAGGTACTGGAGTCCCATTCTCCCTGACCGGCAGCATAGAGGCCTTTGACGTACCCGCGCAGCCATTCCTTGCCCTGGCTAAGTGTCCCCTCCTTATTCTGGTGGGCCAATCCCCCTCCCTCATGGAGGTAGTGAGGCAGGACCGGAGCGGAGGTGCGCCATTGCGTAACATGGTTTTCGGTTCCGCCCCCTTGCAGATAAGCGGTATAACGAAACGCGCGTTCCGCCAGTTTCTTCTGGGTTTCCTCGGTCAGGATAGCCTCTCCGAACAAGGGCAGAAAACGGCCCCAGTTCATGGAAGCAAAATGGTAGTGCTCACGGTAGCTGCGATTATCGTTCATCAGGCGTTCGATATCGGGATCCTCGACCCCCATGAGCAATTTTGCCATCGCATGGCCGGGCAGGTATTTCCCGGGATCGCCCCCGGTAAAATATCCGCGGCGGTAGGCCTGCAAATCCTGGCGGGCGACTCCCTCCAAAATAATACGCCCTCTTTCCTGGAATCCTTCCTCGTCGGGAAAGGTCGCCGGAGAGCCGGCAGGAGCCTCTTCGGCTCCGGGATGATCAGTCGTAAAAGGGTCCGGCAGATTCCAGTCATTTGCCGACAGCGAAACCGCAGCCAAGGAAACAGTTAGGGAGCCCGCTAAGAAAGCGAATAGATTTTTCTTCATAATGAGGTTAATAAGGTTTGCAATATGGCCTTTGGCCAAAAGTTAAGAACCCCAACAGAGAAATTTGTTTCAAAAAAAGGGATCATTGACGCCGCTTCCGCTTTCCCTTTTACTCATTGGTTTTATCGAAACACTTGATCCACGACTATTACTGTGAAAACAACTATTGAAGAAATCACTCCCTCCCGGAAAAACCTGATTTTGACTCTCTCTGAGGAAGAAATCACTGAAACCCGCCGCGATATCGTCAAAGAAGTGGCGAAAACCGCGCAAATGCCGGGCTTCCGCCCCGGACGAGCGCCCCTCGACCTGATCGAGAAAAAATTCCGGCGGCAAATCAAGGACGAGCTCAATCGCAAGCTGCTGAACAGCAAGCTCCAAGAGGCGATCAAGGAGAAAAAACTCTCGGTTCTGGGAATCGTCGATGTCAAGCAACCCGACTCTTTTGATGCGGGTGGCGAGCAAACGGTGACCTATACTCTCGACCTCAATCCGGAGTTTGAAGCGCCCGATTACCGCGACATCGAGCTCGAGCCACTGAAAGTTGAGGTGAGCGACGAGGAGGTTGACCAGCAAATCGACGAAATGCGTAACCAGCGCGCGGAATTCAACGTCGTCGAGCGATCCGCCGAAAAAGGAGATTACGTTCAGGTCACTTACAGCGGTAAAATTGAGGATAAGCCCATCGCGGAAATCCTGCCTGACCGCCCGATCTATGGAGATCAGACCTCTACTTGGGAAGAAGCCGGCAACTCGGAATTTGGCGTTCCCGGTTTACCGGAAGCCCTTGTCGGGATGAAATCCGGAGAGGACAAGGAAATTGAGGTAGCTTTTCCCAGCGATTTTAAGGAAACCGAACTGGCGGGCAAAAAAGCCACCTATAAGGTTGAGATCAAAGAAGTCCGGGAACGCAAGCTTCCCGAAATCAACGAAGAGTTTCTCAAAGGCCTGCAAGTTGAAAGTGAGGAAGCGCTTAAAGAGAAAATGAAGCAGGATCTCGTCAACCGGAAGCAACAGGAAGAGCATTTCAAGCGCCGCCAGAAACTGGCCGATGATCTCGCCGCCAAGGTCGAGTTCGCCGTACCCGAATCCGCTGTTGAAGCGCGTACCGAGCAATACCTCCGGCGCCTTGTTGATCAAAACACCCAACAGGGGGTACCCCGCGAGAAACTGGAGGAGAAGAAAGAGGAATTGCTGGAATCCGCCCGGCAAACTGCCTTCAACCGCGTAAAGCTGGAATACATCATATTCCAAATCGCCGAGAAGGAAAAAATTGAGCTGACCCAGGATGATATGCAGCGCGTTCTTATCAACGAAGCCATGCGCTCCGGCAAAAAGCCTCAGGATCTGGTGAAAGAATGGCAAAAAGACCAAGACCAGTTGCGCCACGTCCAAAGAGAGGTTCTTTTTGATAAGACTCTCGACACCCTTGTTGACCGTGTCCTGAAAAAGGACCAAAAGGGTGAAGAGACAACCAAGGAAACTGCCGAAACCAAAACATCGTGAGCTACTATCTTCCCAACATCATTGAAAACACCGGCCGCGGCGAGCGGGCGATGGATATCTACAGCCGCTTGCTCAAGGATCGCATTATCTTTATCGGCACGCCGATCAATGACGATGTCGCCAACGCGGTGATCGCGCAATTGCTCTTTCTGCAAATGGAGGATGCGAAGAAGGACATTCACATTTATATCAACTCCCCTGGAGGAGTGGTAACCGGGGGGATGGCAATTTATGATACCATGCGCTTCCTGAGTTGCGAGATCACCACCTATTGCATTGGCATGGCCGCCAGCATGGGGACGGTTCTCTTAGCCGCAGGCACCAAGGGGAAACGCTTCGCCCTTCCCAACAGCCGGATTATGATCCACCAACCCTCCGGGTACGCTACCGGGCAAACCTCCGATATTTCCATTCAGGCCAAGGAAGTTATTCGCTGGCGCAAAACCCTCGATAAAGTTCTCGCTGATCACACTGGAAAGAGTCCCGAGAAAATCGAAACCGATTCTGATCGCGATTACTACATGACCGCCGAAGAAGCCAAAGACTACGGCATCGTTGACGAGGTGATCGCCCATCGCTCCGAGGCCGCCGAAAAAGTGAAAGAAGTGGCTGGGGCCAGCTGAGCACGGGAAAACACAATTTTATGGCAAAATCGACCAAACTGAATCTCTGTTCCTTCTGCGGAAAATCGCAAAACGAAGTCCGCAAGCTCATTGCCGGGCCCGCCGGAGTCTTTATCTGTGACTCCTGTGTAGGCGTTTGCCAAACCATCATTGAGCGCGAGACCGAGGCGACAAAAGCAGAAAAGCAGACTCCCTTTAAACTAAAAAAACCAACCGCCATCAAAGCGGCCTTGGACAACTTTATCATTGGCCAGGAAGAAGCCAAAAAGGTTCTCTCGGTGGCTGTCTACAACCATTACAAACGCTTGGTTTTCGGCTCCCGGGTGGCTGGTAAAAAAGCACCGGAAATGTCTGCCGAATACTCTGAGGTGGAAGTCGAAAAGAGCAATATACTTCTCATGGGCCCGACCGGTTCCGGGAAAACCCTTTTAGCCCGCACTTTGGCAAACCTCCTGGACGTGCCCTTTGCCATCGCCGACGCGACCACCCTAACCGAGGCGGGGTACGTAGGGGAAGACGTGGAAAATATTATCCTGCGCCTTTTGCAAAACGCCGAATTTGACGTCGCGCGGGCCGAAAGTGGTATCATTTATGTCGATGAAATCGATAAAATCGGCCGCAAAACGGACAATGTCTCGATTACCCGGGACGTTTCCGGCGAAGGGGTTCAGCAAGCTTTGCTGAAAATTCTTGAAGGCACAGTATGCAATGTCCCACCCCAAGGTGGACGCAAGCATCCAAATCAAGAGTACATCAAGATCGACACCTCGAATATCCTCTTTATCTGCGGCGGTGCTTTCGTTGGAATCGATGAGATTATCGGCAAACGTCTGGGCCAACAAACGATGGGCTTCAATTCTCCGGAGACCCGATCTGGAACCAAGGAAATTGACGCCAAATCGATCATGCGCAATTTGGAGCCCGAGGATTTGGTCAAATACGGCATGATTCCGGAATTCATCGGGCGGCTGCCCATGGTTTCCGCATTGGATCCCCTTTCCCGCGAGGATTTGGAGAAAGTTCTGCTGCAAACGAAAAATTCGCTCCTCAAACAGTACTCCAAACTCTTCGCCATGGACGGGGTTGAGTTGCATTTCACCAAGGACGCCATTACCGCCATTGCCGAGAAAGCTCTGGTCCTGAAAACCGGTGCCCGGGGCCTCCGTTCCATCATGGAAAGGCTGATGTTGGAAATCATGTATGACATCCCCGAACGGTCCGATATTGAAAAAGTTCACATTGATCGCGCGGTGGTTGAAGGCCGGAAAAAGCCACGCTTGCAAAAAACCTCCAAAGAGAAGAAAAACAAAAATGCGGCTTAATTGACCGCTGGTGAAAGGCCACGGATGACTCGCATCTATTTACTGAGACACACTGATGCCGTCCCCGGCTCGTCTGACGACCGTCGGAGACTTTCGGGAAAAGGTCGTCAAGACGCCTCTTCTTTAGGCCAGCAATTGCTCGCCTCCCAAACCAGCCTCCCGCTGAAAATTTTTCATAGTTCGTTGATCCGGGCACGCGAAACCGGCGAGCTTCTTACTGAAGGCCTCCAACCAAAGCCCATCCTACTGGAAAAAAAAGGTCTGACCCCGGGAGATAATCCCCACGATACCTTCACGTGGCTGCAAGAGCGAAAAGAGCATACCATGATCATCGGACATAATCCGTTTTTGGAACAACTTGCCGGATTGCTCATGGAGAACGATCCCTTCGCCGGACCTATTACTTTTCGCAAAGGGACTTTTCTTTGTCTGGAGAAAAACATTGTTCCCCATCCCAAGGAAGGGCCCTTCCAACGCTGGTCGGTGAAGTGGATGCTCCTTCCTAAACTTTGCGGCTCATCCCCAACCCCAAAGTCCTGACTCATGGCCTATTCCTCTCCCAAGTGGCATTTGCAAGAAGCTGACGCCGAGGAAATTTTTACGGTCACCGAATTGAACCGCCGAATAAAGGCTCTTCTGGAAGGAGAATTTCCGCCGGTCTGGATCCGCGGCGAAATTTCCAATTTCCGGCGACAGCACAGTGGACATGCCTATTTTACTCTCAAAGACGACGGCGGCCAGATTTCCGCAGTCCTTTTCCGGGGGAACGCCAAACAGGTAAACATCGATCTACACGACGGGCAGGAAATTCTCGCCTTGGGAGAAATATCGGTTTACGAACCGCGCGGGACCTGCCAGATTATTGTCCGTCATGCAATCGAGTCCGGGGAAGGTCAGTTACAAGCGGAATACGAACGCCTGAAAAAGCAATTGGCCCAGGAAGGGCTTTTCGCCCGTGAGATCAAAAAACCGCTCCCTGCCCTCCCCCGACATATCGGTCTAATAACCTCCGCCTCTGGAGCCGCCGCCAAGGATTTCCTAAGGATCTTAAAACGTCGGCAATGGAAGGGAAAAGTAACTCTCCTCCCGGTTCTGGTGCAAGGCCGAGGTGCCGCCCCGGATATTGCGGAGACTCTGGACTGGGCCAATAAATCCGGACGGTTCGATTTGCTCGTCGTGACCCGTGGAGGAGGCAGTCTGGAAGACCTGTGGGCCTTTAATGAGGAACAAACCGTTCGCGCCATCGCGGCCAGTTATCTACCCGTCATCAGTGCAGTCGGACACGAAATAGACACCACCTTAGCCGATTTGGCCGCAGACCATCGCGCCGAGACTCCCTCGGGAGCCGCCGAGACCATCAGCAGTCTTTTCCTCGAATGGCAAAATTCCGTAGTCGATGCTGGCAACCGTCTGGCCGAACAAATGAGATATCGCCAGGAGAGTTTGAGGGCTACTCTGGAAACCTTTCGTCTCCAACTGCGCAACCATTCACCGGAACAAAAAATTGAAAATGCCTCCCTTCGTCTGGACGATCTTCAGAACCGGATGGAGCGTTCCCTTCAGGAACATCTGACGATCAATCGGCAGACCTTGCGCCAAAACTTCCACAAACTTTCCCAACAAAACCCGGAAAGTTATCTTTCCTTCGAGAAAAGACGTCTTCCAGACCTGCAACAAACCTTACAACGTTTGGTTTATTACCGTTTGGAGAAAAAAAGTGACCAACTCCGGGAAAAAGGTTCGACCCTAAAGTCGATGGACATCCAACAAATCCTCCGCCGGGGTTTTTCCATCGTCACGGATGCGGAAGGAAAAATCCTTACCCGGGCCAAGGCCCTCTCGCCAGGCCAATTGGTGAACCTGCGTCTGCCTGACGGCCAAGCCGTGGCCGAGATTAAAGAACTTGCCGAAGTAAAGCCTTTCCCCGAAAATGAGTAAATGCCGACGGCCCTTTGCCCCTCAAGATTAGCCAAAACCGTATGGTCCGCCGGACGGAGAACGGCGTTGGGCCTGTGGATTTTCGTTTTATCAAATTTGGCCGCCCCCCCTCTGGTTCACGCGGGAGAAGATTCTTTCTGGCGGGAAGATCTTCCCCCCTCAATCCAGGAGGCGTGGAAAAACTGGTCCCCGCTCTGGTCACCTTCGTTTTCCGCAGAAGCGAATTTATTTCTTTTCGATAACCTTACCTTACCCTGGCAGGAGGAGTACCAAAAGCACTGGCAAGTTTTTTTGGCCAGCGGACAAACACCACTTCAGGGCGAAGGACCAACCGCCAGAGCCTGGGGGTACATTCTTAACGAATTCTCAGAAAAAACGGCGGAATCCGATAATTTCCACGGATGGAACAGTCAACAGATACACCGTTTCCTTGAGCAACTGCAAGGTGTGCCCTCCTCGGCTGACCCTCTTTTCGAAGAGGTAACGGAGAAACTTCTTGAGCTTTTAAACGAGCACATCAAAAGGCGACAAACCGAACAAATCATTCAAAATCGCATCCACAGCTTACAACAAGCTATCCGGCGAACCTCCGACCCCATCACCGAGGAGAGTCTCGGACACCAGAAGGAAACCCTTCGGAAAGATCTGGAAATTCTTAAGGCCGAGGAGCGAAAAACCATCGACGACTGGAATCGGATCGTCCTGCTGAGTTTCCGGCAGCGGCACTATCTTATCGTTACTCTGCTTGATCGTTTGATCGATTATTTGCACCCTCAAGCACAAAGGTTTGCCAGCCAGCTTTCCGCAACCGCCAGAGCCAAGACCGATAAGGCCGAGCAGATATTGGCAACGATCGAGGCCACCGATCGGGAAATCAAAGTAGCTCTGGAAAACAACGATATTGCCAACGCCTTTCTGCGGGGCAGCGAATTGTTTTTTTTGGCAACCTATCATCCCGGCCTGGGAGAAACCTACCTACCCCCGCACGAACGCCATCATTTACAGGCTTATTTTCTCCAAATCCAGAAAATCCGCCATTCTCTCAACCAAAGAGACTGGACCACCGCGCTGGAAAAACTACAGGACGAACCATGGTTAAGCCACCCGACCGAAGAATGGGAACAGGTGGTGACTTCCGTGGAAAGTATTCGGGGAGAGGCATCCGAACTCCTACAGCAAAGCAGGGTCGACGTTAGGCAGGAAAACTACGAAGCGGCCCTTCTGAAAAAACAACGGGCACAATATAAATGGCCCCATAATCCTGGCTTCCAAGATCAAATGGAGGAATGGGTTCTTCACCTGCAAGGCCATGTCTTGCATTTACGGGAAACCAGCGACCACCACCAGCAACAGGAAGAGTTGCAGGAAATCCTCAACCGGCAGGGACAATTGGTTTACACCTTGCTCCGGCCTTACCCGAAATTGGAAGAACAATATACGCAAATCCTCACCAGACTTGACGAAAAAATGATACCTTATCAGGATTTTTTGCGACAATTGTCGATTGCCCGGGAAAAGACCGAAAAAGGGGCCTACCTCGCCGCCAGGAGAATCCTCGATGACTTGGCTGAGAGTCATGGCAATTCTGAGGATCTGGCCACGGTGGAACTCTTTTTACAAAAGGCCATCAACCATGAGATACGTCGTGAAAAAATGTTCGCCTTCCGACGCCAGGGGCAAGTGGCGGTCGCGCTAAGTCATGCGGAAGCGGCAGCCCTGGACGCAACGACTCTTCAGGTAACCCGCAAAAGCCTCGCCAATTCCCTTTTACAAAAATTTCAGAAACGAAACCCCACCCCTTAAGTATGGAGCAGTTTTACTATCGTCATGACCATCAGGTATGCGGACCAGTTCCCCTCGAGTTCATTATCGAACTCCAGCAAGACGGCTTACTCCATGAACAAACCATGATCCGCCGGGAAAACACCCCCGACTGGGAACCGCTGAAAACCTTCCTACCCTCCCCCGGGAAGGCCTCGGAAACCGATCCCCCCTCACCTTCCCCTCCACCTCCACCAACCAACGCGAATCTTTCATCTCGCGGGGAGGTCTCTACCGAACCCCTCGAAGAGCTTCACACCTCCCACCACGATTCATTACGCCAACAACATTCTCTCCTTTATCGTGGGATCTTCGCGTTGGGTTTAGCAGCGGTTTTCGTGGCGTTTCTATTTGTGGGAGCTGCTCTCCTTGATAAAGCTCCCCAAACCATAGAGGATGAGCAAGCCGAGTCCCGTATAACGGGAAACCAAGATAGCCTGGAGACGCAACAAAAACTCAACCATTTAGCCCAAACACAACGCATTCTTCAGTCTTTACGGGATCTTCGCAACCTGCGCCGGGAAATCCGAGAGGAACGACTTCGCCAACTGGAAGCCAATGTTTTACGAGCTGGTGATCTTTTTGCAGAAGAGGAAATTCTCGAATTTTACAACAACCTTACCGAGGATCTTCACCTGATGCGAAGTTTATTTACCGCTCTGCAAGAAATCGAAACATCTCTTCAGGAAGAGAATGGACAAAGTGAGATCTTCGCAAAACGCATGCAGAGAGCGGAACTTCTCGACGAAGTCGAGAAGTTGGAAAATTCTTTTGCTTCTTATCAAACTTATCTTCAAGATCGCCTTTAGAAATGCCCCCACCCCTTGATGCTAACCCCGATGTCACGACCAAAACCCGATGCCACGATCAACCCTAGCCCTCTTTTTGTTCGATTGCCAAAAAGGCCAATGGAGCACCATCAGTAAATTCCCCTACCCTCTTCCGCGGGAAGTCGAAACCGATGAGGCTCCAGTTTCCCTATTGGAGCCTCGTGATGGGCAAATTGGGATAGCACACCACAAAACGGATACCTATTTATGGGTCGATGGAGACTGGGGTGATGAGGAACCTACCACCTACGAAATCGTTCTGGCCCGCTACCATTCGATTCTGGTCGGAGATAAAGCTTACATACTCAAAGCGGATGCTGATCGCCGCCCCCAACCTCCGGAAAACCCCGACTTACCCCTCCAATGGGGCTTGTTTGGGGCCGAGCGCGAGGTCCTCGCCGAACCAGCCGAACTCGATCAATTAACCTCCCTTATTGCTCGAAAAAAATACCCGCTGGAAACCGTTTCCGTTTTGCCCGACATCTTTCCGGTCGAGGAATTTGAACCCTTTCCTTGCGCCGCCCTGTTTCTCCCCCAGGCTTCCCAAAGCGAAAACGAAGAAACCGCCGGGGACGACCCTGAGGTCAAATTCGCCCAAAGACGAAAAAAAGCGGAGAAAATCTTACAGCACGGGGTCAATGCCATTTTTGACCGCAACCCCAACGACAAAATCTGCCCCTCCTGCTGGCTTCCCTTCAACGAATCAACCGTTATGGCCATCGCCTCGCACGAGGACCTCACCGACCCGGTGATGGGCGACAACGCCAGACTCCGTTTCTATCCTACCCGCTATACCCCCGAGGGCTTGCCGATCGACTCAACCGGAGTGCCCGCATCAGGTTTGGCTTGCCCGCATTGCCGCAGCAAAATACCGCGCGACTTCCTGGAAATCCCCCACCATATTTTTTCTATCGTCGGCGCGTCCCAAAGCGGAAAGTCCTACTACTTCACCGTCCTCAGCAAACTTCTCCAAAAAACCCTCTTCAAGAAATACGAGATCTCTTTCCGCGACGAAGATCCCCAGGCCAATGCGGTCTTGCACGAGATGCGCAATAAACTTTTCCAAGGATTGACCCCCGAGGAGACCTTTCTTTTAAAAACCCAGTTGGAGGGTGAAATGTATACCCGCCTGCGACGGTTCGGGCAGGAAGTTTCCCTCCCGCGTCCCTTTTCTTTTATTCTCTCCAAGGAGAAGGAGGAAGAAAAAAACGAAGGCCTCATATTTTACGATAACGCAGGTGAGCATTTTCAACCCAATGTTCCCTTGGAGGACTCTCCCGGAGCCCTTCACGTCGCGGTTTCGGCAGCGATTCTCTTCATCTACGACCCCACTCCAAACCATGACCTGCGGAAAAAACTCGAGGACCATGAGGATCCCCAATTAAAATCACCTGCTCCGGATAATCAGGAAGTGATTATGGCCGAGATGGAAAATCGGATAAAACAAATCCTACAACTGCGAAGCCATCAGAAGATCAACAAACCCTTGGCCGTCATTGTGAACAAGTGCGACATTTGGCAATCACTCCTTCCCCGGGACAAACTTCTGCCCTCCCTAACCGACGAGGGACTGAACGACGAAGCCATAAAAAAGAACAGCCATGTGATCCGTGAGTTTCTGATGGAATACGAGCCCGCCTTGGTCGCCAACGCCGAAGCCCTTTCTTCTCAGGTCCGGTATTTTGCCGTAAGTTCTTTTGGGCACTCCCCTAATGAATTCAAGGATCCCGAGAGCGACGCAGTCTATCTGGCCCCGGACCCCGACAAACTAGCCCCGATTGAAGTGGAAACCCCAGTACTATGGTCGCTGCACCAAATCCATTCGCAACTCTTCCCATCTTTACCCTGACATGAAGTGGCAATTGTTTTACACCAGTGCCCGGCGAGGCCTTGAATCAGGTTCCTACGGCTTCACTGTCGTTGCCCGTGACCGGGAATTCTCCGGCCGCCTGCAAAGACATTTAGTCCGTCTCAGCCATTTCGATCAACGCCTGCGAAACCCCGAGGGGCTCGCCAGTTTTCGCATCTTCGAAACGAATGACGAAACGTATTATATTCTCTCCAGAATCCGCAAGTCCGGCAGCGATTACAGTGGCCGGGGGAATTTCCTCGCCCAACACCTGATCCTTGATAAAGCCGAAACCTTCGGCTTGCCCAACCCCGCCGTTATTTTGAAGGAATGGGCCGGATGGCGGGAAAATTGGAACAGCCCGGCCCGTTACCTGGAGGAAAGTGATTATCCTGACTGGCCGGAAGCAAAGCCCGATCGCAAGGCTTGGGACAAAATTGCCGGCGAGGCGGATTATGCGGCCCACTGGGCTCTTATTTCCGAACGCGAATCACCCGTCGCCATGAAGCTGCCGATGGCCGACTCCTTTACCCAAAGTCTAGCCCTCTTTGCCGACAGTGGTGCTGTGCTCAAAGACGATGCCTGGAAGAAACCCTTTACGACCTGCCTCCAGATAAAGGACAAGCCTGAGGATTTTGAATGGCTTAGTCTGGTGCCCAAGGTGAGTCCGGAGAAAACCATTTCCTTCCCCGAAACCCACTTTTTCGACTTTACAGAAGAGCCGCCGAAGCTTCCCGAGAGCCAAGGCAAAAAGCTCCGCATGGAAAAACAGCATGACGGTGCCCGGCAACTCCGGGGCGATTACTTTCGACGCGCCCCCAAACCCGGGGAGGTTCGGGTCAAAGAGAAAAAGAAAAAAGGGCCCCGGCGCAGCACTGCAAATTCCTCTGCGGCAAACGCCAACAAATTACGTCTCTATGTGGCCGGAGGCTTAGCCGCGCTAATTGCCCTGGGAGCGTTTATTTTCATTCTTATCCATTTACTCTCAAGCCCGCCTCCACCAACCCCCGTTGCGCAAAACGAGGAGAGACTCTTTCCCTCCTCTCCGCTGGACGAATCCGACCCTTCCGAAGACGATACCATACCATCCCTTTCCCCGGAGGAAGACGAAGCCCTGGACACTGATCCTCAGGAACCGATTGAAGAGGAGGTAACACCACTTTGGGAAATTCATCGGGCGGATCTCCTCGAAGTTCTGGAGCGCGAGGAATCAATTCGCACACCCTTCTCTTTGTCCTCTACCGAAGCGTTGGTTTCCTATCAAGGCTTCCTCTCGGCGGAGCCACCAAGCGAGAAAATCAGAGAGGTGCAGGATCGCCTTCCCTGGCATCGCCAAAACTACTTTCTCTTCCTCGACCGGGCCGACCAACTACAAAGCCATGAGGGAGTCGCCAATTTCTCAGACTGGAAAGACGATCTGTACGAACTGATCGAGGAAAACATCAATTGGGTGGCCCCTCAGGTATCCAACGCTGGAAGTTGGGTCCTACAGGAACAACCGGAAGGGTCTGCCAGAAAAACTTTTTCCTTTGAGGGAGGCGACCCGGACCAAAGCATTCCCCAGGATGATTTAATCCTTTACTCCGCCGAGGAAGCCGAAGACCGGGAGCTCTTTTTTCCGGAGGACTTAGCACAAATCCTGAAGGATGAAAAAAAACTCTATCTGGAATTGCATTTTCAAGACGAAACCCGTCGCCCCGTCGGCCTCTACCTCTTTCTTCACGAAGATGCGACACCTCCTTTAGGGGCCCCGCAAAATCATGTGAAGTTCGAAGCCGAATCCTCGCAACTTTCCTTGCGGCAGTGGCCTGAGGATTTGCTCAAAGCTGCCTTAACAGAGAACCAAGCCCCTCAAACCTTCGGTCTCAAAGGACATTCCCCGGATCATTTTGCTGATGATCAAATTTCCGCCTGGATCGAAATGGCCCTTGAGCACAATGTTCTTCTGGGAACCTCAAACGAAAATTCGGAAAGCCCAACGTTTCCCCTTCTCCCGTCAACGAGCGAAGAGTTTCCCCTTCGTTGGCCGGACCATGCCTCTCTCGCGGATGGCAAGAATTTGAACGAATTGGAAGAAGAACTCGCCGATCTGTTATCCTCCAAGGCCAAACTTCAAACCCTATTGTCTTTCAGCCAAGCGGAATTCAACCTCCGCCCCCTACAAAACCGCTGGGGCCGATATACCCGGGGCGAAGGGTGGCACGGAGAACGCACCGAGAAACAATTGTTGATCGTCGCACAACACTACGACGAAATTAAACCCCTTATTCTCGGGAATGCCCCCCTTTGGCAAAAGGGCTCACCCGATCTATCAGAACTGAAAAGTGACCTTCCGCAAAACCCGGATCACGAAGGTTTGAACCAAACCGACTGGGTTCAGGAAATTTTCGCCCACTTCATTTTACTCTCCGCCTGGCAGTTGGAAGACGATCAACTCCTGGCCTTCGAAGATGAACAGGAGAGTACCGAAGAAGCGGCAGAACACTTCGAGGAAAATGGTGAGCCGGAAGAACGAACGGAGGGGAACGGCAACGGTACGGGCTCCGGAAATCAGGAAACCGAATCGGCCGAGGAGACCAATCAGGAAACAAGCGAACCCTCACCAAACAATGAAGAAAACGCGGTCGAGGAGACCGAAAATCTGGAAGAAGAGGACGAAAAGCCCGAGGAATCACCTCTGCGCAAACGCCTGAATCAGACAACCGGTACCTATAACACCGCCTTGCAAAATGCCCGGGAAGCCTGGCAAGAGGAATTGCAAAACCACCTGAACCAACTGAATGACACTTTAGCTGAAACCCGCAAGGCCTATCTTGCGACCTTCTTGGAAAAACAGTTTACCGAAAGACTTCCCTTTTCTCCCTGGACTCTGACTCACCAAAAAAGACCTTTGGTTCGTTTCGAATGATCACCCCGGCCTTTGTTCTAGCCAAACATCCCATCCCATGCCCATAGAGCCATCCCACCTAATCCACCGAATAGAAACTCTTCTGAACAACCCCAAAGCTTTCAAGAATGGAGAGAGTTTGGCCCGGGAGTTCACCAACCGCTGGGACACCGCCTGCCAGCGACTCGAAGATTGTGACCGTTTGCGGGAGTACGGTGACGACTACACGGCGGTACAAATAGCCGAGACACCCCCACCCTTGCTCGATGAATTGGACACCTTGACCTTCGGCGAACTGGAGAACTGGAAAAATCTTTGCGAGGAAAAAGGATGGCCCTTCCCTATTTATGAGTATGACCCCACAGCCATTGAGAAACTCCAGGAACTTTACGCCAAACCGCTTAATGCGGACCACGAGCTATACCGTGAGTTACAAGGGGCTATCCTAAAAAAAGAATTCCCCAAAGCGCTGCCGGTTCTGCGGGAACTTCATCATAATTATCCCGAGGATGATTCCCTGGAACAACAAAGGAAGGTCTTTGAGAAAAAGACCCTGGAAATTTACGAAAAGGAAATTCAGGGCCTCCTCACCCGAGAAGAAAACGACCTAGCCATCGACCGATGGCTGGAAATTCAAGAAGAAGAGTGGATCGTTTCCTTCGAAGGAGACGTTTTTGCCCGTATCACTGAACTGGCAGAAGAACGCGCCCAGCAACAGAGGGAAGAAGCCGGACAAGAGCTTTATTATCAATTGAGCCAATTCTACGCGGCCAAAGAGTGGGAGGAAGCCTATCAGTGCTTATCCGACCTGCAGGAGGGTTTGGCCAAAGGAACCCACTACCTGAACTCCAAAAGGGCCACTCATTTGGAGAAAATGAGTGACACCATTAAACGCCATCAACGGATTCGCGAACTCACCGAACAAGCGGAAAATCAAATTGAAGGCATTGCCCTCCTCCCGCCCTCTCAGTATAAAACGATGGCTGGCCGCCAGGAAGTTCAGGATTTCTGCCTGGCACTCGAAGAAATGGAAGAGGAAATGGCCTCCCTCGAAGGCTTTCTCCCCGGCAAACTCGAAAAACGGAAAAAAGAAGTCCTCGAAGAAGTCGAAACTCTCCTTCAACGCTACCAGCAACGCTTGCGCATTATCCAAATCGCGGCCGGTGCGGCCGCCGTTATCCTACTGTCCTTCCTTCTCATCAACGTCTTCTCCCTCCTCCGAGAAAGAAGAGCCCTGGAAAATTTTGACCAAAGAATGGCCCAGGCCGACGCTTTGCAGTTGCAAAGTTTCATGGAGGATTCGGTACCGTCACGAATTCGTTTCTACGACGACGCCTTTGAGGAAAGAAAAAGACAAGCGGAGGAAATTATTCGTCCACAAATGGCCGCTTTGGATCGCGTTCAACGCAATCGCAGCTTTATTGAATCCCTTTCCTCATCCGAATACGCTGACCAGTTCAACGAAATCGGCAACCGCTTATCGATTATTGAGGAGAATCTCAACAGCATTCCCTCCAGCGAATTCGAGAATCAACGGCGATTTGTGCAAACCATGCACGACCGATTGTTGGCCGAAAGCAACCGCCGGGAAGCGGCCATCAACAGCCAGGCACGGGACTTCTTGAGCGAGCTCCGTCAGTTGGCTCTAAACCCATACCGTCTCGACGATCCCGCCGAACTTGAAGAGCAACTGAATACTTTTAATCGCATCAACGACGATTGGCAGGAAATGGTTGAAGGCAAACCACGATTTATCGAACTTAGAGAAGCCTTCCAGGAAAATTTCGCCACAGCGCAAAACTTATGGTTGAACGTGCAGGATCAGTTTCTGGAATACCGGAATCATGAACAGAATCTTTCCCGTCCAACCAATGAGGAGGGGTATCGACAACTTCTAACAGAATTGGCTTTTCTCGACCTTTCCCTTCCCTTGGTTACCTCCGCTGGGGAAACATTGCGCGCCTGGGAAGAAAACCCCGATCCCCTGGTCGGCCTCTTCCCTGATTTCACCACTTCCCCCATCGAAGAGTTGAGCGCCCAGACCACGGAATTTACCCCCAATTCGCTGGAACGCGACGAGCGCCGGGCGTACCAAACCATACTGCGGGATTTCGAAAGCGAAAATCTGGAAAATCTCCGCTTACACGAAGGTTTTCGCCGGGATGCCCGCGGCAATCTCGAGACCTTTCCCATCTTTGTCTATGGCGAAGTTTCCATCAGTAGCTTTGCCGTAGGGCGGGAAATCGAGGAGTTCACCTTTCAGCAATTCCTGGGCTCCGGAAATTTGCAAGACGTCACCTTTCGCCGCACCCGCCGCATAACGCCCGACGGACAGCGTTTGCCCTGGGAAGGCGAGTGGCTCGATGAGGAAGCCCGAAGCGTTCCCGAACTGCAAGTACTGCAAAACTTACAGAACATCTTTGATGCCCCCGGAAATACTATTGAGCGGCCTTTACTCCGTGAACTTCAGCGCATTTACCTGAACGAGGACTTGGACCCCCGTTTTAAATTATTTATCGACTACCATTTTTATCGCGTTTTCCGGCACCGCCCCTGGCACTGGGGAATTGCTTTCAGCCAAAACTATCGAACCCACCGCCTTAACTTTGAACGGGTTCTGGGGAACCACACCCCTACCATTTATGATTTCCTTTCCCCCGAAGATTCAGATCCTGTCCGGAGCCGACAAGTACGCTCTCTTTATGAGAACCCGCCGGAGATTCTCGATGAAGCCCGAGTCGTTTTTCAACTGCACCGGCAATTTGCCAGCATCTCCACCGAACTCGCGGGAATTGTGGATGCCCAAAATAATTTGCTCTTCCACCGCGATGTCCCCCGCTCACCGGTTTTTGTATTCGGCCAATCCTCCCGTGACTGGGATATTCTTGATCCTCGGAATAACCCCGCCACCGAAGCCCTACCCCTTTCTCCCGCTATTGTCCCCAGTCGTTCCTTTAGCCAATTGATCCGGGAAACGGCTTCCGAGCAAGACACCACGGTCGAATTTGTTCGCCAACAGTGGCAAAATCGTGCACCTCTTCCAGAATGATTTCCTTTCCCGAGGAGAAACTGTTTTATATCAAATTCAAAGGACACCAACTGGGTCCTTTACCCTTTTGCGAGATCCGGAAAAAATACCAGCGTCGGGAAATTGGAGGCCTTCACTATTTGGTCACGGCCGATGAGGCTATTCCTCTTTCACGGATTTTTGGCTCTCCCCGGAAAAGGAATGCAAAATCCTCACTGGAGTTGGCTCCCCGGAATGGGGAAGCAACCCCTGCCCAGGAAGATCCCCTGCCACCCCGGACTTCCTCGCCTAACCGAGCCCATCATTGGGTTTGGCTGAATGACCGACAACAGGGTCCTTTTACCCTCCAGGAGATCCAAGTGATGCTCCAGGCAGGCAAACTGAACGGACGAAATCTCCTTTGGCTTGAACATTCCCAAAGTTGGCGAAAGATTGAGGATGTCTTGCCCACCAACACCAAATAATTGGCAGGACTTTCTTTCCCACAAATCACGCCATGGCTAACATTCTGCTAAAAAACATTCCGCCCGATTTGCACCAGGCTCTCCGTGAACGGGCCCAGCAGGAGCACCGCAGTCTGAACAAAGAAGTGATCTCCCTCCTCGCCAAAGCCCTTGACCATTTCCCAACCGAACACCCGGCCGGGCAAAATAACCCTTCCCACTCCCCCCTAGCCACGCCTCCCTCCCGTACGGAAAAAGAAAGGGCTCCCCGGAAATCGATCCAGGACGACCTTCCCTCTCATCTCCTCTAAAGCGCCTTTTTCCAGATGTTTGCGACCAACAAAAAACCAAGCTACCCGATCGTGGATAAATTGAGGCGGTATTTGGTACGACACCGGCGGGAGTTGGCCTTGCCAGTCGTTTATCAGGACCTGATGCGATTCCAAGGATCCGTGCCCCTACTCGACCCCAACGGACGGGAAACGCTGTGGGAGACGGTTTTCTATGACCACAACATCCGTCCCGAACTGTTTGAAGCCCTGACGTATGTCTATGCTCTCCTCAAAGTGGATGGAGATCTATCCGTAATGAAGCACCTTTACGTTGACCGGGTGGACTATTGCACCTTTGGCAATTCCTGCCCCTTTCGTATCCGCATCGTCAACTCATACAACGACAATCAGGACTACTATTACATCAAAAAAGCCGACGCGTCGCGAATCTACGGGCTCGAGTTGGAGCACCTTCTCTCCCCCAACCGGATGAACTATTTCAGCTCAGGCGATACTCTGATTGAAGAGCACGTCGTTGGCATTCCCGGCGATATTTTCATCGGAAACTGGCTGGAAAGCAACCGCCTAAAACCAGTGCGGGTGGCCAAGGAATTAGTCAAATTCAATGAACGCTGCTTTATCCGGCTGCTAGGCGATATGCGCTCTTACAATTTTGTGGTCGATGTAACCCCGGACTTTGAGGAAACCCAAATCCGCATCCGCCCCATGGATTTCGACCAACAATCCTACAGCGGCATCAAGAATTTCTATCTACCGCAGTTCTTCCGGGAAAACAACCAACTGGCCCTCTACTGCATCAAACACCTGAATCCCACCACCGCCTACCAATACCAACGGGAAGAACAAACCCTCATCTTCAAGCGTATGAACATTATTCAGGAACGCTTGGCCGCCCTTTTACAGGCCATGATCGCGGATAATATCTCGACCCCGGAAAAAATAGCCCAGTTGGGCGAATCACTCACCGAACATTACCAAAACGAGCGCTTTCTCGGATGTCGGAATATGGGAGAAATCGTTAGCGAAAGCCTCAACACCATGGTCAACAATCTCAATCGCCCGGGAAAAACCCGCAAACCTCTACTTGATTGGTTGCCGGCCATCCGCGGAGATCAAAAGGAACTGCTCTGAGTATTCACGAGGCTGGACTTTGCCTCTTCTAACCCTTAGAAAAGGATCTTCACTCATTTTTCCATGGGACTTTTGTATCGCTATCTCCTTCGCCCGTATCTGTTTCGCCTCGACCCCGAGGAAGCCCACGACCGTGCCGTAAAAGGCATGGAGCTCCTGGGCAAATGTACGCCCCTGCGCAAAATCATGGAGCGGTGGAACCAACTATCCCCGAACCGT
Source organism: Opitutales bacterium (assembly GCA_020831535.1). Classification (GTDB taxonomy): domain Bacteria; phylum Verrucomicrobiota; class Verrucomicrobiia; order Opitutales; family T3Sed10-336; genus JAIUMY01. The sequence goes on along the minus strand of JAFIGF010000231.1, from coordinate 5,940 downwards.
TGCGCTCCCATCTCCCTGCTCGGGCTGAAGTTCCCCAACGCCGTCGGCCTCGCCCCCGGCTTCGATAAGAACGGTACCTGCTGGCAAGGAGCCGCCGCACTGGGGTTCGGCCATGTCGAGGTCGGCACCGTCACCCGACAAGGGCAACCGGGCAACCCCTCCCCGCGAATGTTTCGCTATCCCAAGCAACAAGCGGTGATCAACCGGATGGGCTTTAACAACGACGGAGCCGAGGCAATCGCCAAACGCCTGCAAGAGAACTTTGCCTCCCGGACAATCCCCATTGGGGTCAATATCGGAAAAACCAAAACCGTCTCCCTCGACCACGCCTCCCGCGATTATGAGGAAAGTTTTGACCTACTCGCCGACAGTGCCGATTACATCACCATCAACATAAGTTCTCCCAACACCCCCGATCTGCGAAAGCTTCAAGAAGACTCCCATCTGGATCTTCTCTTGGGAACCTTGCAAAAAGCCAATCGTCGGCGGCAGACCGAAGACGGCAAAACTCGTAAACCTCTACTCCTGAAAATCGCACCGGACCTCACCTACCGAATGATTGATCAGGTTCTAGAGAAACTTTTCGCCTTTGAATTTGACGGAATTATCGCCACCAATACCACCATCGAACGGCCCCCACCTTTCAATCAAGAAAGCCAACCCGGCGGTTTAAGCGGCAAACCGCTTCGTCAAAAATCCACGGAAGTCATTCGTTATATCCACAAGTCCACCAACGGGAAACTTCCCATTATTGGTACTGGCGGGATTCTCGATCCGGTCAGCGCCGGAGAAAAGCTGGATGCCGGAGCCGCCCTGATCCAGGTGTACACGGGAATGATCTACGAAGGCCCGTTCTTCCCCCGGGATTTGGCCCGTGCCTTGGCCGCCCGACAAAAAAACTGGCTCTACTAAGACCTCGTCCTCGCGACCAAGAATTAGGTTTTCCCCTTCCCTTTCTTGCTAATCCGAGTCTCCTGAATTGTATTTCTTCTTACAATTTACGCCACTCCCATTAAACCAATATTTCTTTAATCATGCCTAAACAAGCCGTTCTTCTCGCCAATCTGGGGTCCCCCGATTCAAATTCCGTTCCGGATGTCCGGAAATATCTGAAGGAATTTCTCTCCGACGACCGGGTCTTTGACGCCCCCCAGCCCATCAAGGCCTTGATCCTTTACGGACGGGTTTTGCCTTCCCGCCCCGCCGCCACCGCCGAGGCCTATGCCTCCATCTGGAAGGAAGGGGAAGCCCCCCTTATCCGCACCACCCGCAAAGTGCAGGAGTTGCTCGCCAAAGAAGTTGACCTTCCGGTCCACATCGCCATGCGGTACGGAAATCCCTCTACCCGTGACGCCATCCGGCAAATGAAAACAGAAGGCATAGAGGAGGTTTTTCTCATTCCCCAATACCCCCATTATGCGATGTCCAGCTATGAAACCGCAGTGATCCACGTGCAGGACTGTCTGCGCGACCTGGCTCCGGGAATCAAACTGCATACCTACCCGCCCTTTTTCCGCCATCCCCAATACATCGATGCCCTGTGCCAAAGAATGGCCCCCTATTTGGAAGAGGAGTACGACCATGCCCTGTTTAGCTTTCACGGCATTCCCGTCCGCCACCTCCGAAAAGGTGACCCCTCCAAAGCCCATTGCACCAAAGTCGAGGATTGCTGCCGGACCTGTAGTCCGGTACACAGCGTCTGCTACCGGGCCCAATGTTTCCGCACGGTGGACGAAGTCGCCCGTCAGTTGAACCTCCCCTCCGGAAAATATTCCGTCTCCTTTCAATCCCGATTCGGCAAAGAGCCTTGGCTGGAGCCCTATACCGACAAGGAACTCGAACGACTGCCCCGGGAAGGAAAAAAACGCCTCCTCGTGATTACCCCGGCCTTCGTGGCGGATTGCCTCGAAACCCTCGAGGAAATCTCGATGGGCGGCAAGGAGAGCTTCCTGGAAGCCGGCGGAGAAAAGTTCACCTTCATCCCCTGCCTGAACGACCATCCGGCCTACATCCAGTTTCTCGCGGAAAGAGTTCGTGAATTTCAAAAATCCCCCCGTCCCCAACCCGCCGCCTGTGGCTATTGATCATGCTTGGTTTTTTCTTTGAAGACCGTACCTTAATGGCTCTGGGAGCGTTGCTCTACGGAATTGCCTTCTTTTTTGTTCTGCTCTTTGTCCGGAGGGACCGGTCCCACCCCCCTTCCATCACCTACGGAATAGTGGTTCTTGGTTGGCTCCTCCAAACCGCCGGAATGTACCTGCGGGGGCTGGAGGTCGGAGGTTGTCCGCTGGGCAATGCCTTCGAGATTCTCCAATTTGTAGTCTGGTCCCTCGTCCTTCTCTACCTTGTCGTGGGCAGCTCTTTTCGGGTCAGTCTACTGGGCTTCTTCTGTTCCGGCCTGGCGGCGTTGTTAGGATTATTTTCCCTTATCCCGGCATTTGACCAAACCCGCCGGGAATGGATGGAAGGCGTTTCCGTTTGGATCGAACTCCACGCCGCCCTGGCTCTTTTCAGCTATGGGGTTTTTGCCATCCTAGCACTGGTCTCGGCCATGTTTCTTTTGCGGGATTATAGTTTGAAAAAGAAAACCTTCCACGGGGTCTTTCACTTCCTGCCCTCAATCAAACAGCTCGAGGAAATCAAATACCGACTCCTGGTCACGGGTTTATTGATCCTCTCGGTCTCTCTTTTACTGGGTGGGGTCAATTGGTCCCAAGGGGAAGGCACCCTGTACACCAACAAGTTCATTTCCACGTTAGCCCTTTGGCTTTGCTACCTCATTCTCATGTTCTTGCGTTGGCGCCAAACCCTGCAGCCTGCCTCCCAGGCTTGGGCTTACATCGGTCTATTCCTCATCGCCCTCATTACCCTGGGACCGGTCAATGCCTCCCGCGGGGCCTTTGCCCCCGTCCCCGACGACTCTGACACCTCTTCTCTCAACGAGACCACGCCCAGTCAGTCTGGACCCATCTCTCCCGAACTTCGGACGTCCCACTGATCCAGCTCTCTTCCGCCATGCTTGCTGAGAACGCGATCAACAACGCCCCCGACAATCTCTTTCTTTACGGTGCCACGCACCGCGAAGTCCCCCTCAACCTGCGCGAAAAATTGGCTTTCACCGAGGAGCGCCTGATCGATTTCTACCGCAAAACCAGAGGCCATCCTCATCTCGGCGAACTGCTCTTATTGAACACCTGCAACCGCATGGAAATCTACGGCGTCGCCCCCCAAAGCGCTCTTTTCAGCAAGGAAATTCTGCGAGGTTCCTTGTCCGCCATCCTTTCCCTGCCCCGCGAAACCCTGGACCAGTGTCTCCAGTTCTCCATGGGCAAACCCGTCGTCGAACACCTCTTCAATGTCGCCTCTGGAATCGACTCCCTCGTTGTCGGAGAAGCGGAAATCCTGGGTCAGGTCAAAGCCGCCTACGCCACCGCGCGCACCGAGGATACGATCGGGCCTCTCCTTAACCGAACCTTCCAAAAATCCTTTCAAGCAGCCAAGTGGGTACGCACCCACACCGACATCGGTAAGGGGCAGGTAAGCGTCGGCTCGGTGGCCGTCGAATTGGCCGGGCACGTCTTTGGAGATCTCGCCGATTGCCGGATTCTGATCATCGGTGCCGGAGAAATTGCCGAACGAACTCTCACTTCATTGCAAGGTCGCGGAGTCACCAATGTCACCATTGCCAATCGGACTTACAGCAAGGCCTGCGAAGCCGCGCGGATTTTCCACGGGCGCGCAACTCCCTTGGAGGATATCGAAACCGCAGTCCGCGAAGCGGATATTATCATCGGTTCAACCGCCGCCCCCGAACCGATTCTCACCGCCCCTAAATTAAAATCGCTTCTGGCCAAGCGCCCCTTGCAACCACTTTTCCTCATTGATCTCTCCGTTCCCCGGAACTTCGACCAAAACTGCGAGAACCTTTCCAATGTCTATCTTTACAATATCGACGATCTGGGCACTTTGGCGCGGGACAACCTCAAAGCTCGCCATAAAGAAATCGAAGCCTGTCGCAAAAGTCTCGAGTTGCGGGCCACGCATCTTTGGGAACGCCTGGGTTCCCAAATAAAAAGCTCCAAATTTTAAACGCTTACTACAGCAAGGCAGAATCAACGGCTTTGCAGCCGAATGCGGTCCAATCCGACACGACGACACTCATCCATAATAAAGGCCACCTCTCGCAGAGGGGCCTCCTCGTCGGCCATCAGACGAACCGAAACATAACGCCCGGTTCCCTCGAGACGACTCAGAAAGCTGACCAATCCGTCCCGATCAACCGACCGACCTTCTTTTCCCAGAAAGATCTCCCCATCCGCCGACAAGCGAATCAACAGCCCCTCCTCCAAGGAGCCCACCCCCGCAGTGTCCATTTGGGGCATCGTAATGTCGAGGGAACGAACATCGTGAAACTGCATGCTGGTGACAAAAAAGAAGATCAGAATGGTCAGCACATCCACCAAGGGGATGATATCAATCCTAGGCTTGCGCCTTTGTCTTCCCAGCCCCAAAAGAGGCGTCCGTGACGATGATACTTCGGCCATCTGCTACCCCTCCGACTGCTCGGCGACCCGCACTAAAGCCAGCGCAGACTCCAACTCAACCGTAAACGTTTCGGCCTTGCGTTGAAAGTAGCCATGGAAAACCAGTCCCGGGATAGCGATCGCCAAGCCCACGCCAGTGGTCATAAGAGCCAACGCAACCCCTTCCACAAACATTCCGGGATCAGGCATTCCCGTCTCCGGTGAGATATTGCCAAAAACCGTAATCAAGCCAGTCACCGTACCCAAAAGCCCGAGCAAGGGCGCGATAGCGATAACGATTTCCAGAACCACCAACCCGCGTTGCAACCGATTGGCCTCCAATCTGGCTAACGCTCCAATCGCCTCATCATCCCCTTGGTGTTCCCGGGAGATCGATACCATCCGCCCGAGCATGCTGTTTCCCGGATCTGGCGGGACCTTGCCATTCGCCAGGGACTTGAGTAAAGAAGGCGGACAGATCCGCGCCGAGGAGAGCACTAACAGTCTCTCCACGACCACGAAAAAGGCGATGATCGCGCAGAACAGTAAGGGATACAGAAAGAGGCCTATTCCTTCAAACACTGTAGGCATAGCGCTAATCTAGCAGAGGAACCGCTTCTTGCAAGAGATCACGCATAACCTTGGCCGGATGCTGCAAGGCATTGATATGACAAATCCGGTCTTCTCCGTAATAGCCCATCAAAGGTTTGGAAATGGAGTCGTAGGTCGCCAACCGTTTCTCGATCACCGTATTGCTGGCATCATCTATCCGGTTGTCCCGCAGAGCACGACTGCGCAAACGGCTGAAAAGCTGATCCCGGTCCGGACAGGTCAAATGGAACACCTTCAAAACCTCGATCATATCTTTCATCAACATGGCTTGGTTCACATCCCGCGGAATCCCATCCAGCACCAAAATATCCTGCTCTGGACGAAAGTCGCGGGAATTCACCCGATGCTTGATCCGTGCTTTCCAGAGTCGCAGGGTAATTTCATCAGGCACCAGTTGGCCTTTGCTGGAATATTGCAAAAAAGCCTGGCCGAGCTCCGTACTGGTATCGATGGAGCGGAAAACATCCCCACAGGAACAATGAAAAAAGCCGGGCAGTTCCCCCAGAGCGTGCCCCTGGGTGCCCTTACCGGTCCCCGGAGCTCCAAAAAGCAGAATGGTTCGATATTTTTGATCCATTGCCCCATCATGCCTTTTCTTTCGCTCCTTGGCCACCGTTTTATTTCCCCAACCCTGAAATCCCTCCATCAGCCCGCTACAATATTTCTTGTGTGAGACTAAGGTGTTTTCGAGGCACCAGGAGTGTTGCGCGCAGGGACATGAAGTCCCCGCTCGCTGTCGAATAGTGGCGACATTTTCGTTTTCCGAAGCATTGCGCACAGGGGCGTAAAGCCCCCGTTCGCTTTT
>JAFIGF010000224.1 GCA_020831535.1 Opitutales bacterium | reverse complement strand
TGCTGATGTCGGGGAATTTTCTGGCCGACTTGCTTTTGGCCAAATGCGATCCCCGTATCCGTCTGGAGGATCAGCCGGGGGGATTTTACAGTTTGGTGCGGGGAATGGTTTTCGGATCGGTGCGCTTTGGGAAATTTTTCCGCGTGTATCCCGGAGCGGGTTTACTGCGGGTGGCGCCGGTGGTTCTGTTGGTGATCTGGCTGGCCCTGCGCCCTTGGCGGATTGAGGAGGCGGTGTCGGCGTACCTGACCTTTGGCAAGTATCTCGGGATTCTGACCTTGGTGATTCTGGTGGTGGTTTTGTTTTGCGGAATCGGTTACGGGGCCTGGCGCTTCGGGCCGCAGTTGGTGCGGCGGCCGATGGGCTTTGCCGCGTTGCTGATATTGGGCTTGTTGTATATGGGGGCCTTGTTTGCGCCTATGCTGGCGCCTTACCAGCCGAACGAGCAAAGCCTGGCCAAAGGCTTCCACCCGCCCAGTAAAATTTTCTGGAAAGATGGTGGTCTGCGGGTGCAGATGTATGAGGTGGCCGATCCCAGTGCGGCCCGCTACGAGGCGATTCCCGGGGAAAGTCGTCCGCTGCGGATCGGCGGGAAGGGGTCCACCTATGAGGTTTTCGGGCTCTTTGAAATGGAGCGTCGTTTTTTTCATATTGAAAAAGAGCATGAGGATGAGCGCTTTTTCCTTCTCGGAGCGGACTCCACCGGACGGGATGTCTTTTCCCGCCTGCTTTATGGGGCACGGATTTCGCTGACTATCGGACTGATCGGTATCAGCATTACCATGACGCTGGGCTTTATTATTGGCGGGGTAGCGGCGTATTTCGGGGGGAACGTGGATTTTCTGGCGATGCGCATGGTGGAGTTTTTGATGGCGGTGCCGGGGCTGTATCTACTCCTGACCTTGCGTTCGGTCTTTGGGGAGGACTTGGATTCGCGACAATTGTATTTTGTTATCGTGGTCATCCTCGCCATCATTGGCTGGGCGGGGACGGCGCGGGTGATCCGTGGTATGGCCCTGTCCATCCGGAACCGGCCTTTTGTCCTGGCGGCGGAAGCGATGGGGCAATCCTCGCCGAAAATTTTGTTCAAGCACCTGTTGCCCAATCTGGCCAGTTACCTTTTGGTGGCGGCGACCTTAAGCATTCCCGGTTATATTCTCGGGGAGGCGGCTTTGAGTTTTCTCGGGTTGGGGATTCAGGATCCCGATGCCTCCTGGGGCTTGATGCTCAGTCAGGCGCAGCAGGGTAAAGTCTTTATGTTGAATTTCTGGTGGATGTTCCTTCCCGGAGTGGCTATTTTCCTAACGGTGATTGCCTTTAATGTGCTCGGGGACGAGTTGCGGGACATCATCGACCCCAAAGGACGAATTATTAAACAAACGAAAACATGAGTACCCACTTAACACCATCCTCCCCGGGGCAAACCTTGCTGGAGCTTCGCGATTTACACATTCGTTTTCAGTCGCGTGGGGAGGAGGTCCATGCGGTCAAAGGAACCCGGATGACCATCGCCGAGGGGGAGACGGTGGCGGTTGTCGGGGAGAGTGGGAGTGGAAAAAGTGTGACCGGTATGGCGTTGACGCAGTTGCTTCCGGGGAAGCCCGCCTGTGAGGTGACGGGGGAGATTTTATACCGGGGCAAGGATTTGATGGCTTGTTCGGGCCGGGAAATCCGACAGTATCGGGGGAAGGAAATTGCCTATATTTTCCAGGAGCCGGGAAGTTCATTGAATCCGGTTTTCACGGTGGGACATCAGATTGCCGAGGCGATTAAACTGCACCGACCGGAGATCAAGGATGTAACTGCGGAGGTGATTCGGGCGTTGGATCTGGTGCATATCCGTGATCCCGAAAAACGTTTTCGGGATTACCCCCACCAGTTGTCCGGAGGCATGCAGCAGCGGGTGATGATTGCCATGGCGCTGGCTTGTCATCCGAAACTTCTGATCGCCGATGAACCCACGACGGCCTTGGATGTGACCATTCAGGCGCAGATTATGAACCTGTTGCGGGAATTGCGGGAGAAGATTGGGATGAGCATTATGCTCATCACCCACAATTTCGGGATTGTGAAAGGTTTTGCCGATCGGGTGGTGGTTATGTTTCGGGGGGAGATTGTGGAGGAGGGTCCGGTGGAGGAGGTCCTGGCCAATCCGCAGCACCCCTACACCCGGGCCTTGATCGGTTGTATTCCGCGGCTGGGGAATCGTCGGGAGCGTTTGACGACCATTGACTATGAGGAAATTGAACAAGCTTTGAAAAAGGAGGAAAGGGTATGATGACTGAGATTCCGCAAGCAACGATCACGGCCACCGATTCCCTGATACGGGTCAAGGACTTGAAGGTACATTTTCCTGTGTACGGGGGTGTTCTCCGGCGGGTGGTGGATTTTGTCCGGGCGGTGGACGGAGTGTCCTTCAGTATTCCCCGGGGAATTACGATGGGATTGGTGGGGGAGAGTGGTAGTGGAAAAACCACGATCGGTCGGGCGCTGGTGCGGTTGAACCAAATCACCGACGGGGAGATTTTCTTTGGCGACAAGGAGGTCGGGCAACTGACGACCCGGGGCTTTTTTCCTTGGCGCAAGCGGATTCAGATGGTTTTTCAGGATCCCTACAATTCCTTAAACCCCCGCATGCGGGTTGGTCGGGCGATTCAGGAACCGCTGGATATTCATTTTCCTCGCTGGGATCGGCGGAGGAAGGAGGGCCGGGTGCGGGAGTTGTTGGATTTGGTAGGCTTGCCTCGCAACAGCGGGGAGCGTTTTCCTCATGAATTTTCCGGCGGGCAGCGGCAACGGATCGGGATCGCCCGTTCGCTGGCGGTCGAGCCGGAGTTTTTGGTGCTCGACGAGCCGGTGAGTGCGCTTGATGTTTCGGTGCAGGCGGCGATTGTCAATCTGTTGCAGGATTTGCAGAAGGAGTTGAATTTGACCTATCTATTTATCGCCCATGACTTGGCCGTGGTGGAGCATATCAGCGATGAGGTTCTGGTGATGACCGGCGGGAAAATTGTCGAGCAGGCCAGTGCGGAGGCGATTTATGAGAACCCCCAGCATCCTTATACGAAAAAGCTATTGGAAGCGGTTCCCGCGATCTGAGCTGGGCGGTGGAATAAGATTCCCCGGGAGGGGGTTTTGGGTTAGAACCGTGAGATGTTGAGTTCCTCAGAAAAGAAAGTTTTGCGTGGCGAAGCCCAATTGTTGCGCCCACGGGTCAAAGTTGGGAAACAAGGTTTGCCGAAAGGGGTAATGGAGGAGATTGAATCCGCTTTGTCCCGCGACAAGCTGATCAAGGTTCGTTTCGAGGGAGACCGCGATCAAATTACCGGGTGGATTGCCGCAATCATTGAAAAGACCGCTGCGCAATTGGTTGGCCGGGTCGGGAAAACGGCGAGTTTTTATCGGGAGAAAGAAGAGGAGGAAAGGGAGTGATGGAGTAGTGGAGTATTGGAGTGTCCCCCGTCGCCCTGCGGGCTTTGGCGTGATCTCCGCTTCGCTTCGAATGGAGTGGTGGGTTTGATTTCTCCGTGGGAGGGCGAGGGCGTGTCCCGCTGAGCGGTGGTCTCTCCGAGCTCGAATGGTCAAATAGAGGTGCGGTTTTTGTTGGAGGGTCAAGTTCCGTCTTGACCACGAGAGCCAGAAACCGGCCGAACCTCGAACAACCATCCGGTGGACGAGGCCATTCGGCTGACTAACACCAGGGTGAAACTCGTCCCTCCAGGAAGGAGCTAAACCGAAAAATCGGGCACATGCCCGATTTTTCGGTTTCATTTGTAAGAAAATGACGACGATGCGGCGGGCTGTTGAAAAGGCCGCTGGCGGCAAAGTTTTTCACCGCCTCGGCTCGAGTCCGAGCTTTACTCCCTGCGGGCTTCGCTCGAACCAACGCCGATGAATAACTAGGATATGCAATAAGCACTGCGCTACCAGGGCGGCGCATTAGGGAAGCCGCGGTTTCGAATATAGGGAAGGGTATGCGATTGGCGGAACGTTGACTCTCACTCAGTGGAAGAGACCGTTTGGCTGTTTCCTTAGCCAGGGTGCTTCAGTACCTGGTTTGTGGCGGTGTTCTGTTGCCTTTTTCCTGTAGGGCCCGCACTCGTCGCGGTGCCGTCGCGGAGGGGACGTGAGAACCGATGAGTTACGGAAACGATCATCCTGGCGGGCCTTCGCCAGCCCCCCGGTTTGTCGCTTACGGCAGATTGTTGGGGAACTTCAAAAAGGGAGGTTCATGCAAGGGGGGAATTCCTTCTCCAATTTCGCCCTCAATATTCTCAGGCAAGGGAACGACAGAAAAAATCGGCAAAACAGGACCTGCTGGAGTTTCGCGGTAGTCGACATTTTCTTGCTGGACCAAGAGCATACCTGAATACCGTCCCCGGCCCCTGTAGCCAGTGACAATTTCAATCTCATAGGTTTCCCCTTCATTCATTTCTATCCATTCGCCAAATTGGAAGAAGATCCGACCCCACCCCACCGAGTCATATCCCCCGGTTCTGCTTAGATTCACCCCGGCGAAAGAGTGGGTGCTGGAAGTCATGCCCTGCCTTGCCGATACCAACTTGCCGTTGATCCCCACCGCAATGACTTGGTCAGAGGCGGTAAAAAAACGATAGCGCCCATCCTTCAGCGGGGTGATGTTGCCTCTCAAGTGGATGATGAAATTGCCGCTGAGATCTCGTTCCAGATTGGCGGAGATCTCCTCCGAACTCATTCGCTGGTGCAGGATGTGGCCAGCGTATTCGGGGTCACCAATTTCCTCAAAATCCTCGAAAAAAGAGCGGTCAAAGCCATTCCTTGCAAATTCCTCCACATCACCCCAGGCGTCGTTGGAACGGTAAAAACGCATTTCCATCAGTTGTTCACTGAATTCCGAGGTGGACATTTGGTCCCATTCGATATTTGGCGTGCCTCCCGCCTGTCGAAAAGCTACCCGATCGGCGGCTTGGGTCGGCACGGTAGGTGTCGGGGGAGTGGGAACGGCCTGGGCGTCAGCAACGATTTCGGGGAGCGGGATGTCGTGAATAGGGTCCACTGTTAGGCGATCCAAATCGATTTCCACTTGGGGTTCCACTTCGTCAATTTCCACCTCTTCGATTTCTATTTCCTCCACCGCAGCCTCCTCTTCGGCTTGCTCCATCGCTACTTCAAGGCCCGGGTCACCTTGTTGAACGTAGCGGTATACGGTCCAAAGCCCAAGCACCACCAAAAGTATAAAATGCACGACAATGGAGATTAAGATGGCGAGAGAGAATTTTTTCCCGATCTCTTTCTGCTGGGCTTTGGGATTTTTCATAGAAAAGGGTATGGCAAATATATAAAACTATAAGAAAATTGCAAGAAAACAACATCCTCCCCTTTGGATTGAACCAATGAATGTGGAAATCGGAGGGCTCGGGTGGATGTTCTGGGAGTGCTGGCACCTTTGCATTTTCAGGAAAAGAAGAGGAGCAAATTGCTGCTCGGTTACGACTGGGAACTCAAGAAAAGCCCTGCCGGAGCCTGGCAATATGAGCCGGTCACCCCACGTGTCCGGCTTTTTTTGCGCGGACTCTGAAAGGAAATATGGCCTGTCGAAGGGAGCTTTTTTCTCGGGTTTGGGTTGCTCATATTGTTTTCCAAAAGCCAAAGCCCTCACCATTTTCCCCATCCCCCGACCTTCCGTTAAGGCGTCTTCATCGACGAAAGCGAGCGTAGCGTTTCTTGAAAGGAGCAGCGTTTGTAATTTCTTTGCCAGCAACAGGAGAGGGGCGGTGGAGGAGGTTGACAAATCTATCCTCTCTCCGGTTGTCCAGCAGGGGTTACCGTAAGGAGCAAGGACATTTCTGTCCTTGGGAATTGGAGGGGATGTCCGCTTTGGGAGCCTGTCGTTCATCCCGCGGTCGCGTGGGGGTTTACCCCACCGGCCGGAATTTACCAGGTAAGTAACGGGGGGGGGGGTTTTTTAATTAGGATATGAAGACAAACATCGGACATTTTGGGGGGGGGGGGTTGGG
>JAFIGF010000223.1 GCA_020831535.1 Opitutales bacterium | reverse complement strand
CCACTCCAATAATCTTCGAAGGCCGGATTGTATAGTGATCGGTGCTATGTAAAACAGGAAGGCGAATCATTCGGTGGAAGGTGATCTGAACTGGTTGGGGGTGTAGATGTCCTTGAAGGAGGTCGGCTTGATTTTGTGTGGCTTTTTGAGTGGATTGCCAGCCTGAAGTTTGTGGGAGCATTTCTCCACAAAGGATTTTCTTCCCAGAGCCTGCCCTTTCACCAAGGGAGCGAATTCCGGCAAATTTTCCGTTCGATTTTGGTCCTCAGTTTCCCGTTGGCACAGTAGCTTGTTCATTTCCTCACGGGTATTTTTCAAATGAGATTGGCTTTCTTTCGGTTTTGCCCCGAGTCCCAGGACCAGGAGACGGTATTCACGAAGAATTTCCGCGGGGGCATCATTGGGCTTGGCCCCGACAATATAGCCCAGGTCGGTTTCAATTTCTCTGGAAATCGCTGCTTCGCCGTAACCGCTGAAAGGGTATTTGGCAGGATCCTCCACCAAGCCGGCGCGGACCGGATTCAAGTCGATATAGGCGGCTACAATTTGCAGCGCGGGACCCTGACCCTCTACCAGCAGGCTCTTAAACCGGTCGCTCCAGAGGGGGCCAAAGCGTCGATGGTTCGCGTTATACCAAATACTGACCCGTTGTTTGAAAGTCTGCACAAAGCTGGTCAGGTTGTGCATGCGTTTATGGAGAGCTTGGCGAAGTTTCTCCGACTCTTCGCCTCCTTCCTGCAGAATACGCTTAATCTGATCCGGAGTATTGGGCGCATAAATTTGCGAACGAGGAGATTTCCTCAGGTGATTATCCTCCCCGTGCAGATGTTCGTATCGTTTCAGCAGTTCCTCGTCCGAGAGTTTGACCCCACTCGCATCCGGCACCTCGATCAGCACATGGAAGTGATTCGACATCAGGCAGTAGGTGAGGATTTTGACCCCAGCGAAAGCGGCCACTTTAAAAAGCATTTTCCGCATCACCGCCTTTTCCTTCTCCCCCAAAAGCTTCTCTCCATTCACCGTTCTCGACATTACATGATACACCGCCGGAGCATCCTCAAAAAGAATTCGTTTTTGTCTCATACTCCCGTCATAGCAAAAACCAACCCCCCGTCAACACCTAATTTCCAGAAACCTAGAATACGGCGTCAATATTTATAACCATGGAACCTAAAAAAAGGAGGGTTGAAATGGTTTTGGGGCGGGGTATGGTGGGGGTATGAGAGAGCGTGACATTTTGATTGAGTTGCTGGAGGGGTTGCGGAAGATGCAGCGGGAGGGGCAGAATATGGTGCCGGTGCGAGAGGAGTCTTTGGAGGAATTGAGAGACGCGGTGAGGGTCGTCCGGGAGAAGGGGAATGATTTCCCGGCAGAGAAGCGAGATGTTGGGGGGTATGGGGAAATTCATCGGGGGAGAGCGCCTTCGCCTTCGGGCGCGGCGGAAAGATTGCCCGATTTGGATTCGTTGCAAAAACAAAAGCCTGCGGCGAAAAAAAGTCCGGTTAAAAAATCGACGGCGCCTTTTACCTTGGCCCCACTGCCGGAGGAGCCGGTGTCGTTTGAATTGCCGGAGGGTTCTCCGGAGGAGAGAATGAATGCGCTGCGGGAGGTGGTCGAAAATTGTCCGGTTTGTTTGGCCCAGGTGCGGGAGGGTAAAAAGGTGGTTTTTGGAACCGGACCTGTGGATGCGGACCTTTTCTTTGTTGGCGAAGCTCCCGGAGCGGAGGAGGAAATTGCCGGGGAACCTTTTGTGGGTCCGGCGGGGCAGCTTTTGAATAAAATGATCGGAGCGATGGGCCTGGAACGGGAACAAGTCTATATCGGAAACATTATGAAATGGCGTCCGGCGACGAAGTCGAATTATGGAAACCGTGCGCCAACGGAAAAGGAAATGGAAATCTGTATCCCTTATCTACGGGCCCAACTGGAGATCGTTCGGCCAAAAGTTGTCGTAGCCTTGGGGCTGACCGCGGTAAATGGGCTTTTTGGTTTCGACCCTAAGCGCAAAATGGGAGCGGTGCGAGGGCATTGGATGACTTTTGAGGATATCCCGGCGATGTGTACGTTTCACCCGTCCTACTTGCTGCATCATGAGTCCCATCGAACCAAGCGCTTGGTGTGGGAAGACTTGTTGCAGGTGATGGAGAAAATCAATCTTCCCATCTCGGAGAAGCAAAGGGGGTATTTTCTGCCTAAATGAGTGTTCGGGCCTCCCAGGAAGACTGGCCCTTGGGCAAAGGCGTAAAGGTTGTCGGCAAGGATAAAAACGGACTGATTGCCTTGTACAAACCTGCGGGGATACTTTCGCATCCGAATCGAAAGGGAGAGGAGAAGAAGTCCCTTCTAGCGGTCTCGTACGATCCGGCAAGCCGTTGCTATGAAGGAGGATACTATCTCTTGAACCGTTTGGACTCGGCGACCACGGGCCTGATTTTGATTTCGACGGACGAGGAGGTTGTCCGAGCGGTGGTGAAGGAGTTTGAAAAGCAGCGGGTGGAAAAGATCTACCATGCCCTGGTATTTGGAAAGCCTTCGCGAAGCAGGGAAAAATGGGAAGATGTTTTGCGGGTGGAAAGGAAAAGCGGGCAATTGCGGGGTCAGACCAAAGGGGGAAAGGGAGGGCTTCCGGCAACAACCTTAATGCGACAAATCAAAGTAGTCCCGGGCATGCCTCCGCTTACGGTCCTTGAACTGCAACCTCTGACCGGACGGACCCATCAGCTCCGAGTGCAATGCTCGCAGCGCCGCTTGCCTATTGTGGGGGACCAGACGTACGGGCAGTTTCAATGGAACCGCCAGTTCGCCCGCAAAACCGGTCGGAAGGGATTGCATTTGCATAGTGCCGGAATTCGGTTGATTTATAATCTAAAAGGGGAGAAGTATGAGTTTTCGGCCAAGGTGAACGGCGATTTTTTGTAAACGCTGTTTCCAGCCGCAGTCTTGCTGTGACGTTATCAGTCCCCGGGCCCCGTCTGAATGGGATCGCAATCCAAGGATGGCTTCGCCGTCGAATGGAGAACTTTGTCCATGTCCTACAGATAGGACCCCATTCTTCAACTGCGGGATTTAGGTTAATCCACCTACACGGTTCGCTCCCGATTCTGGGTACCACACGGAAAGCGGCCAGTCCCTAGGATAGGCTTTGCCCCAAAAGGGCCGGTCTGGTGGACCGGCCCTTTGGTTTGTTTTGATTGAGGAGATTTCTCCTAAAACTGCATTTCCAGTCCGGCGTAGGCGAAGCGCGGTGCGCCGGGACGAGGACCGTGCGGAATGCGGGAGGCGAGGTATTCCCGGTCCAGCGCGTTCTGCATTCCGGCAAAGACTTGGGTGGACTCGCTGACTTGGGCTTTTACACTCAGGTCCAGCAGGAAGTAGCTGTCGCTCTTGCCAAAACGGGAATCCAATGGGCCATCAGCATTTTCGCCCCGACGCAGATTGTCGGTGTTATTGGCGGTGCCAAAAGTGCTGTCAACATAGAAGGCGTCGGCATAAATGCCGATTCGCTCCCATTCGACTCCGGTGCCGAAGGCTACCTGGAATTCGGGGATGTAGGGGAGTTTGTTACCCTTGGTCCCACCAGCAAAGATGGACTCGACGGCCCCGCCGCCGCCACCGCCAGCATTGTCATTGCTGCGCAAAGTGGCGTCCGTGTAGGTGAAGCTGATGTAGGAAGGTAAACCGATGTTCCAGTCCAAGGCTTCTCCGGGATCGGCCCGCAGGGAGGCTTCAAAGCCCAGACTGCGCGCTTTTCCGGCGTTGCCGGTGACCCCGCCGGCGCCTTGGTTGTCAATCACGATAAGGTCGTCGAACTCGGTCCAGAAGAAGATCAACTCGCTGCGCAGGGTGTTTTCGCGGCGGTCGCGAACTCCGATTTCGAGCGAGGTGGAAGTTTCTTCCTTGAGTCCATCAGCGGCGGCCGAACCGGCCCCGGGGACGGAGAATCCGCGAAAAACGCCCGCTAGCAAGGTGGTTTGGTCGGTGAGCGCGTAGGTTCCGCCAATGCCCGGGGCGAACACATCGATGTTGCTGCGCCGGACAGTGTTGCCGCTGGGGTCGCGGTCCGTACGCTTGAAGCGCACGTGCTCATAGCGCAAGCCGGGGGTCAGGGTAAAGCGATCCCATTCCATTTGGTTGTCGATCCAGAAGGCATAGGCCGTGGCCTCGCTCTTGCGGTTGGCCTGGCTGCCGGGGGCGTCGGTGAACACCCCTCCGCTGCCGAATTCGCCGGAGCCATCCTGCACGAAGTTGGTTTCGTTTTGGAAACGATCCTCGTAATCGTGGTGGATGCGGGCGCCGAAGGACAAATTGTGGTCCAATTCACCGGTCTCAAAGCGGCGGCTGTATTGGAGGTCCAGTCCGTACGCTTGGTATTCGCGATTATTGTCGCGGTACCGCAGCGTTCCTTCGCGTTCACCGCGCAGAACTTCCAAATGGTCGCCGTTTTCGGCCAGAGCCTCGGAAAGGTTGCGACGATTGGCTCCGCCGGGACGGGATGAATCCGTGGCCACATCGGTCGAAACTTCATTCAACTTGAACCAGGCCCGGGAGAAGTCATTGAAATAGGCGGTCGAGATCAATTCGCTCTCGTCGTCGGGACGAATGGAATGACGCAGATAGGTGCGGAAGTGCTCGGTGGGAATGACGTCTTCCCGGGTGCTGCTGTAGCGCCGGAAGGGATCATTGCGGAAATCCTCTTCGGACAGTCCGAGGTAGGTTTCGTCGGCGGTCATATCGGTGTACCCGATTTTGGCCTCAAAACGTTGGTCCACGGCGCTATTGGGCTCGAAGGAGACCTTCAGCATGGGCTCGTTCAGGCGGAAGCCGGTATCTCCGGGTGCCCGGTTGCCGACTTGGTCGATGGTTTTAAAACCGTCAGAGGCGCGATAGTAATTTTCCACCAGAATGCCGACGCGTCCGTAGTTGGTGTCGAAGGAATCCCCCAGCCAGGCATGGGCGCGGATTTCGTTATCGGTGCCATACAAGCCCCGGAAAAAGCCCGACTGTTCCGTCGGAATGGGCGTGGATTGCATATTGAAAACGCCTCCGGTGGTTTGCGGACCATAGCGGACCTGACTGGAGCCTTTCAGGATTTCCACGCCCGCGGCGCGACCGAGGGTCGGGAAGTAGTAGGCGGCCGGAGCGGCATAGGGGGCCGGGGCGGTCAAAATTCCGTCTTCCATGACGGTGACCTTGGTGGTCCGCATCGAGCCCACCCCGCGCATACTGACATTGGGGAATAGGCCAAAACCGTCTTCGGTGCGGAAATAAACCCCGGGGACCTGGCGAACGACCTGGTCCACATTATCGTAGTTTTGAGTGCGGATATCGTCTATATCCAGAAAAGCGCCCGATCCCGGAAGGCGATCCACGTTGTCGCGGGAGCCGATGACCGAAACCGGAGCCAGGTCCAGTGGTTCTTGGGCGGTAGGGGCATTGTCAGTTTCGGCAACGGCAGGAGAAACTGCCGCTACCGAAAGCAAACCACTACATACCAGCGTAGAGAGTTTGAGTGAAGATTGTGTTTGTGTTTTCATGGTCTTTTTGTAGTTGAGATCAAGTATCAATCTCAGTGGGAAAACTATGGTAATGAGACGCAGTTGCATTAAGGTCAAGAGGAAAAGAAGAACTTTCTGGAAAAATTTGTTTTGCCTGCGGCCTGCACCTGCAAAGGATAGGAGGCATGACTTCTCCGGTGGAAAGCGAACGGGATGCGTTTCTCATTTTAAATGCGCTGCCGCATATTGGGCCGATCACCGTAAATCGTCTGCTGGAGGCGGTGGAGGGGCATCCGCAGGAACTTTTTCGGGTCTCGGACAAAGTCTTGCGCGGGGTAAGGGGTGTGGGGGAGGTCATGGTCGAAGCTTTGCGCCATTGGCCCAAACACTTCTCTCTGGAAAAGGAAATAGAGAAGCTGGCCCAGTACGAGGTGGAATTTATCACCTGCCACGATGCCCGCTACCCGCCTCTTTTGCGGAATATTCCGGACCCTCCGCTCGGGCTTTATGCCAAGGGGCCCCTGACGGTGGGAGAGAATGCGGTGGCCATCGTCGGAAGCCGTCGAACGACGCTGTACGGACAGAAAATGGCGGGCCTTATGGCCGAGGGTCTGGCGCACAAAGGCTGGGCGGTGGTTAGTGGGATGGCCCGGGGGATCGATACGGCGGCGCATCAGGGCGCTTTACGGGTCAAGGGACCCACTGTTGCGGTGATGGGGTGTGGGCTGGACCGCATTTACCCGCCGGAGAATCGGGAGCTTTTTGCGGAGTTGGGAAAGTCGGCTCTGATTTGCAGCGAGTACCCCTTTGGCCGCCCTGCGGACCGGCAAACTTTCCCCATGCGCAACCGCATTGTCGCCGGTATGAGCCGGGGGCTGGTGGTGGTGGAGTCGGATTCCCGCGGGGGGAGCATGATCACGGCAAAATTTGCCGAGGACCAGAACCGCCAGGTGTTTGCCCTTCCCGGGCGGGTGGACCAGAGCAGCAGCCGGGGTTGTTTGCAGTTGATTCGCGACGGCGCGGTACTGGTGCGTTCCGCCGAGGATATTTTGGAGGATCTGGAGTTTTCCCCGGAGGCGCAAGGGCTGCTTTTTCCGGAGGCGGGGCATGAGCCTACACCTCCGCCAGAGGCCCCGGTGCAGGAACTTTCGGAGGCTTGGGCGCAGGCGATACTGGACTGTTTTGCGGGCGGGGAAGCGTTGTCCCTGGAGGGGATTGTCAAATCCGTCGGGGAGCCTTTGCCCAAGGTCTCGACCCGGTTGTTGCGGCTGGAGATGAAAGGGTTTTTGAAAAAACGTCTGGACGGCCGTTACGAGCGTTGTTGAAGGATTGCCTTTGAGGGTTGCGAAATTTCCGCGATTTCCGAAAATGGGGGCATGGACGCGTTTGATCCCCTCCGGAAACTCAAAGAATTTATCAGCTACCCAAGCGTTTCAGCGGATTCCGCCTTTGCGGCCGGAATGAAAGACGCCCGGGAATTTTTGGAAAAAACCTTTGCCGAACTGGGTCTGGTCGTGGAGACCGTTCCCACGCCTCTGCATCCCATTCTCCTCGCCCGGCGCGAGGGGCCGGCGGAATGGCCGCATGTGGTCATCTACGGACATTATGACGTGCAGCCCCCCGATCCCCTGAATCTTTGGGAAAGCCCCGCTTTTGAGCCGACCGAGAGGGACGGACGACTTTATGGCCGGGGAGCGGCGGATAACAAAGGCCCCCTGATGGTTCATCTCTCCGCAGTGGCCCAATTGCTGCGCGACAACCCCGACCTGCCGCTGCGCATCACTTTTTTGGTCGAAGGCGAGGAAGAGATTGGCAGCCCGAGCTTTGTTCCCTTTCTGGAAACCCATAAAGACAAGCTCGATGCGGAATTCGTCCTCCTGTCCGACACCGGCAGTCCGCGCCCGGATCAGATTGTCATCACCACCGGTTTGCGCGGGATTGTCTGCGTGGAAGCCGAATTGACCGGTCCGCGGACCGACCTGCATTCGGGGGTACACGGCGGGGCCGTGGAAAATCCTCTGCGGGCTTTGGTGCGTCTTTGTGCAAGCCTGCATGATGCCGACGGGCGGGTGAACATTCCCGGCTTTTACGATGCCGTCACCGAGGTGCAGCCCTGGGAGCGGGAACAGGTTTCCCGATTGGGGCAGCGGGAAGAAGAGTATGCCGAGTTCCTCGGCGTGGATACTTTTGGGACCACCCCGGGGTTTACCCCTTTCGAGGCGGTGAGGTTTCAGCCGACCTTGGAATTCAACGGCCTCGGCGGCGGTTACCAGGGAGAAGGCTCCAAAACGGTCATTCCCTCCAAGGCGATGGTGAAAATCAGTTGCCGCCTGGTGGCGGGCCAGGACCCGCAGGATATTCAGGAAAAACTTTTGCAAACCCTCCGTGAGAGATGCCCAGCCGGGGTGAAATTGGAATGCCGAACCGCTCATTGCGGAGCGCCGTACCGGGTGGTTCCGCCGCATCGGCCCGATACCCCGGCGAATTTGAACCCTTATTTGGCCAAAGCCTACGACGAGGCCGACCGGGCGATCACCGAAGCCTTTGGCAACGCCCCGCTCTATTTGCGGGAAGGGGGGAGTGTTCCCATTATTGCCGACCTGAAAACCCTCGTCGGGCTGGATTCCCTGATGATCGGTCTCTTCCTGCCGGAGGACAACCTGCATGCCCCCAATGAGAGCTTTCATCTTGGGGTGATGGAAAAAGGCATCACCGTTTCCCGTCGCATTCTGCAACACATCGCCGAACAAGGGGCGAAGGAAAGTATGAAGTAAGGTCGAAGACCACCGCTGAGCGGGATTAAAACAGCGTAGCAATTAAGAAGTAAGAAAACCATGAAGAAGCGCCCCAATATCCTTTTCTTAATGAGTGATGAGCACCGGCCCGATGTGACCGGTTACGAGGGGAACAAGGTCATTCGTACCCCGACCCTGGACCGTTTGGCCCGGGAGGGCGTGGTTTTCCGTAATGCCTATACCCCTTCGCCGATTTGTATCCCTGGTCGGCAATGCCTGGCTTCCGGCCAATTGCCAAAAACCTCCGGGTGTGAATCGTATGGGCAGGATCTGGAACCTGGAACGATGACCTTTGCCCGGCGTTTCAGTCAATACGCCTACCGCACCATTTGTGCCGGAAAGCTGCACCACATGGGAGCGGATCAGATGCAGGGTTGGACGGAGCGAATTGCCGGGGACTTGCAGGTGGCACCGCCCTTTATTGAAGGGTTACGAGCGGAGGAAAAAGCCCGGTATCCGGTTCCCGAGGGCCGGGGCAAGTGGTCGAACCAACAGGAACTGGCCGAAGCCCGTCCCGGCATGGGCCCTTGCCGGGAATTTGATCAGACCGTTTACGAAGAGACCCGCAAAAAGCTGACCCAGCATTTTTTCGATCCCGAGTACCGTAAACCCAAGGATCATTTTCCCCTGCTTTATAAAGTCAGCTTCAAGCAACCGCACTATCCTTATTTTACCGATGAGGTGCGGTTCCGTTATTATTATGACCGGGCCCCCGTTTTCCGGGATGAGCCCGGTGACCATCCGGTGCTGCGAACCAGTCAATTGGGGGACTCGTTCCTGGCCCCCGAGGAGGATGCCCGCCGAACCACGGCGGCCTATTATGGCATGATCGACCAGGTGGATGAATACTACGGGGGGATTCTCGCCCATCTGGAGCGACTGGGGCAAAATCTCGACGATTGGATCATTGTGTACACCAGTGACCATGGGGAGATGCTCGGTCAGCACGGGATCTGGGAAAAAACCCGTTTCTACGAGGCCAGTGTCCGGGTGCCTCTGATTATCCGTTGGCCCAAAGGCTTTGCCGGGGGCCGGGTGGTGACGGAAAACGTAAACCTTTGCGATCTCTTCGCGACCCTCTGTGAGCTGGCGGAAATTCCCGTCCCGCCGGAAGCTTCCGACAGCCGGAGTTTGGTGCCATTGCTCAAGGGAGAGCCTACGACCTGGGATAACGAGACCATTTCCCAGGTCTGGGGAAAGCATTTGATGATCAAACGGGATGCGCTTAAATACCAGTTCTACAGTGAAGACGGCCCCGAGGTTTTATTTGATTTGGAGGCCGACCCCGGCGAAACCCAAAACGTCATCGACGATCCCCAATACACACTCAAAGTCGCTGCCTTTCGCCAACGCAAAGGCGAACTAGGCTTTTAGCGCGTTGGAAACTTCGCTAGGCAGGCGCGCGAAAGCTCAGAGGGACCACCCGCTCTCCCGGCGGGGTGCGTGTGTTTCCTGGGAGGGCGAGGGTCTGTCCCGCTGAGCGGTGGTCTCTCCGAGTTCGAGTGGTGGGATTGGCCGTGCGGGTTCTTGGCGGACGTTCGTCCACCGGGTGGGTGCCTTTGGGAACGATTGATCGGTTGCCGCGCGAAAGCTCAGCGGGACCTTCGCCCTCCCGGCGGAGTGTGTGCGTTCCTTGGGAGGGCGAGGGTCTCTCCGAGCTCGAGTGGTGGGAAAGGCGTGCGGATTCTTGGCGGACGTTCGTCCACCGGGCGGGTGCGTTTGGGAACGATTGATCGGTTGCCGCGCGAAAGCTCAGAGGGACCTTCGCCCTCCCGGCGGAGTGCGTGTGTTTCCTGGGAGGGCGAGGGTCTCTCCGAGCTCGAGTGGTGGGAAAGGCGTGCGGATTCTTGGC
>JAFIGF010000201.1 GCA_020831535.1 Opitutales bacterium | reverse complement strand
TGTCTTTTGATGGTGCGGAACTGGCTCGGAAAATTGATCACCTTCAAGATACGTCGGGTGAGGATGCGGAGGATGCTTTGCTTTCGTTTTTGCAAAAACAGTCCCCTCATTCTCCCGAGGAGAGCCTGGCAATTCTTCAGGAGTATCTAAAAGACACTTTGGAACCGAAGGCATCTTGGGAAAGCGGGGGAACCTCGCATTTTGATTACGAAGCAGAAGTCGAAGCCGCCAAAAGTAATTTTCCCGCTATGATGGAAGCTCTGAGACCCTGAGAGGGAGCTAGACCTTTGTGCTCCAGCCAAAGGTTTGCGTAGGTGCTTGGAAAGGTCGTTCCTTTTGGTGGACCTCCGACTGTTCTTAGCGCAACGGCGTTGCGTAAGCACGAGCCTTACCGAAATGGTGAGACGTTTTTCCCTTTCTCCAGCTGCGGCGGTTACCGAACCTATACGGTTCGGCAGCAGGCTGCCTTCACGGAAAGCGCCAGCAGGCTGGCGCAGTCCAAAGACGGCTGCGCCGTCGGAATCACTACTCTAACACGCCATAATTGAACCCATGACCCGGCCATATCCCGTGCCGCAGGCACCTTGGACTGCGGCAAGCTCTTGCCGCTTTCTCCAGCCGCTGCCTGCTGCGGCGTTACCCTGTGGCATAATCTACGACGACGCCATCGCGTAAACGCAAGTCCTACCTTGGATGCGATTGGGTTCCGCTTTAAGAAGTTTATTTCCGGGGTCGCGGAATGGCCGAAATCGTGAAACGGGAGAAGTTTTGCTATCAAATCAGGTCTTTTCTTGTCTGGGGCTGGTTTGTGTAAATTCCGGATTACAATTCCGATTTTGCACAAATCGTTTCAATGCGGGATGTTTCCCCAAGCTCTTCTTTTGGCGGGATCATCGCGGACGGGAAATCGAGCTGGCGGTATTTCATGGACTTGCTGCGAAACAGCTGAAAGAATTTAAAAAGTTTGTGGAGATAGTGGACTTAGCTCCATCATCAAATTCCGTCAGAATCATTGTTTGGTTGTAAGAGAAATGAAAATCGTGCCCCAAAGTCTGCCCTTAAACCTTGTTTTGGTTCTGCTCCTGTTTCCGGGCTATGCCTTCGGTTCGGGAATACCGCTATTTCTCCCCGAGGCATGGAACTACGCTTCCCTTGTTGTTTACGGCAAACCCGAGGAGGTTAAGGAGAAAGGGGAGTATTTTCCACATCACCAAGGTCGCTACCGGGTGGTCCCCCTGAAAATTTATCAGGGAGAGCCTACTCGTGAAGTGGTCGAATTTTACGATTTTTCCTATAACACCACGGCGTCCCGCCATGTTCGTCCGGGCACCCCTTCCATCTTGTTTCTTTCTTCCTTAAGAGAATTTGACGATAATGATCTGGGCAGAGATCGGGGACGGATGGTCCTAAAGTCAATGAGCGCTGGCGATGACGAACGTGAGGAAATCGAAGAAGCGTTCGAGATTTTGCAAGAATATGAGCAATGGGCGCCAGAACTACGATACCCTCCCATTGTGATTGAGGTACGGACGAGGAGAGTATCCGACGATGAAAATGAGGATGATAGAGAGGATTCGGGTCCACCTCCGGAAATGCGCGAGTTTCTCATAGAGCAGCTTTCTAAAGAAAATAAATATGTCCATTCCCTGATTCAACGGGAGATCCTTCGGAATCGCCTACCCGAAGCGATACCTTATTTCCAACAAAAGTTTTCAGAGGCCGAAGGCGAGAGTCAAAAACTGAGTGCGCTCAGTAAACTTCGAATATTTGGCGAACCTGGAATTCGGGAGATTTTGATATCCTGGTTGGAGGACCCTGAGTTTTCCGACAAGGTCGGCGTCATAGATCAAATGATTCGCCTACGGGATTCGTCGGTAATTCCGAAAATAGAGCCCTTTATTGATGCGAAAGACGAGCATGTTGCGTACAGAGCCAAATCTGCCTTGCTTCGTTTCGGGGATCCAAGGGGGAAATCCTTGATGTTTGACATCCTTCACCAGAGTGAGGACCAAACGCTTCGCTACAATGCGATTTTCTCTTTAAACTCCTATTATGAGGGCGAATTCTCTGAAGAAGAGATAGCGATGATCCTTGCTTTGCAAAAGGATGACAACGAGTCTGTCGTCAGAATAGCAAAGCGACTTGCCGAACGAAGAGGCCTTGGTGACTGAATAATTCAGAATCACGAATCAACACGAATTTGTTTGGTAAAAAGGTGGGAGAGGTGAAGGAAATTTTAAAAAATGCTAACCTCCGATTAACAGATTGACGTCGGTGAAAATGGAGGTTTCTTCTTAAATAGTTCGTAATATAGGCTTATCACTGTACAAAATGGCCATGAATACCGCATTTTTTGGAAAAGACATATGCTCGGCAGGTTGAGATACTGGCGAACTTTTCGCCCCAAGGAAAAAGCCCTTTGGGTTTCTTTTTCCTGCGAAATTGGCTGGGCTTCCCTTGCCATCCTTTCGGCTTTGCTGGCCAATTCCATTGTCTTGTGGGCCAATGCTTTTCGCGTAACCGTCGAGGCTCTTCTTTGTTTTCTCGCCCTCTATGGGACGATTTTCCTGCTTAGCCAGAACAAATGCCATCCCAAATTTGAATACGGCCTGGGCAAGATCGAAAATGTCTTTTCCCTTTTGGGAGGTGTCATCGCCTTTCTCAGTTTTCTTTTTATTGGGTGGCAAGCCATCGAACGTTTTCAGGATCCTCGGCCCACCGAAGGTGCCCTCGTGGGGATCATCGTCTTGGTTTTGGCCAGTTCCCACGCACTTTGGCTTTATTTTCAATTTCGCACCCTAAGTACTCAGGAGAATTCACCGATGTTGCACACCCTCGGGGTTATTTATCGCAACGCCACCATCGCTTCTCTGACTGCTTTGGTCAGTGTTCTTGTCCCGACTCTATTCCCCCACATCGCCCTTTTGTATTATCTTGATCCGGTCGGAGCCGTTGTTCTCTGTGCCTTCCTTTTGCAAACGACCTTTTCGCTGATTCGCAACTCGCTCTTTCATCTCCTTGATGGGGCCTTGGAGGAATCTCATCAACTGCAAATTTTGCAGACTTTAACCGAACATTTCGAGGCCTACGAGCAATTGCACCATATTCGTTCCCGGCGGGCAGGAGCGCTTGTTTTTGTAGAGCTTTTTCTGGAGTTTGACCCTCAGTTGCCTCACCGAACCGTGCTGGAATGCAGTGTTCAAATCAAGCAATCCCTGGAGAGCAAAATCTCCTCTTCGATTGTCTGGATTGTGCCGGTTGGGTCTGACTTCAAGGAAATGCCCTGAGTTCTGAGAGGGAATGAATGGGAAGTAAAAATGGTTTGGCGAAACTTTGGGATTAAAGTGGCGTGAATCATGCTTGCTGAAACTATGGATGATCTTGTGCAAAAGCCCGAGGAGGAAATGGTGTCATTGCGGTGGCTGGGTAAATGGGATCCCAGGGTGGCAACCGAGCTGCATAAGAAATTTATTGAGGGCATACCCGCTGGCGATTCTTCGATGGTATTGTGGACATGGTGGAAGTTCTTTGGTTGGCTTCTGGTTGATTCTTCTTCCGACCAATGTTAACAAAAGCGTTTATGTCCTTCAGGTTTTACCATAGCTTTATCTTCGGAAATCGGCTTCCAACAAGGGTCGTTGTGGCTTTTCGTCTGTGTAAAGAGGAGGGGGTCCTGTTTTACTTCCGGTTGAGGAGAAACTTTGCGGTAGGGTTATCCCTGCCAATGCACCAATTCTATGGCAAATAAAAACAGTCCAGCTGAGCTTTCTCCAGCAATCGGCCAGCCTGCTTGGTGGCAGAGGGAGGATCTTTTTTATGACCGTGTGGGCCGCTTGTTTTTTGGGGGCGTGGATTTGGCTTCGGTGGCGACTGAGCAAGGAACACCACTTTACGTGTATTCGGGGCAGCGCATTGAATGGAAGGTTCGCGAACTGCGGCGGGCCATGGCGACTATAGGATGCCCAACCCGGTTGCTTTATGCCTTGAAAGCCAATCGCCATCCGGAGGTTATGAAGGCCTTGTGGGAGTTGGGAGTGGGCTTGGATGTATGTTCCCCCGGGGAGGTAGACTACGCTTTGAGGCATGGTTTTACGTTCGATCAACTCTCCTTTACCGCCGGATGTCTTGACCAAAAGGACTATGAATCGCTTGCCCAGTGGCCGGATTTGTGGGTCAATCTGGATTCCCTGACGGCCCTTCGTCGTTTCGGGGAACTTTGCCCCGGGCGCAGGGTGGGATTACGCCTTAATCCCGCGACCGGTTTGGGATACCAGAAAAATGAATTAGTGCGTTACGCCTCCGCCAAACCAACCAAATTCGGCATTTTTGTGGATCGTCTGGAGGAGGCTCTTGCCTTGGCGGAGAACTACCGGTTGAAAATCCGGGGCCTCCATTGCCATGCCGGCAGTGGGTTTTTGGCGTCGCAAATGGAGGAATTGGATCATCTTCTGGAGACTCTCTCGTCCTTGGCCAAACGGGTTCCAGGATTGGAACAGCTGAACCTCGGCGGCGGATTGGGGGTGCCTCTTACGGAAGAGGATCAACCGCTTGACTTGGAGGATTGGGCCTGTCGAGTGCGGAAATATTTTGCGGATAGCGGACTGACTTTACTTTGGGAGCCGGGAGATTATCTGGTTAAAGACGCTGGGGTTTTGGTGGCAGAAGTGACGCAGGTGGAGGACAAGGGGGGAGTACGTTTCCTCGGTCTCAATGCGGGGTTCAACATTCATCCGGAGCCGGCTTTCTATAAACTTCCGCTCGAACCGGTCCCTTGCCTGGTTCGGGCGGGAGCCCCGGAGGTGGTAACGATTGTCGGTAACATCAATGAAGCCCTTGATGTGTGGGCGGCTGACTTTTCCCTCCCTCCGGTGGAGGAGGGGGATGCCCTGGCCTTGTTGAATGCGGGGGCCTATGGGGCTTCGATGGCCAGTGCGCATTGCCTGCGCGACACCCTGAAGGAAATCTTTGTTCCGTCAGCCGAGACGGATCGGTTAGATGCGCTCAACCGCGACTCCTGGGAAAGCCTTTATGCCTCGACCAGTGAATCTGTTTGGGGGCATGAGCCGATGCCTTTTTTGGAGGAGTTCCGGGATAAGGTGACGGAGGCGTTGGTAGAACCGGTTCGATTACTGGATGCGGGGACCGGCGAAGGCCGGAATATTCCCTTCTTATTGCGTCTGGGAGAGGCGGAGGTGGTGGCCTTGGATGCGGCCAATGCCGCTTTGCAAAAGATCCCTCCTCACTTGAAGGCGCAAAGTTTTTTACGGGAGGGACTGTTGCACGCCACTGGGCTCCCGTCCGGGTATTTTGACTTTATCCTCTTACTCGACGTGGCGGAAACCCTTCCCGATTTATCCCGGGTTCTGACTGAGCTTTGGCGGATTCTTAAGCCTGGCGGGTTATTGCTTTGCAATTTTGCGGCGGAGGAAGATGGGGTGGCAGGCATCGACATGAATCCCGTTCATTCGGAGCAGGGATTTCTTTACCAAGGGCGTTATTTCTTTCGTTTTTGCAGTGCTAAGGAGGCGGAAACAACGATGCGGGCGGCGGGTTTTACCGTCCGGGAGTCCCGGCTTTGTTCTTGGGAAGAAGCTCCCCATCCGGGATTCCGGGAGGAGGAGCACCTTCACCGTAGCCATGTTTTATTGGTCCAGCGACCTTTGGCCGTATGAGAGAGACCTTTCGAAAAATGTTTCGAATTCTTCCGGGAGAATCCGGCAAGGTGATGGCTTTTGTTTTGCTGGCCCTGTTGTTGCAAGCCGGCATGATGGTGGGGATCGCCACGGCGGATGCCCTTTTTTTGGCGGAACTGGGGGCCCGAAAACTCCCCATTGTTTATTTGATTTTACCGCTGGTCACCATCCTTTACGCCCCCATTTACTCGGTTCTGACCAATCGTCTGGGGATCAATCGGCTCTTTGTGTTTACGCTCTGTTTGCTAGTGCTGGGAGGGGTGTTTTTTGGCCTGGCCTTCACTCTCTTTGCGCCTTTATCGGAGATCTGGTTCTACGCGGTAAAACTGTACACTGGCCTATGGTTTGTGGCGCTCTATACTTTGCTGTGGAATTTTACCGATGATTATTTTGCGGTCTCGGATGGGAAACGGCTTTTTGGGGTGATTGCCGCCGGGTCATCCCTGGGGGGAATCATCGGGGCGGGTTTGGTCTCAGGATTGGCGGGCCTGATTGCTCCCGGGTACCTCTTTTATGCCTGGAGTTTTTTCGCTTTTGTGAGCATCCCGGTGTTTGTCCTGGCAACGCGGTTTACGAAGCTCGAGTTTGGTTATTTGGATGAAGAGGAATCGCCCTCCTCCTGGGAAATTCTGGGAATCGTCGGGAAGTCCATTCGGAGGTCCCGATATGCGCTTTGCTTGGCTTTGATTTGTTTTATTTTGGTCTATCTGGGGGCTCTGCTCGAGTTTCTGACTTTCGGCGTCTTGGAACAGGGGCGCGACGCGGCCGAGTTAGCCAGTTTGCTGGGGGTGCTTTACGGGGTGGCAGCGGCACTTACCTTGCTCATCAACCTTTTTCTCTTCAGTCGGATCGTTGGTCTGATCGGGGTGGGCAATACGGCGTTGATTGTACCTATCGCCTTTTTGATGGCCTTCGTGCTATTTTATCTGGAGGCAGGAATTCTGGCTGCTTTGGCAGGATTTTATGTTCTTCAGACTCTGTTTGTCGCGGTCGAATATACAAACATGAACCTTTTGTTCAATGGCTTGAGCAATCGAGTCCGCAAGCATCTCCGCACCTTCATTGAGGCTTTGGCAGAACCGCTGGCAATGGCGATGGGAGGACTTTTCCTTCTGTTTTTTGCGCAACACTACGGGATCGATGAAGTGGCCTTTGTGGGGATGATGATTGGCCTTATCGCCATCATAGTGGCCCTTTTTATCCGCTCCGATTACGGCCCCACCCTCGCCAATAACCTTCGGGAGGACTGGTTGGATCTTTCCCTTAGTGAAAACTCTTTGGCCGACAAGTTTGCCGATGAGGATCGTGAAGATCTATTCCGAAGGGCCATGGAGGGTCCATCGGAGGATCGTCTCCTGGCGGTTGAATTGCTCTGGCGACTCAATGACGAACGAGCCCGGGAAGCGCTCCTTTCCTATCTGGAAATTGCCGCCGCCAAGGATGTGGATCGGTTGAGTCCGATCATCAATGGCCTTTTGGGAAATTGCGACAACGTGACTTTGGCGGAGATTTTGCTTTGGTTGGAGTCGCGTTCCGGCGACTGCCCGCCGGAGATTCTCGGTGAATTTCTTGCCTTTGGGGCGATCCCGGAAGGACAGGTCGAGGAATGGAAAAAATCCTCCGACCCCGCCTTTCGAGCCTTATTGGCGGTTGCCCGCTGGCATAACTCCCACTTGGATGAGACCGAGCAGGCCCTGGCCGATATTCAGGCTATGCTGAAAGAGGATGACGTTTCGCGGCAATGGGCGCTGCGGGCCATCGGTGATTTGCGCCATCCGCCTTTGGCCGGGGAGTTGTTGGTTTGGATAAGCCATTCCGATGCCTTACTTCGCCGCCAAGCCCTGGAGGGCTTGGTGAAGCTCGCCCCAGGTATGCTTACCCTTCCCCAGGAGGTTTTGGCGCGTCTTCCGAAGGCGACACCTGAGGAATTGCCGCATTTGCTTAAAATTGTTGCGGCGGTCGGCGATACGGCCTCCGCTGCGGCGGTCTTGCGAGTTGCTCCGGGGATTCCGGTGGCGGCCAATCAGACGTTGGTAAAGAGTCTTGTGACCATGGGGGCGAAGGCCTCACCAGGTGTGGTGAGTGTGCTTCGCGACCGCACGAATGCCTTCCGCTCACGACTCCTTGCGGCGAGGGTTTTGGCGCAGATTGCGGCGACCTTGTTTCAGGAAATGGTGGAAGAACTTATCGAAACCGAACTCGAACGTTCCACTCCGAGGAACAGCAATGATAAACTCGACTTCATTCTCGAGTTGCTGAGTCTTCGTGGAAGTTTGCCGGATCTTGATTTAATCCGAAGTAGTCTTCGCCGGACGAATATCAAAGACCGGGCCAATGCTGTTGAAACCATGGAACAGTATATTCCCCATAAACTGTTTGTTCGTTTGGAAACTCTGCTCGAGGTAAATACTGCATATCCGGCTGAACTATGAAACCCTCCCTTCGAACGCTGATTCTTTTTCTTCTGGTTCCGGTTTTGTTCCTGCTCATCGGTTTGCAGGCTTGGTATGTACACAATGCCTTGGAGCGTTCGATTCTCGATGGGTTCGACCGTAAGCTGCTTTCGGTGGGTAGTGCGACGGCCCGTTTGATAGATGGGGATCTGCATGAACGACGCCAGGCTCTGCCTACGGAAGTCGATTGGCAAGGAGATGATTTCACGGAGTATTTTGATTCTGAGGACCCGTATTTCATCGATCATAGGGAGATTCTCAATGAGCTTCGGGAGGCTACGGGATTGACCTATTTGTACACGCAAATTCACCTTGGGGAGGATCAGATTTTCTATTTTCTCGACGGTTCCCCGGAAGAGGAGTGGACTGTTCCCGGAACCCGTGACACGCTGCCCGAGGGGTCAACAACGGCCATTCGCGATGTGCAGGCCTTTGGAAGTTCGTGGGTTACCGGCATTCTTGATTGGGATGTCTGGGGCTTGGTTAAAGCGGGTTACTATCCGCTTCGAAACAGCGATGGCGACACTGTGGCCATGGTGGGTGCGGACGTGAATGTATCCATTATCCAGCAGAAAACCCGGCGGGCGCTCTTTGCGATTTTATTCCTGGGGGTGCCTACTCTTTGTTTGGCTTTGGTGGTCGTTTTCCGAATTGCCAGCGCGCTGACCAAACCGATCGAACAAATTCGATATGCTGCGCTTAGCCTGGCTGCCGGGACACCTCCCGATGAACCGCTCAAAACGGGGGTTAGGGAGGTGCGTCAACTGGCCCAAAAGCTAACGTTGTTACAGGACAAAGTAAGTCGTCAGCAAAGAGAAGCATTGGCCATGGAAGTTCGTCTTCAGAAGGTTCGTCGTAATCCCCATGGCATTGGTTCAAATGGTGAAGTCAAAAAGGCTTGTGCCGAAAAGGCTGATTCGTCCCCAGTCTCATCCCTTGACCCGCTGTTCTTTCTCAATGCCACACCACCTTTTTCCAGGTTGCCCGCAATGCAATTGTTGATCTTATCCCAAGCGGTCACTCAACGTTCTTATCCAGCCGGGAAAGTTCTTTGTCCGGCTGGCTATGTTCCTGAGTATTTGTTTATACCCTACAAGGGGTCGGTTGTTGGGACGGAGGGAAAACCCATTGCAGGGTTTCCCGGAGCGGCTTCAATATTATCTGGTCAACCGAATCAGGAGACCATGGAAACCGGTCCTTCGGGTTGCCACCTCCTTCTTTTGCGGCGAGGTAAATTTCTCACCCTCGTGGAAGAAAGACCCGATCTGTTTCATGATCTACAAGGCCTTTCCAATAACCCATCGACATGACTCTAAGACTTCATCACTATCTTGCCATCCTGCCGGTTTTTCTCCTCCTGGGAGCAGCCATTGCTGGTCTTTCGGCTTTTCTGGAATACCAGGAGACCTTGGAGAATTTGCAGGAAGAATTTGCCTTGGCCTCCCAATTTTCAAACCTTTGGGCGGCTGAGGAAAAGCCCCCGGAGACGTTTGGCAATTACTTATTAGGCAGCTCTGAGGAGCGCTTGGAAGAGCTATCGGAGTTACTGTGGCTAAGAGCATTTTGGTTTGTTTTTTCCGCCTTTTTGGCCGGTTTGTTTCTTTGCGAAATTCTCGTTCGGATAAACCGGCGCGAATTGGCAGTGCTCAATCGGGCGGCCGACCAACTTTTGCAGGACCAAAGAGTTGAATTATCTTCGCGTGAGCTTATTAAAGAGTATGCTGATTTGGGAACGACCTTTTCAACCTTGTCGCAAATTCTTCAGGATAATTCTGAGCAAACCCGTTGTCGGCTTCTCCAACATGAAAAAAAATACTGAACC
This sequence comes from Opitutales bacterium, assembly GCA_020831535.1. Classification (GTDB taxonomy): domain Bacteria; phylum Verrucomicrobiota; class Verrucomicrobiia; order Opitutales; family T3Sed10-336; genus JAIUMY01. Next base: position 16,733 of record JAFIGF010000201.1, on the reverse strand, counting down.
GAAGGAAGGCCCTGTACTGCATTATCGCTTTGGGGTTCGAGCGAAAATCCTCATTGGACTTACGCTCTTCAACATCCTCGTGACCGCGATTTTTACGACAAACCAACATCGCAGTGAAAAAAGTCGTATCATGGAGGGGTTGGAGCAAAAGCTCCTGGCTTCCGCAACCGCTTTACCCAGGATGCTTCCGGAGGGGTATCTTGATCGGGCGGTTCATTCCCTGGCTATTTCAGCGGATGAGTACCAGGAAATGGTGGACCAACTCAGTGAATATACGGAGCAAAACAACCTTCTTTATTTGTACACCTATTTGTACCATGAGGGCATGTTTTGGTGCACCTCGACCAATGGAACTCCCGAGGAGTTGGCTGCGGGGACGGTAACGCCCTATTTTGACCCCTATTTTGAAGCCCCTGATGCCATTCACCGGGCGGTCCGGGAAAACACTCCGGTTTACGATGTGGTGACCGACCGTTGGGGAACGTTTTTAACCCTGTTCTACCCCAAGGAGACCACCGAAGGACTGACTTATGTGGCGGGTGTGGATGTGGATATTGCTTTTGTCGATTCTTTGCTGATGGCGTCCTTGCAACGTAGTATTTTAATGGGGACGCTGGCGTTTTTATTGATCTTGGGACTCAGTGCGATTGCCAGCGCCCGTTTCTCCGTGGCCATTAAGAAACTGGCAGCCTATACTGGGGAGTTTACGTCTTCCAATTTTTCCGCCGATAAAGATTCCCCGCTACGCTTGGAAGTGATGAGACTTCCCCGTAAACACAGCGATGAGATTGGGTCCCTCGCCGGGGCATTTTTGGTGATGGAGGATCGGCTGGCCGAATACTTGAAGGATCTGACCGAGACGACGGCGATCAAGGAGCGCATTGAGAATGAGATCAAGCTGGCCGGAACCATTCAGATGGATATGCTTCCCAAATCCTTCGATCCCGGACCCCATGAGGACCGGATTACTCTTGAGGCTGCCATAAAACCGGCGCGCGAAGTGGGGGGGGACTTATACGATTATTTCTTCATAGATGAAGAACACCTTTGTGTAGTTATCGGCGATGTGGCGGGCAAGGGAATGCCGGCCGCTCTTTTTATGACCGTAGCGATAACTGCCCTACGGACTGAAGCCGGGGACGGAGATGTCGCTTATCCGGAGCAGATTCTGCAAAAGACCAACAACTTCCTCAGCCATTACAATGAGACCAGCAATTTTGTGACTCTCTTTTTAGGGATTCTCAATGTTCGCAGCGGGGTGCTCACCTTTTCTGATGGCGGACATAATCGCCCTTATCTTTGTCGTTCCGGCAGTTTGCCCGAGATGATTGAACCCGAGGGAGGGACGGCCCTCGGGGCTTTTCCGGACTTGACGTATCATCGTCAAACTTTGCAGATGAATCCCGGAGATAGCCTGATTTTATATACCGATGGAGTCACCGAGGCCTTTGGCCCCGGAAACACCTTTTACGGTGAAACCCGGTTCGAGGAAAATCTGCGGCGGCTCATTGATCGAGGAGACGATTCTTCGCTGGTCGATCCTCTCCTTGAGGACATCGAGACCTTTGCGGGCGAAGAGGACCAGTCTGATGATATCACCATCCTTGTTTTGCGTTTCAAAAAGGACCCCGATGCTTCATGAAGATCACCGATCCGCAGGGCGATAGGCTCTTACAAATTGCCGCCAGAGGAGAGGAATCCATTCTTCGTGACTATCGGGCAAGGCATCGGCAGGGTGAGCCCGCCGCCTATATTGCGGGATTTCTTATTTTCCGTGGACGTCGGTTTGCCGTTGATTCCCGGGCCTATGTCACCGACCCCGAACTCACGCATCTCCTCGAACAGGTTTTGCGCGAGGGAGATCGCCTGGAAAGGACTTTGCAGCGTCCTCCTCGTTTGGCGGAATTTGGAATTGGTGCCGGCACTTTGGCGATAACCATTGCCTTGGAGCGTCCGCACTGGTCCCTGACTGGCTTGGAGATCGATGTTCAGGCCCTTGCCTTGGCGGCGGAAAATGCGCAGTCCCACCAGGTGCGTCTCCGTCTTTGGGAAAGTGATTTTCTATCCGGTTGGCCTTCGGCGGAAGAACCTCCGGATCTTCTTTACGGGGACCCTCCCTGGGGCACCGAACACGACCTTTACGATGAGGAAAGGGATCACACCTATTATCAACACATGCCGTATCATTCGGTCTTTCCCTCCGGGAATTCCCGAACAGGGATGCACGAGAAATTGGTGGCTGAAGTGGTCCGCTCCTCTTGGGGAACTCTCCTGCTACTGAATTGCGGCATCCTTCCACCGGATGAAATTCAGCGCTTTGCTGAACCCTTGTCGAATTATCGCATTATCGAACCCGAACCCAACCTTCGCCTTCTGCGCGGGGTTGCGGTGGAGTAGGGGAGTAGTGAGTGGAGGGACTCAGGGAGGCTTTGGGACGCCAGATTGCCTCGCTTGAACCTAAATTCCGCAGTTTAAGAACTTGATCCAATCTATGTACACGCTTCGTCATTCGACGGCGAAGTCGTCCTTGGACTGCGATAATTGGGTTGAAGCTGCTGAGGAGCAAGAGGCGACGGAGTTTATTTCCGGGGTAGCAGAATGGCCGAAATCGTGAAACGGGGGGATATTGTGGTCGATAAACTCTTCACCTTGCCGTTGGAGAAGGTCAAAAATGTTATCGGTAAAATTACCGATGAACAAAGGTTTCAATTGAATCGTACCCTGGCCTTTGTGGTGGGGCTTGGTTGAGAATGATGCAGAACAACTCGCAGCGCCGCAGCGTGTAGAGGGTGAGCGCTAGCGAGTCCCGAAGGGATGGTTATCGCGGGTGCCCTCTGGGCGGCGAAAACCACAAATCAATCGGGGTAACTTAAAAAAATTAAAAGATTGCCGGGAGGGCCTGTGGAGGGCATTTTGATTCTTTTGTCTCCTTCTGTTATGGACTCTCCTGCTATTCGAAATATTGCGATTATCGCCCATGTTGACCATGGGAAAACAACCTTGGTTGATCAACTGCTGCGACAAAGCGGGATGTTCCGGGAAAATCAAGCTCTTGAAGAAAGAGCGATGGACTCGATGGATCTGGAGAAGGAGAAGGGGATTACGATCAAGGCCAAAAATACGGCGGTGCGATGGAAGGATCATTTGATCAATATCGTTGATACGCCGGGGCACGCGGATTTTGGTGCCGAGGTTGAGCGGGTGATGAAAATGGTGGACGGTGTTTTGTTGCTGGTTGATGCGACCGATGGTCCTCAGGCGCAAACTCGTTTTGTTTTGAGAAAGGCCTTGGAAGAGGGGCTCTTGCCGGTGGTGGTGGTCAATAAAGTGGATCGCCCGCATTCCCGTCCGGAGGAAATTCATGATAAGGTGCTGGAGCTTTTCCTTGATTTGGAAGCCTCCGAGGAACAGTTTTCCGCGCCTTTTCTGTATGCCAGTGCGATCAATGGCTGGGCGGACCGCGAGGTTGATGGTCCCCGTGAAAACATGGATGCGTTGTTCGAAACTATTTTGGAAAAAGTTGCCCCACCGAAAACGGAGGAGGGCAGCTTCCGTATGCTGGTGAGCAATATTGATTGGAATGACTTTGTGGGACGGGTATCCATTGGGAAAATCCTGAGTGGCTCGGTGAAATCCGGAGATTGGCTGTATCAGATCGGACAGGATGGCGCGCCGAAGCGTTTTAAGGTAACCAAGTTGTTTACCTATACCGGTTTGAAAACAGAGGATGTCGTCACTGGAGAGGCTGGGGATATTGTGGGGTTGGCGGGATGTGAGGGTACGAACATAGGGGAAACCATGGCCGCGGAGGCGGATGCCGAGCCTTTGCCGTTCGTCGCCATTGATCCACCGACCATTCAGATGGAATTTGCGGTGAATGACGGACCATTGTCCGGACAGGATGGAAAGTTAGTTACCTCGCGGCAGATCCGGGATCGCCTGCAGAAGGAAGTAAAAACGAATATTTCGATTTCGGTTGAGGAAACCACCAAGGGGACGAGCTTTTTGGTGAGCGCCCGGGGTTCGATGCAGATTGCCGTGTTGGTGGAGATGATGCGGCGAGAGGGTTATGAGGTTTTGGTTTCCCGTCCGATGGTCATTTACCGCACCATTGATGGGCAGATGTGCGAGCCTTATGAACGCGTTTTTGTGGAAATTGAGGAGGAGTACATGGGAGCGGTGATGGAGCAGCTGGCCAAACGAAAAGCCAAGATCACCAATATGGAGCACCACAAGCTCGGCGTAACGGTGGAGGGAGAAATTCCGACCCGCGGGTTGATCGGGTTTGAGAGTGATCTGGTAACCCTGACCAGTGGTCATGGGGTCATGAGTCATTTGTTTTTGGAATACCGGCCCTATTGCGGGGAAATTTTGACCCGTCTTTCAGGCACCTTGGTGTCCATGGAAAAGGGCAAGTGCATGGCTTATGCTCTGGACACTTTGCAACAGCGGGGGAAACTCTTTGTGGAACCGGGGGAAGAGGTTTATATGGGCATGGTGGTAGGGGAGAACCCTCGCAAGCATGATTTGCCGGTGAACCCGACCAAGGCCAAGCAGCTGGACAACATGCGTAGCCAGGGGGATGGTAAGGGTATCATGCTTACCCCACCGGTGCGCTTTAGCCTGGAAAGAGCTTTGGAATACATCGACTCGGATGAGTATGTCGAGGCGACGCCTCATTTCCTACGGATTCGCAAAAGGATCCTGGATCCTCACGAGAGAAAGAAAGCGGAAAAACGTTTGGCTTCGGCGGAGTGAAAGGAAAGTAAGAAGGAAAATGTAAGGTCGAAGACGACGTAGCACTTGAGAAAAACAGGCGGGGAACCAGACGTAGCGCGTAGAGGGTGGACAGTTGCGTGATTTTTCCGTGCTGCTTTTTTGAGCCGCAGTCTGCTGCGGCATTATCGAACCTACCGGTTCGCCAGCAGGGCTGGCTCACGGAAAGCGCCAGCAGGCTGGCGCTTTCCAAAGACGGCTTCGCCGTCGGATTGACCGGTCCGGCAAAACAAAAACCGGTCACCCCTCGTGCCGTAGGCACTTTGGACTGCGGCAGGCCTCCTGCCGCTTTATCCAGCCGCAGCCTGCTGCTGCGTTTCCCTGTGGAAGCCATCGTTTGTTTTCACCGCGACGGCATTGCGCAAGCGCAAGCCCTACAAGTAGGAGGTGGACGGTTAACTCCCACTCGGTGTACGGGGTGGAACCCGTCCCTCCAGGGAGGGGAGGTCTCGGTAGCCGAAGACGTGAGTCTTTGGGCGATGCGGAACTCGCGCACCCATCCGGTCCAAAATCTTACGATTTCGGCTACAGGGTTCCAAAATCTCACGATTTCGGCTACGGGGTTCCGAAATCTCACGATTTCATCTACAGGGTGGGATGGGAAATGCTCGTTGGCCAAAACGCCAAAAGGCGGTCCCCGGGGGGACCGCCTTTTTCATTTGAGAGTTCTCTCGGAATCAGTCTTCGGAATCTTCCGAATCTTCTTTTTCGGCCATTTCCTCCATCGCCGCTTTACGGCTCAGGCGGACCCGTCCGCGTTCGTCGATTCCGATACATTTGACCCAGAGTTCGTCGCCGAGTTTGGCCACATCCTCGGTCTTGTTGACCCGGAAGTCAGCCAGTTCGGAGATGTGAACGAGGCCTTCTTTGCCCGGCAATACTTCGACGAAGCATCCGAAATCCTTGATGCCGCGAACGATACCGCGGTAGATCTTACCGACGACAATCTCGGCGCTGATGGCCTCCACTTCGGCAACGGCGGCGTCCATGGACTGCTTGTTGTTGCTGTACACGTAAACCTTGCCGGAATTGTCATCATCGATATCGACAGTGGCGCCGGTGGTTTCGGTAATGCGGCGAATGTTCTTTCCGCCGGGACCGATGAGGGCACCGATTTTGTCGGGATCGATTTGCAGGGTGACAATCCGGGGAGCGTATTGGTTCATTTCCTTACGCGGCTCGGAAATCGCTTCCAGCATGTTGGCGAGAATCTTCTTGCGGGCGTCCGAGGCCATGGCAATGGCTTCCTTGGCGACCGGGAAGGGGAGACCTCCGATTTTCAAATCCAATTGGAAGCCGGTAATACCGTCCGGGGTACCAGCCAGTTTGAAATCCATATCACCGAAGTGGTCCTCGGCGCCGAGGATGTCCAAAAGGGTGACATACTTGTCGAATGAGCCGTCTTCCTGTTTTTGACCGCTGACCATGCCTACGGAAATTCCGGCGACGGGGGCAACGATGGGGACACCGGCGTCCATAAGGGACAAGCAACCACCACAGATCGAAGCCATGGAGGTGGAGCCATTCGATTCCATCACTTCGGAAACGACGCGAATGGAGTAGGGGAAGACATCTTCGGAGGGGATGACTCCGGCGAGGGAGCGTTCGGCCAGCGCGCCGTGTCCGATTTCCCGGCGTCCCGGGCCAATGAAGCGTCCCGCTTCACCGACCGAGTAGGGCGGAAAGTTGTAATGCAGGATGAAGGATTTGCTGTCGGTTCCGCCGGTAAGGGCATCGAGGCTTTGCGAATCCTTGGTGGAGCCCAAGGTGGTAATCACCAGGGCTTGGGTTTCGCCGCGGGAGAAAAGGGCGGAGCCATGAACGCGAGGCAGAAGACCGACTTCCGAGGAGAGTTGGCGGAGATCCTTGGGGGAACGCCCGTCGACTCGCTTGCCTCTTTCCAAAATGTTACTGCGGTACACTTCCTCTTGAAGTTCCTCAAAGGCCATGTCGATGTCATGGTCTTCAAAGCCATCCTCGCCGAGTTCTTTTTCGACGGCGGCCCGGGTTTCGTCGATGACGGCGGACACATTGGCTTCGCGTACCGAACGGTCGTCGTGGAAAACCGCTTCGACGAGTTTGTCGGTGGCTTCGCGACGGACAATTTCCACCACTTCCGGTTTGGGCAGATGGAGGGGGAATTCTTTTTTCTCTTTACCGGCAATGCGAACCAATTCGTTTATGCCTTTGATAATCGGCTGAATGGACTCCTGGGCAAATTCAAGGGCTTCGACAAAACGATCATCGGGCATTTGCTCCGCGCTGCCCTCGATCATCAGCATTTCCGTTTCGGTGCCGACGTAGATGAGGTCGAGGGTGGACTCGTATTGCTGCTGGACGGTTGGGTTGACGACGAATTTACCGTCGATTTCGCCCAGCCGGATAGCTGCCACGGGGCCGCCCCAGGGAATGTCGGAAATGGCGACCGCTGCCGAGGCGGCATTGATCATAAGAATATCCGGCTCATTGACCCCGTCTATCGACAACATCATACCGATGACTTGTACCTCATTCAAAAACCCTTTGGGAAAAAGGGGCCGAAGAGGACGGTCACAGAGACGGGAGGTGAGGATCTCCTTTTCGGAGGGGCGTCCTTCACGCTTGAAATACCCACCGGGGAAACGACCGGCGGCGGAATATTTTTCGCGGTAATCGACGGTCAGGGGGAAAAAATCCTGTCCGGGGCGGGTTTTGTTGGCGGCGGTGGCCGCGCAGAAGAGAACGGATTCTCCGAGCGTAAGGGTAACGGAACCACTGGCCATTTTGGCCATGCTTCCGGTGTTGAAGATCAATCCCAATTCAGGGATTTCGACAGTATGTTTTTGTTTCATGGTTTTGAGCTATGTTTTCTTAGTTGTGCACAGCCCTAAACCGCGATTGTGTCTGGATGGTTGCCCGGTAACGATGTGAAACCTGAGGAACCATCCGAAAGGGCTGTTGCCGGTTCGGATGGGTTTTGGTTTCTTATTTACGGATATTCAGTTTCCGCAACAGATCGTTGTACCGGTTCAGGTCTTTCTTTTTGACGTAGTCGAGCAATTTACGACGGCGGGCGGCCATCGCAATCAATCCGCGGCGGGAATGAAAATCCTTCCGGTGGGTCCGGAGGTGCTCGGTTAGGTCAACAATGCGATGGGTAAGCAGAGCAATCTGCACATCGCTGGAACCGGTATCGCTATCGCTGAGGCGATATTTTTCAATAATTTCTTGTTTAGACAGTGTTTCGTTGGACATAGGTTTGTTTGAGAATTCACGATTTTGGTCTATCCCCTTGGAGAGACACGTTCCAGCGAAAAGCCGGGACGCCGTTGAAAACCCGGCGAGAGGCCGGAAAAATCGCGGAAATCAAACCCCTTGCGGGGCGGGACTTCTAACGAGCTTTCCAACTTGCGGCGTTTTTAGGGCAAAGGCAAGGAAAAATCCGCAGGTTTGGGATTGCCGCTGAGGTGCGCACCGCCTAAGGAAGAAGTATGGCCAAGGCAAAATTCGAGGGAATATCAGTTAAATCGGTGGCGGTTTGTCATGGGCCGGAGAAACGAACGGCGGAAGATGAGACCGAGCTCTTTGCCGGAGCTCCAGAACAATTGCAGCGGGTGCGGGATTTTGTTGGCATTCAGACACGCTGGTTAGCTTCCCGCGGGGTGACGACTTTGGACTTGGGGGAGAGCGCGGTGCGACGTCTGCTGGCGGAAGGCGTTTTGGATTTGGAGAAAATTCAGGCAGTGATTTTTGTGACCCAAACCCCGGATCATTTTCAGCCATGCAATGCGAATCTACTCCATGGGCGCTTGGGTTTGGCGAAGGAGGTTTTGGTCTTTGACGTAAACCAAGGTTGTTCGGGATGGATCTATGGCTTGTATCTGGCGTCGAGCTTGCTTGCCGGGGGAGGTTGTGGGCAAGTTCTTTTGCTTGCAGGAGATACGGTGTCGCAATGTATTCATCCCCGGGACCGGACTTTGCGGCCTCTATTCAGTGATGCCTGTGCGGCGGCCTTGGTTGAAAGGGATAGCGGTGGCAGACCGTGGTGTTTTGACCTGGGTTCGGACGGCAAGGGAGCGGGAGCTATTTGTATTCCGGCAGGGGCCCATCGTCAGGCGGCCGGAGGTGAGGCGGCGGAGGAAAAAATGGATGCCGAGGGGAATGTGCGGACGGCGGAGAATTTATTCATGGATGGGATGGAGGTTTTTAATTTTACTCTGAGGGAAGAGCCGCGGGCGATTAAAGGGCTTTGGGAATGGGCGGGGATTGATCCCGAGGAGATTGAGGCGTTTGTTTTTCACCAAGCTAATCTGTTTATTCTCCAAAATCTTGCCAAGCGCCTGAAAATCCCGATGGAGAAAGTCCCCCACCAGACCCTTCGCGATTTTGGCAACCAAAGTTCTGCTTCGATCCCGGCGGTATGGTGTTATGAATTGGGCAAAACGCTGGAGCAACGTGGGGTGAAAATGGTGTCTTCAGGTTTTGGGGTCGGTCTCAGTTGGGCAAGTCTGGCTGGTGAAATAGGACCCTTGTCTTGGGCAGGGATTTTCCCCTATGATGCCCGATAATCTTTTATTATGACCGACAAAGGCACAAAATTCATGAGGGAATTGGAAGAAACCCTCGATATTTTACAAGAGGACACGCTGACCCCGGAAACACGATTTCGGGATTTGCCCGGATGGGATTCATTGGCGTCTTTGACGACCTTATCGGTATTCGATGAGGTGTATTCTCATCAGGTTTCAGGGGAGGAACTCAAAAAGTGTGAGACCATTGGGGACTTGCTCTCTCTGGCACCGGAAGAAAAAGGCGAATGAGCCGTTCACTATACATTCTGGGAGCGGGTGGCTTTGGCCGGGAATTGTATCATTGGTTGCAGCAGCATCCCGAATCCGGTCGGGTTTGGGAGGTTTCCGGGTTTCTTGATGATGACCCCGGGGCGCTGGCGGGCTACGACTTTCCGGTGGGCATCGTTGGAGGGAGCCAAGGTTTTCGGCCCGGAAAAGGTGATTTGGTTATTTGCGCGCTGGGAAATCCACGGCTCAAGCGGAGATTGATCGATGACCTGAAGGGCCGAGGGGCGGAGTTTATGGGATTTGTGCATCCTTCGGTGGTGATGGGAGAAAAGGTGAAATTGGGGGAAGGGGTCATTCTTTGCCCGGGAGTGATCCTCACCAGTTGTCTGTCTTTGGGGGATCATGTGATGGTGAATTGTCACAGTTCGGCTGGGCATGATGTGACGGTGGGTTCTTTTTCGACGATCAGTGGGCATTGTGATCTAACCGGGTTTTGCGGGGTCGGGGAAGAGGTGCTTTTGGGAAGTGGAGCCCGGCTTTTACCCAAAGTGCAGGTGGGTGACCGGGCGGTCGTTGGCGCCGGGGCGGTTGTTTTGCGGAATGTGAAAGCTGACACCACGGTGTTTGGCAACCCGGCGAAAGTCGTATGGCAGGAAACATGAAAACCCGGAAACGATGATGATGGAGAAGGATTTTTTGGTGGAGAAACGATGAATTGGGAGACTTTATGCGAGTGGGCGGAGGAGGAACTGGAGCGGGCGGGGCGCAAACTCCCGGAAACCTTACAGGATCGATTGGCGGAGGTGGCGGTGGCTTTTGAGGAAATTCCGGACGAGGGTCTTCAGCGAGATGGCTTTCCGGCTGACTTATTGGGGCTATTCTCGGGAGAGTGTCTGGCTGACCGAGGGCAAACGATGGAGCCCGCACCACCGCAAATCCACCTGTATTTGCAAAATTTGTGGGACTACGCGGAGCAGCGGGAAAAGGGATTTCGCGAGGAGGTGCGGATCACCTATCTCCATGAGCTGGGGCATTATCTTGGCTGGGACGAGGAAGACCTGGCGAAACGAGGTCTGGAGTGACCCCCTAAGTTTTTGAGATAAAACGCCTTGCGCTTATTTCCTAAGATTCCCCAACTTAAATATTGACGCCTAATTTAAGATCCGGGTACTTAAAAGTTGACGCTCTTGGTGGGCTTTGGGATTGCTGCGCCGGGGGGGCTATTCAAAAAGACCGGCTAGGGATTCGCGGGGGGCTTGAGCGATGGCGATGTAATAAAATTTCCCGTCGCACCAACGGGCCGAGGAGAAGTCTCCGGATTGGTCGTAATGCACTTCACCCGGAGGGGTTGCCTGGGACAGGGCGTCGCGTTTTATCACGTAGATGTGGGCCATGGGTCCTTCAGGCAGTCGGTAGCAAACCATGGAAACGGGATGATTTTTGATATGGACTTTACTGCACCCGGAGGCGACGGCCACTTGGAAAGATTCAGGAAGCTCCCAACCTGTTGGTGCGTTACTGTCGGCGAGCCAGCGGATTTTCTCATCCAAGTCGGAAGAAATAAAATCGAGATCGGTATGGCCTCCGGATTCGAGAGCAAAGGTGCTGGAAACAAATTCTTCGGCAGTTAGGGAACTGGCCGGACCGTCAACTTTGATGAAGATGAAGAGAGCAGCGACCAAAATCACAGCGACAGCGACTGCCGAGAAGGTTTGCTTGTGGGAAGGAAAAGAAAGAATTTTGGCCGATTGGTGTTGGGCGTAAATTTTCTCCGGCAAATCCTTTGGTGCGGGAGAACGGTTAAAGGCGCGGCGTAAAGCCTGGTCCTCAAGAATAGCCTGCTGCTGCCATTTCTGAAGTTCCGGATCTTTTTCAACTTCGGCGAGGGCCTCCTGGAAAACCGGGTCTTCAGGGTCATCCAACCCGTGTCGAAAGGCGGAGAGAGTTTCCTTGACGAGTTGCTTATTCATTTTGGTCACTGGAGGTCCCTAGATTAGGGAAGGAGATAAGGTCTGATTTCTTAAATTTCTCGGTTATGCGGTCGCGGAGTTGAGCTTTGGCCCGATTAAGGCGCGACATGACGGTACCAATGGGCAGGTCGAGGATTTCACTGATGTCCCGATAAGAGACGTCTTCAAGATAAAAGAGGGACAACGGAGCCCGGTAGTTTTCATCCATTTCGTCCAAACAAGAAAGCAGGATTTTGGAGTCAATTTGGTGAAGGTATTTTTCAGGAACGGGATCCGGCAGGCGGTCGGGCAATTCCGGTTCTTCCATGACCAGGCGCTGCTTCTTTTGTTTTTGGCCCAGAAAGTCCCGATAGAGCGTGGTGAACAGCCAGGATTTGACTTTTTTGCGGTCGCGAATCTGGTGTTGTTTTTTTGCCCACGTGGCAAATGTTTGTTGAGTAAGGTCAGCGGCATCTTCCGGTGTTTTGGCTAGGCTAAAGGCAAAGCGGTAGAGAGGTTCATAATACTCATCCACCAGTAGTTGGAACTCGTTGGCTTTCAAAGGTAGGATAAGTTTAAACCGGTTTTATTCCCGGATGACGGAAAATTCCGGCACAGGTCTCACTTTTCGGACGTCTGCTCCGGGGGAGACTCTTCCGAAGGGGTCTGTTCGGGTTTTTCGGGAGTGGCCTCGGCGGCGTTTGGCGAGGAGGGCTCTGGGGCCGCCGCTTTGTTTGCGTCTTCAGGGTCCGCAGTTGCAGGAGAGGGGGCAAGGTCGGCCTCTTTTTCGTTAGAAGATGTGGTTTTGGGCTTTTTTGGGGGCGGGGGCTCCTCGACCGGAGGTAGATGCAGACGCCCATCGGAATACTCGACGACATAGCCTTCGGCGAGCAGCCATCGGAGGTCGATAAGCATCGTTTTGAAGGCAGGATTGGAGGAAAGGGCCTTTTTCTCTTCTTCGGTTTTCGGGATCTTTTGACCGAGATATTTTTCCGGGAGTTGGCTGGCCTGAATTTCCGGGTTTTCCTCGAGGAATCTGATCAGGCTTTGGATGGTTTCGGAGAAAATCTGATTGGGTTGACGGAGTTTACGCCGAACGGCGCAGGCAAAAGAGACCCCTTTGGAACCCTTTTTGTACACATGAAATTGTTGGCGCCGGAATTTGGCCCGAAAAACATTGGCGATATCCATGGGGAAGCGCTCTTGCCTGGAGAGGGCGAATTCAATGGATTTCTTGATCGGCTCTTCGGTGATTTCGTCCAGTTTGGTGCCGGAAATACGGTGGGAGCGAACCTTCCGGAAAACCTGATCGCCGAGACTTTGGGACAGGGATTGGCGGACTTCTTCGAGCGAGGTGAATTCCTTGGGGGAATCGCTGCCCAAGCGAGCGTGGAACTCTTCCTTGAGGGAATATTTCATCCCTTTTTTCATGCTTTCCACCCAAGTTTGCACGGATTCCTCGTCCCGCAAGGTTTCCAGTTTTTGCCGAAACCGTTCGAAGTCCATGCCAGGCAAATGGGTGGCATGGTGATCCCGCAACAGTTGAGGGTACAAGTGGTAGTTGGGCGGTCCGATTATGTTTTTCGTCCAAGGACAACGGGAGACAAACTGAAAATTACCTTTGGGTGCTTCCAGTTCGATTTCCTCGGTGGAGAAAAACTTATCCAAATGCTTGGCCATGACATGTTCAATGGCGGCGTTTTCCGAAAAGAAGGGCATTTCATCAGGGACCGCCAGAAACAGGCCACTCTCTGTGTCGGGAAATGGTTTTAGGAAGAATTCGTGCCGTTCTGGTTTGGAAAGGATCAGTTGAGCTAGTTCGAACAGTTCGTAAGTTTGATAGGTTTCCCGCATCGCTTTGGCGAGGGTCTGGAAAACTTTTTCGGTTGGATGTACCTGGACTTCCAGGGCTGGGCGGAAAGGCTTCGGACGCATCTCCCGGCGAGAGGTTTCACGATCCCTGCGGGGGGGGCGACGGTCTTGGCGCGGGCCTCCCTTTGCGGGGGGACGTCCGGAGGATCGCCTGCCTTCGCCAGACCGAGGGGCAGGGTCAGTCGCTTTGCGCTCACTGGTCCAATCGGGTCCAAATTGGAGATTTTGTAGGTTGCTGAGTTCCGACTGGGTCAGCTTTTTGTTTTTGTCGGCGGGAGTTTCGGCCATAATAAAACTTTCTTTTATAAGGGAATGCCTGATGAAAACAAACCCTTTTCGGAGGGTTTGAAAAATTACCGGAATTTTCTTGCACTTGCCTTAGAGAACGCTCATTTTTGCTCTTTTACCAATTTTCATCATGCCAAGAGATACTATCATTTTAGAATGCACGGAAGCGAAGAACGAAGGGAAGCCAGTTTCCCGTTATATGTCCTCGCGCAATAAGAAAACCCAAACCGAGCGGGTGGAGAAAAAGAAATACAATCGGAATCTTCGCCGTCACACGATTCATCGGGAGATTAAATAAAGTCTTCGAAAGAATTTTCAAAAAACGCCGCCTTTTCGGGCGGCGTTTTTTTTGGGGGTAGCGATTGACCTTATCTCCGCAGTTGAATTGATTGAAGTTGCGTGGTTTTTCAAAAAAAGCACGTTACGAAATTTCATAAATTCACCTTTCAGGTGAACCCAGTGTATGTCCGCCTTAACGTTTGAGGCTTTTCGGTAAGCTGCTCAGCGCAGGACTTCTTCGCTTTCAGGATCGAAGAGTTGGGCTTTTGTTAGATCCAGATTGATTTTGATCGATGAGTTGATCGCAAATTTGTCCGAGCTGTTGACTCTGGCGGTGAAGGAATGGGCTCCTGAATCCAAGTACAGGTACGTTTCGGAGCCCATGGGCTCCGAAATTTCCACCCGCGCTTCCACGGTGGTCTCGGGGTTGGGGTTGGTGACCGTAAGTAAATCGTTGATGTCCTCGGCGCGAATACCGAAAACGATTTTGCGATCAATATAGCTGGCCCCTCGACGGCTTAAAGTTTCATTGAGGGTAAAGGAAATGGGGGTGTTTTCGGGGTTATCTTCAACAAAGACAACTTTTCCTTCTTTTTTGCGGAGGGTGCCGTGCAGAAAGTTCATTGGCGGGGTGCCAATGAAGCCAGCAACAAACATGTTCGCAGGAGTATCGTAAATGGTGAGAGGGTCTGCGACTTGCATTATGTCGCCGTCTTTCATGACGCAGATGCGGTCTCCCATCGTCATCGCCTCAATTTGGTCATGGGTGACATAGATCATGGTCGTGGCGAGCCGGGCGTGCAATTTGGAGATTTCGGTTCTCATGCCGACGCGCATTTTAGCGTCAAGATTGGAGAGTGGTTCGTCGAAAAGGAAAACCTTTGGCTTGCGGACAATGGCTCTGCCGACGGCGACCCGTTGGCGTTGGCCTCCACTGAGGGCTTTGGGTTTGCGCTCCAAGAGTTCGGTAATGCCAAGGATTTTCGCGGCATCGAGGACGCGTTGGTGGATCTCCGGTTTGGGGTATTTCTTCAGTTTTAGCCCAAAAGCCATATTTTCGTAAACGGACATATGGGGGTAGAGGGCATAATTTTGAAAAACCATGGCTATATCGCGGTCTTTCGGCAAAATGGTATTGATGACTCGGTCCCCGATGGTGATCGTCCCGTCGGAAATCTCCTCTAATCCGGCAATCATTCGCAGGGTTGTGGACTTCCCGCACCCGGAGGGTCCGACAAGGACCATAAACTCCCGATCCTGAATATCGAGGTTGATCTTGTTGACGGCTCGAACAGGTTTGTTTTTACCATCTCGGTAGTCTTTAATGAGGTCGGAAAGGGTGACTTTAGCCATGAGTTTGGGTAGCGGGATTTCGGAAATGAATAGTTAAAGAGCCTCCCTCAATCTTGTAAACCTCTATTTTCCAAAAACCGGCGTTCCATGGGAGGAGTATGGTTCGGGCAGAGGCATCACCATATGGAGGTTTATGGCGAAAAGATCCTGCGCGGAGAACAAGGGGCCAAGCTTCTTCCCAAGGGTGTTCACGAAACCACCCCCGGGCTTCTGAAATTGAAGCCGGGGGGCGAAGGTTGAAAGGTGTTGGTTCCGGCTTTCGCCAGTAAGGGCGGGGGCGGAAAGGGGGTTAGGAATTTTCCAAAATTTCCACTTCGTAGCCGTCCGGATCAGTGACGAAGGCCATCTTGCGCCCGCCGGAAGAGAATTTCTCTTTCCAGTTGTCGGGCCAGACTTCGACGCCATTGTCTTCAATTTTCTGGCAGTAATCGATGATGTTATCGACGCCCACGCAAGTGTGCATAAGGTCCTCGGGGAATTCGACTTTGAAATCCGGGGAGTAGCACAGTTCCAGAAAGTGATCATTCCCGGGAAGTTCCAGGAAGGCCAGTTGGTTCCCGGCGGGAGACTTTTCGCTGCGGCGGGTGCAAACGAAGCCAATGTTGTCACAATACCAGCGAATACTGTTTTCCAGATCGCTGACACGAATACGGGTATGTAGGAATTTGATCATAGACTATGAATCTTATCAGGATGCGGTAGAATTCAAATGGAAAAATCGTATTTTCTCTTTGACAAGCGTGAGGATTTACGGTGTTTTTGATCCTTTATGAAAGTCGTATCCTCACTCAAATCTGCTAAAACGCGTCATGCTGACTGCCAAGTGGTCCGTCGTCGTGGCCGTCTTTATGTGATCTGCAAATCCAATCCCCGGTTCAAAGCCCGCCAGGGATAATTTAAAACTTTAGAAATCGTGAAAGCCGAAGCCCATCCTAAATTAAACAACGTTGCCTTTGTCGATGTTTCCAGCGGTCGTCGTTTTCTGACCCGCTCGGTCGCTCGTTCGGCGAAAACCGAAACCATCGACGGCGAAGAGTATTTCATTATCCTGCGAGACGTTACCAGCGATTCCCATCCTGCCTATACGGGTGAGAAGCGTTTGGTGGACAGCGCTGGCCGGGTAGAAAAATTCACCCGCAAATTTCGTCGGGTCAAAAAATAAGATTTTCTCCTCCCATCCAAGACCCTCCTTCGGGAGGGTCTTTTTTTTGTCATAATCCCACTTAATAACGGAAATCCCATGAAGAAGACTATTGTATTTGACTGCGACAGTACCCTCTCAACCATAGAGGGGGTTGATGAACTCGCTCGTCTAAAAGGGGAGTCGGTTTACCGTGATATCGAGGCGATGACCAATTCGGCCATGAATGGCGAAATTGCCGTCGAGGAGGTTTTCGCGAAGCGTCTTGCCTTGTTGAACCCGAGTCGGGATGATGTC
>JAFIGF010000208.1 GCA_020831535.1 Opitutales bacterium | reverse complement strand
AGCGGTCCCCGGCTTTGCCGGAAAAAGCGTCCGCCTCCTTCCTGTAGGGCTTGCGCTTGCGCAATGCCGTCGCGCTGTGACCGTTGAAATGTTGTGCTGATGACCGCCCCTTTCCGATGCCCTTCGCAAACCTTTGGCCAGGGCGTACGTCTTCACGGGCGGCACTTCGCAAGCGAAGGCCCTACAAAAGCGACCTTCCTAAGCAAAAAAATTCGTGTCTATTCGTGTCCATTGGTGGTTCTTTTGGCTGTTTATCAGAGCTCTCTCAGCGCAAAGACAGATTAAACCCATTTGCGAAAGAATTCGGACACTAACACGGCATAGTCTCCGGCCTCGCTCTGCGAGGCATTGTCTTGGGGGTGGGCCCCATTTGCCCCGTGGGTTGTCACCCACGGCTACCGTCTGGCCGCCCCTCCGGGGCTCTCGGTTGGGTTGCGTATTCTCGATTCCGTAGGTTGGCACCCATGGCTATTGCGCCCCGCCCCACCGGGCTCACCCCCAAGGTCCCGTAGGGACCGCCCGAGGGTAGGCGTGGATGGCAATCCACGTAACCCGGTGCCCTCACTCCCCATTGTCTCGCAGAGCGAGACCGGAGCCGATCGGGAGGGCCGCGTCCTTCCTTCCGGCCTCGCTCTGCGAGACCTTTACTACCTTCCATACCAAAAAAATTCGTGTCTATTCGTGTTCATTCGTGGTTCTTTTGGCTGTTCCTTCCTTCCCCCTTTTCCAAAAAAAAAGCCCGGCTTGCAAGGGCCGGGCTTTTTTTGGGAAAACTTAGCGTTTACTTCGCTTGGGGCTCGGGGTCATACAAATAGCCGACTCCGTGGACCGTCCGCATGGCTTCGAGATCGCAGCCGTTTTCGGTGAGGCGGTCGCGGATTTTTACCAGGTACTGGTCCAGCGAGCGGGAACGTACATCGGCATGCACGCCCCAAATGCCATGAATCAGATTCCGCCGGGTCACCACTTCGCCTTGGTGCGCAAACATGTATTGCATGATCCCCAGTTCCTTTTTTCCCAGAATTTCAACTTTCCCGTTGGGGAATTTGATTTCCAGACGATTGGGGATAATGGTGGCCCCACAGAAATCAAAAGGCTCTTGGGTGAGGCTGACATTGGTTGTCACCTTCTGGTCGTGCATCGTCTCGGTGCGGCGTAGAACTGCATTGATCCGGGCAATCAACTCCGGAAAATGGAAGGGTTTCTTCACGTAATCGTCACCTCCCATCTCGAGTCCCCGCACCACATTGCTGGTGGCGTGGTTGCCGGTGACGAAGATGGTGGGAATTTGAATGCCCTCTCGTTTCATTTGCTCAAGTAGCGTAAAACCGTCCTGGTCAGGCAAATTGAGGTCCAATAAAAGAAGGTTGGCGAAGTTGTTTTGCAAAAACTTTAGCGTCTGAGTGCTGTTGTGAAAGGTGGCCGTTTGCAAATCAGATTGCTCAAGGTTTTCCGCGATGACTTTGGCTAATTCAACTTCATCATCAACGACGACAATTAGGGGCTTTTTTTCAGTGCTCATAGGTTAAGTGGGTTGAAGGGGACGGAGGAGGTGTTAGGATTTAGCTAATTTGTTGCTTTAAGCGATACGATTTTACATTAGCGGGCTTTTAATTTTTCTGCAAGAGCTTTTACGACATTTTTCGGTACAAATTTTTGAATGTTCCCTTGATAGTTATTGACCTGTTTGATCAGGCGCGAGCTGGTGTAGATGTAGGACTCATCGGGCATCAAGAACAAGGTTTCCATGTTTTTGTCCAGGTGCCGGTTCATCAGGGCCATTTGAAACTCATATTCGAAATCGGAGACCGCCCGTATCCCCCGGAGGATCGCTTTGGCTCCTTGTTCCCGGGCCAGTTCGACCAATAGACCGTCGAAGAGGACCACTTCCACCTTGGGGCGGGAGGTGAGATTCTCTTGCACCAGAGCGAGTCGTTCCTCGGCGCTGAAGAGGGGGCTTTTCTCCTGATTGCGGGCGATGGCCACGCAGACCCGGTCGAAAATATGGGCCGCCCGATCAATCAGATCGAGGTGCCCGTTGGTGATGGGGTCGAAGGTTCCGGGATAGACACAAGATTTCTTCATATTGTTTTTGGCTTGGAAGGGAGAATCTTTTCCCATAAAAGGGATGCATCTAGGTTCTCAGGATATTCCCTCTGCGGCAACGGAAAACCCATGCTATTGAAGTCGTCCCTTTTATGAAACAACACCTTCCCAATTTGCTGACCCTTTCCCGCATTCCCTTGCTGTTTATCATCGTGGCACTTCTGTTTTGGGAGATCAAGGGATTGGCTTCAGCGGCCTTGGTGCTCTTTATCATCGCGGGCCTGACCGATTGGCTCGATGGCGCGCTGGCCCGCAAGTGGGGCATCGTTTCCGATTTCGGGAAATACATGGATGCCCTGACCGACAAAATCCTTATCACGGGCCTCATGATTGCCCTGGTCGTGCGGGGAGAGGTGAGCGGGGTTTTGCTGGTTCCCTGGTGGTTTCTCTTTTTTGTCCTGCTGGTTCTTTGCCGGGAATTTTTAATCAGTGGCATGCGCATGGTGGCGGCCAAAAGAGGCATCGTTCTCGGAGCCGAGAAGGCCGGCAAACAAAAAACCGTGACCCAAATTGTCGCGGTAGGCATTCTTTTGCTCATTCCCGTCCTGGCGGTCGATTTTGGTATTGTTGAGGGAGGGGTCTTGAGTCTAACCCAATGGGCGGGCTGGGGCTTCTTTGTCCTGGCGACGATCCTCACGGTCTCCTCCGGCTGGAAGTATTTTCGTAAATACGGACCCCAACTGGCTTCCTCGTAAAAAGCAGCCTCATGAATCGCCGTTTGACTCTGCTTTCTCTTTTGCCTCCGCGTTGGATCGTGCAGGTTGCCACCCTCGGCCCGATCGGCCAAAAGCTGAAAGCCCCGGGAACCTGGGGCTCCGTCGTGGGCTTCCTGTGGTTTACGCTACTCTTTGCCCCCATGGGCGAGATTTGGCTCTGGGTTTTTGGCAGTCTTACGGTGTTGGCGGCGGTCGCCATTTGCGGGGAAGCCGAAATCATCATGGGCAAACGCGACCCCGGGGAGATCATCCTCGACGAAATGGTGGCCGTGCCCTTTTGTTTTGTTGGCATCATGCCCTTGCTCCATTCCGATGAATTCACCACCCCCCCGGCCTGGGTCATCCTCATCCTTGCCTTTCTTCTTTTCCGCTTCTTCGACATCCTCAAACCCCTCGGCATCCGCCGCAGCCAAAAACTCCCCCGCGGCTGGGGCGTCGTCATCGACGATGTCCTCGCCGCCCTCGCCACCGCCGCCTGCCTCCATTTGATTATTTACTTCACGTAAGAAGGGAAAATGCTGAAAGGGAGTAGTGGAGTAGTGGAGTGGTGGAGGTTTTGTTGTCGGAGAGGCTTTATGCCCCGACCCACACGATAGCGCGGAGATGATGAATCGTTCCTTCGTTTTCCCTTGCCGCTTTCTTCAGCCGCAGCCTGCGGCGGCGTTACCCTTTGCGAGAACCACACATTTCCGTTGAGGGAAGGTTGCTTTTGTAGGGCCTCCACTTGTGGAGTGCCGCCCGTGAAGACGTACGCTCTGGCCAAAAGTTTGCGAAGGCCATCGGAAAGGGGCGGTCCTCATCACAACATTTCAACGGTCCCCCCCGCGACGGCATTGCGCAAGCGCAAGCCCTACCGAAGGTGTCCCTACGGTTCATCTCGTCCATCCCGTCCATACAGTCCATCCCGTCCATTCGTCCCTTCCTTGCTTTCTGCTTGCGGTTGGTCGGTTGGCCTTCAAAAGTGCCTATATGACTGCGGATAATAAAGTTTCAAAAGAAAACCCGATTCGCTGTGGAGTCGCCGGGGTAGGCTATCTGGGCCAACACCATGCTCGTCTCTATGCGGATTTGGACGGTGCTGAACTGGCGGGGGTGTACGACACCAATGCTGAGCGCGCCCAAGAGATCGCCCAGCTGTACGAGACCCGGGTGTTTTCGACGCTGGAAGAATTGCGCGATGCTTGTGATGCGGTGAGTGTCGTGGTCCCGACCGACCGGCATGCCGAGGTCGCGGATCTTTTACTCCAGGGGCACTGCCATTTGCTCATCGAGAAACCCCTTTGCTCCAGCCTGGAAGAAGCGGAGAAGATCTTATCCGCCGCCAAGAAAAACGATTGTTTTGTGCAAGTCGGACACATCGAGCATTACAATCCGGTGATGGGGTATTTGGAAGAGGTGGTGGACAATCCCCGGTTTATTACCGCCGACCGTTTGGCCCCCTACCAGCCGCGGGGAACCGAGGTGGGGGTGGTGCTCGATTTGATGATTCACGATATCGGCATTATTCTGCAATTGGTGAATTCGCCCATCGAACGCATGGATTGTGTGGGGGTTCAGGTGCTTTCACCGTCCGAGGATATTGCCAACGCCCGGTTGACCTTTGCCAATGGCTGTGTGGCCAACCTGAATGCCAGCCGTGTGAGTCTGAAGAAGCTCCGGGAAATCCGGGTCTTTCAGCCTCAGACCTATCTCAGTCTGGACTTTATGAATCAAAAAGGACATTTGATTCGCCAAAAGGCGGGGCAACTGGGCAAGGAAGATATTCCTTTGGAAAAGGGCGAACCGTTGCGTCTGGAGCTGGAATCCTTCCTGGAAAGCTTGCGCCAAAAGGAGGCCCCCAAGGTGGGCGGAGCCTTGGGCAAGTCGGCGCTGGAAGTAGCGATTGCCATCACCGAGAAAATTCGCGCGGGAATGTAGTATGAGCGCTGATCGGTTGGAGTGTCCGGAATGCTTTCCTGCCCCCTCGCGTCGGCCCGATGTTTTGTTTTTGGTCGGTGAGCATTCGGCCGACCAACAAGCCGCCCGTATGGTGCGGGATTGGAAGAAAAAGCGTCCGGAGACGTTGGTTTGTGCCTGGGGCGGCCCCGCTTTGGCGAAAGAGGGCGCCGAGCTGATCTATGATTTTACCCAGGCCTCGGTCGTTGGCTTGGTGGAGGTTTTACGAAATGCGGCGTATTTCCGGACCATGATGTCCAAGGTCGTGGCGTGGATTGAGGAGCACCAGCCCCGGGTGGTCTGCCTGGTTGATTACCCGGGATTTAATTTGCGCCTGGCGGACCAATTGAAGAAGCGAAAGTTAAGCCGCCAGGGTGGTGGGGAAATCCGTTTGGTTTACTATATCGCGCCGCAGGTTTGGGCGTGGAAAAAGAAGCGTCGCTTTAGCATGGCCCGGTTGTTGGATGCGCTGGCGGTGATTTTTCCTTTCGAAACAGAGGTGTTTGCCGATACCGAATTAAAGGCAGAGTTTGTCGGACACCCCTTTCTGGGAGAACCGGAGGAAAACACGCCTACCTATGATGCCGAGGGTCCGGTCCTGTTGTTGCCCGGCAGCCGACGGCAGGCCGTACGGCGGATCTTGCCGCTTCTGTTGCGTGGCTATGCACACCTTCTGAAAACAGGAACCTCACGGAAGGGGGTGATTATTTACCCGGATGAGGAAGTCCGGACCGAAGGGGAGAACCTTTTGGCGGCGAAGGAATTCGAGAGTTTGCGCGACCATTTGGTTTGGCAGTCGAAGCAGGATCCCATTCGCGGGGCGGCGGTTCTGACCAGTTCGGGAACCATGTCACTGCATTGTGCCCTGGCGGGGATTCCGGGGGCGATTGTGTATCGGGCCCATCCGATTACCTACTGGATTGGCCGGATGGTGATCTCGATTCCGTATCTGGGCATCAACAACCTGCTCCTGAAAGAGCCCATGTATCCCGAATTTATTCAAGGAGCCGCCCATCCCGCAAAATTGGGAAAGCGGCTGGAGCAATGTTTGTCCGATGAGGAGACCATCGAACAAACCCGCCAGCATCGGGAGCGGTTGATTGAGCTTCTCCAGGCCGACGCCCAGGCGGATGCCGCAAGCTGGCTCGATACCCAGTGGCAACTCGGGAAAAGCTGACGTAGCGCGATAGCGCGGAGATGGTGCGCGACTAGCGAGGGGATCGTAGCTTGGTTTTCCCGTGCCGCAGGCACCTTGGACTGCGGCAAGCTCTTGCCGCTTTCTCCAGCCGCAGCCTGCTGCGGCGTTACCGAACCTAACGGTTCGCCAGCAGGGCTGGCTTCACGGAAAGCGCCAGCAGGCTGGCGCACTCCAAAGACGGCTTCGCCGTCGGAATGACTACTCGAACAGTCCATCTACCGTCCATCCCCGTCCATCCAGTCCTCCTACAGATCGGCGATCCCTCGAAACTCGGGGTCGGTGGGGAAGTGGGTTTCGGCGATGCGGGCTAATATCCGGAAGAAGTCGTGAGAGACTCCGAGGGCTCTGGGGTTGGCGGGAATGCCGCGGTAAAAGACCATGATTTCGGCACAAGAAAAGTTGATTAACAAATCGACTTGGTCGGACTCTGGAGTTAGCTCTCCTTCTCCCTCCGCCTCCGGGGTATAGCGAAAGCGGATCATGAGTTGGGGTTCAAAGGGGCAATCGTAAGGCTCGCCGAAATTGTCCACGTCAAGAACGGCGCTGCGCAGTTCACTGTGCAATGGCTCTTCCACCAGATGAGGCCCGGCTTCGGCATCAAGGAGATTTTGCGTCTCTCCGGTCTCTTCATCGAAGTGCGGAGAAAGACTAACCCGAAAAACCAGAATTTCCTGAGCCTCCTTCAGTCTCTGAATAACCCGCTCATTGTAGAGTTCGGCCATACCTATCGGCGGGTGATCCTGGCTGGCGGCCAGTTCGTTGACTGAACGAAAGGGATAATCCAATTCCTCCGCCGGTTGGCAGCCAAAGAGGAAAGACATTGCAAGAAGGGGCAGGAGAAAAAGGCGGTTCATGGAATAGGAATACATTTTAGGTTCACGGGAAAAGCTATCGCTTCCCAAAGGTTCGATTGAGATAGCGAGCATGAGGAATAGATTGTCGGATGGCAAAAACTTTAAAGATCTGCTGCAAGGGTGTCCCCCAAGAAAAACAGGGAAGCGAGTTGTGAGGTGCGGCCGTTCCCTGGGGAGGGCGAGGGTCTCTCCGAGCTCGAGTGGTTGGGTTGAGGGGCGCGTTCCCGACGGGAGGTCCATTGATCCAATCGGGTGCGTTTGGCAACCTTCGGCCCACACCAAACCGCGGCTGAAGACATCTGAGCCAGTCTAAGGCAAGAATCTTTGGATTTTTTCATGGGTTATTCCCGTCCCTTTCAAGAGGGAGTTAAACCGAAAAATCGGGCACCTGCCCGATTTTTCGGTTCCATTTGTAAGTAAATGACGGTGGTGCGGCGGGCAGTGGAATTGGGGAACGTGGCCCGAACCTCAAACAACCATTCGATGGACTTTTGCCCCACCCATACCCGGTCATCTCCCGTGCCGCAGGCACCTTGGACTGCGGCAAGCTTCTTGCCGCTTTCTCCAGCCGCAGCCTGCTGCGGCGTTACCGAACCTATGCGGTTCGCCAGCAGGGCTAGCTTCACGGAAAGCGCCAGCAGGCTGGCGCACTCCAAAGACGGCTTCGCCGTCGGATATGCCGGTCCGGCAAACCATAAAACCGGTCACCCTTCGTGCCGCAGGCACCTTGGACTGCGGCAAGCTTCTTGCCGCTTTCTCCAGCCGCAGCCTGCTGCGGCGTTACCGAACCTATGCGGTTCGCCAGCAGGGCTA
>JAFIGF010000200.1 GCA_020831535.1 Opitutales bacterium | reverse complement strand
AAGCCTTCGACCAGGAGACCGCCTTTGGCGTAGAGATCCGCGATTTCGTCGCGGTTGTTGGCCGGGTCAATGATGCGGCCGCCGCGGATAATGAGGGTATCGTCGGGAGAGGCGTGGATTCGTGAATTCATTTGCTTTCTTGTTTGCTGATCAGATCCGGCCCTCCTCCGGAACAGAGGTAGAGGACGGCCATGCGGGTCGCGATTCCGTTGGTGACTTGCTCTAAAATAACCGAACGGGAGGAGTCTGCTAAATTGGAATCAATCTCTACCCCGCGGTTGATCGGTCCCGGGTGCATAATAATGGCTTCCGGTTTGAGCAATGCGGCCCGCGCCTGGTTCAGTCCGAACATTCCGGTGTACTCGCCCAGGGAAGGGAAGTGGGTCGCGGTTTGGCGTTCGTGCTGGATGCGCAGAAGCATGACTGCGTCGGCATCGGCCAGGGCTTCCGGCAAATTGTGGCTGACCGTCACGCCCATATGGGTAAAGGTGTCGGGGACCAGGGTGGAGGGACCGGCAACGGTGACTTTAGCGCCCAATTTACCCAACAGCCAAATGTTTGAGCGGGCTACCCGGCTGAAAAGAATATCGCCGAGAATGGTAACCTTTTTCCCCGTCAGATCACCCAGATGTTCGCGCATGGTGAAGCAATCCAAAAGGGCCTGGGTGGGGTGTTCGTGGGCCCCGTCGCCACCGTTGATAACCGGAATGTCCAGAATGCGGGCGAGGTAGGCTGCCGATCCTGGTGCGGAGTGACGCAAAACGAGCAAATCGGCGTTTAAGGCCCGGATGTTTTGGGCGGTGTCGCGCAACGTTTCTCCTTTGACCAGACTGCTCGCCGAGGCGGTGATGGTGACGACATCGGCGCTCAGGCGTTTGGCCGCCATTTCAAAAGCCACCCGGGTGCGGGTGCTGGGCTCAAGAAAGAGGTTCACCACCGTCTTGCCCCGAAGGGCGGGCACCTTTTTGACATTCCGGGTGAGCGTGCCTTTAAAGGCGGAGGTGGTGCGGAAGATGATTTCCAGCTCCTCTCGATTGAGGTGCTCAATGCCCACGAGGTCTTTTTTGGTCCAGGTTTGTGTGCTCATGGTTGGGAGGTTGGGAAAATACGTAGACTATGGTTCTCAGGAGATTCGGGTTCGATATGCACCTTGACCTGGTGATCGGGGGGGACCTCTTCGCGGAAGCCGTTAAAATCTGCCTGGATCGGAAGTTTTCTGCCTCCGCGGTCAAAGAGCGTTGCCAAAACCACCTCCGAGGGGCGTCCGTGGGAGAAGAGTTCGTCCAGGGCCGCGCGAACCGTTCGCCCGGAGAAGAGAACATCGTCCACCAAAATAATCGTCTCCCCGTCCAGGGAAAAGGGGATTTCGGTCGGTTGGCTGGTCTTGGGGATGGGGGTGGTGGAAATGTCATCCCGGGAAAAAACCACATCAATAACCCCGACCGGCAGTTCTTTGCCGGAAAGTTTGGCATACGCCTTTTGGAGGGCATGGGCCAGGGGGATGCCTCCGTTGGCGATGCCCAGAAAGCCGACGGGCTGGTGGGTCCACTTGCGCTGGTGAATGGACTCTGCCAACTCCTCAATTTTGCGGGCAATCTCCTCGGGGGTGTGACGGATGGTTTTTTCCATGATCTCTAGGATGCCCCAGGCAGGCTCACAGCGACAAGAAGAAAAGGATCGGAGGCGAAGTTATTGTGGCCTGGCCGGCGGACCGGCGGGTTCTTTTTCCGCCGTCCTGCGAGGGCCGGTTTCCGGATTCCCCGGGGAGGGTTATTCATAGTATTCGGCCCAACTGGTCCGCGTCTCCGTAACCCGGACCTTGGCCAGGCGAACTTTTTGCCGGAGAGGGTAGGGCTGGTCGCCGGAGGATTCCAGAGCCTCGTCGAGGCGGCGGCGAATTTCCCGATAGATCATGCGGGCCATTACTTCGGTGGTGGGGTCCTCCCCGGCGAAAACAAGAATGCGGTCCGGATATTTCTCCTTCCAGGTGGCAAGGTTGGGGTCTTCACTGTTCAGGCACAAGCTGTGGTCGAATTGATCAATAAAGCCGGAGAGCAGATTTTTGAGCGTTTTGAAGTCGCAAACCATATCCTGGCTGTCCAGTTCGTCGGCTTCGAGAATGACTTCCACCTGACGTGAGTGCCCGTGGGGAAACCGACAGGCTCCGGGATGTTTGGACAATTGGTGCCCACTCTCCACTTCGAAGATCTTGCAAATCCGATAAGGCATTCCCCAGAAAACCTTTTTCAGGGAAGAAAATCAAGCTTGCGGGAATCAGGGGGAGGGCTTTTCCTATTCTTTTGCCTTTAAATGCGAACCTTCTGACCGATCTCTCATGCACCAAACCATTGCTGTTCTCGACTTTGGCTCCCAGTACACTCAAGTCATTGCCCGACGAATTCGGGAGTGTAATGTGTATTCCAAGATCTATCACTACTCCACCAAGGCGAAGGTTCTGAAGAAGGACAATATCTGCGGCATCATCCTCTCCGGAGGCCCTTCCAGCGTGCTGGCGAAAAAAGCCCCACTCCCCGACGCGGACATTTTCAAGTTGGGGGTGCCGGTTTTGGGCATCTGCTACGGCCTGCAACTTATGGCCCATATGCTGGGGGGCAAGGTAGAGCCTTCCAAGCAGCGGGAATACGGTCATTCCTCGCTGGAGGTTCTCGATCAAAGTGAGTTGTTGAACGGTCTTCCCGCAAAAATCCGGGTATGGAATTCCCATGGGGACAAGGTCATTAAAATGCCCCGGGGCTTTATCGCCGCCGCCCGCACCCAGAACTCCGATTTTGCTGCCATCGAACACCCGAAAAAGAAATTCTTCGGACTGCAGTTTCATCCGGAGGTTTCGCACAGCGAGCAGGGCATCAATGTCATCCGTAATTTTCTCCAACAGATTTGCGGGTGCGAGGGCGATTGGTCGATGGCTGATTACCTCAAACAATCGGTCGAGGAAATTCGCGCCAAAGTCGGGGACCAAAAGGTAATCCTGGGTCTTTCCGGCGGGGTCGATTCCTCGGTTGCCGCGGCCCTTCTTCACGAGGCGATTGGGGATCAACTCACCTGTGTGTTCGTGGATAACGGGCTGTTGCGAAAAAATGAAAGGGAGAGCGTCGAGAATCTCTTCAAACGGAATTTCAAGATGAACCTCAAGGTGGTTCGCGCGTCCCGGCTTTTCCTTTCCAAGCTCAAGGGCGTTACCGACCCCGAAAAAAAACGCAAAGTCATCGGACGGACCTTCATTGAGGTTTTCGATAACACGGTGAAGAAACTGGGGAAGGTCGATTTCCTTGCCCAGGGCACCCTCTATCCGGATGTCATTGAGAGCGTTTCGATCGAAGGCAATCCGGCTTCCTTAATCAAGAGCCACCACAATGTTGGCGGTTTGCCCAAGAGGATGAAGCTCAAACTGCTGGAGCCATTGCGGGAACTTTTCAAGGATGAGGTCAGGGTGTTGGGCAGCGAATTGGGGCTTCCCAAGGAGGTGCTCTGGCGGCAACCTTTCCCGGGCCCCGGCTTGGGGGTGCGCGTTTTGGGCGAATTGACCGCCAAAAATCTCTCCGTTCTCCGCGAAGCCGACGCCATTCTCCTGGAAGAGATGAAGCGCAGCGATTGGTATTACAAAGTATGGCAGTCCTTTGCCGTTTTCCTGCCCGTCCGTTCGGTCGGGGTGATGGGCGACGAGCGTACCTATGACAACGCCGTGGTTCTTCGCATTGTGGAAAGCCAGGATGCGATGACCGCCGATTGGGTGCGGATGCCCTATGAGGTTTTGCAAACCATCTCCAGCCGTATCATCAACGAGGTCAAAGGCGTGAATAGGGTCTGTCTCGATATTAGTTCCAAACCTCCTGCAACTATTGAATGGGAATGATGTCCCAATAATTTCTTACTTCTTTTTTTTTACTTATGAAAAGACTATTTATTCTTCTCTCCCTGCCTCTTTTAAGTGCCCTTAGTCTTCACGGAAACCCGCCTGAGGCCGATGAGGTTATTGCCAAAGCCCGGGAGTTTCTCGGTGGTGATGATCGCTTGGCGGCGATTGAGACCTTGCGTTACGAGGGAACCTTCGAGACCCGTGAAGGGGCAACCGGCGAAGTGACCATTGAGCTGGCCAAGCCTTTGTTGCAACGATTGACCGTGGCCCGCGACGACCGGGTGCAGGAAACCGTTCTCGGGGCGTATGAAGGTTGGGTGTCGGAGTTTCTCGCTGAAAATCCTCGTCGGCGCAACGTTGCCGTCATGGACGCCGGAAGAATTCGCGAATTACGGGCCAATACCTGGGAAAATCTCTATTTCTACAAAAATATCGAACGCCGACGGGGCAGCGTTGATAATCTCGGGTTTCACGAAATCGATGGCCGCGAGACCGTCGGTTTGGCCTTCAACCATCGGGGAGGCTACACCTTTACCCGGTATTTTGACCCCGAAACCGGCGAGTTGGTTCATACCAAAACCGGCGAAGGAACCACCCTTCGCGAGGAAGGAGAAAAGGTTGTTGATGGCATCCGCTTCCCCGAAAGAGTGGTGACGTTATCCGATGGAGAAGTTGTCCACACGGTCACTTTTACCAATATCGAGGTCAACCCCGAGTTCCCCGAAAAAACTTTCGCATTCCCCGAGACGGACTGACCTTGCCCCCCTCGGGCGAACTTTGCTTTTGCATGGAAAATCCCCTCGATTTCTATGCCTCTCTCCCTGCCCGGGAACAGTCACTTGAAACCTTCGATCCAGAGACCTTGGTTCGACTGCCTGACTCCTGGGGCGTTGGCCTGACTGATGTGTTAGGGTCAACTCAAGCCTTGGAGGCGGGCCGCTATAAGGAAGTGAATCTGGTTGGCGCGGCGACCATTATGGCGGTGCTGAACCAGGGAGGCTTTTCGCGGATCCCGTATCTTTTTGGGGGCGATGGAGCGCTCTTCGCCTTTCCCTGGGAACAGAAAAAAGCGTTTTCCCAGGCATTGGAAATGACTCAGGCGATGGCGGCGCAGGAGTTCGGCTTGAACTTACGCGCCGGGGTCGTTCGAAGTTCCGCCATCACGGAGGCAGGTGGAGTCTTGCAGTTGGGCAAGACTTTGCTTTCCCCGAGTGTCGCCCAGGCTGTATTTTGGGGAAACGGCTGGGAAATGGCCGAGGAGGCCTTGAAAGAGCGTTTGGAGATCGAGGGGTTTGAGAGACTGACTGCCTCCGGAAAGGGGCGTTCGTCTTTTGTGGGGTTGGAATGCCGGTGGCACCAGGTGCCCAGTCGTCGGGAGGAGATTCTGGTCCTCATTGCCCGGGCAAGGGGGAGCAACGAAAAAGAGAAAACCCAGGTGTACCGGCAAGTGATGAAAGACGTTGAGCGGATTTATGGATCGGCGGAAGAGAGTCATCCGATTGACCCCGCCTTGATGCGACTTTCGTTGAGCAGTAACGACCTGCAGGGCGAATGGCGCATTCGTTCCTATGCGCATGGCGGGATGTTTCGGTTCGGGTATTGGCTTTTGGTGCGGTTGGCCACGCTTGTGGGGATATTTTTGATGCGTTTTGGGTTCCGCGTTGCCGGCGCCAATTGGGCCCAGTATAAGGCCGTGGCCGCAGCCCAGAGCGATGCCCGCAAATTTGACAATCAGTTGCGCCAGGTTCTGGCCGGAAAAGCCTCCCAACGGGAGGAGCTGGTTGAAAAACTGAACCAATTACGGCAGGAAGGAAAATTGATTTACGGAGTTCATGCCTCTTCGAGCGCTTACATGACCTGTTTGATTTCCGACTACCACACCCATCACGTGCATTTGGTTGACGGAACGGAGGGAGGCTATGCCATGGCGGCTAAGGAAATGAAAAACCAGATGAAAGAGATCTAGGTGAGGCGGTTCCGTGGGGAATTTTATCCTTCTACCAAACCCTTTGGAGGTGTGGTTGTCTTTACAGAGCGACGCTTCTCCCTTCGACAAAGCCAAGAACAAAATACAAACGCGGGCCCTTTTGAGAAATGGGCAGGGCTCGATCTTCACGGGTGGAAGGCACCTTCTTCATCTCTTTGGTTGCATTTCAGTAAATTCTTCGGTTTTTCTCTCGTAGGGGTTCTCTTTCGGCAGGAAGTTTGCTAGGAAGACCGTATGCCTGCGGATATTATTCAGAAAAGTCGCCAGTGGTGGAAAGGGGGGTCCTTTCTCATGGCGGTGATCGTGCAGGTTGGGATTGTGCTCCTCGCCTCGCTGGTGATCGTGTTGGTTCCCTCGGATCGGACCGAGCCGGAGTTTGTGTCGCAAAAAACCGTTTATCTTCCGCAACGGCAACTGGACCACACCGCGGCGGTCTCGGAGTTTCAGCAACAGGCCAGTCGCCCGGCCATGATGGACCGGCTGACCACCAGCGCCCTGGTGCCCGATGGGGTGCCCGAATTGCCCACCCTGCCGACCTCGCAAATGACCTCCATGGAGGTTTCGGATTTTATGGCCAGTGATGCCGAGGCCCTGTTGGCGGAATCCGGAATCATGGGAGCCCTGGGCGGATTGGAGGGGGCCGAGCAGGTGGCCTCTTTCTTTGGGGTGGAGACAACCCGCCAGCGGATTGTCATCTGCTTTGATGTTTCCCTGAGTGTAGTCAACCGCGCCGACCGGGTGGGCATCCCCTTTTCCACCATCCGGGAGGAGGCGATTGAATTGATCCAGGGGTTTGGCAACAACACCCTGTTCAACATGATTCAGTTTGTCCGGAACTATGAGGTTTTTCAGGAAACCCTCATTCCCGGAGCCCCGGAAAACCGGGAGATTGCGGTCAACTGGATGCGCAACCGGTTCGTCACTTCGGGGTCTTCCCGTGATCTGCGCAATGCCGTACGACAGGACCCCAATGGGATTGAATCAGTTTTGCGGGCGGCTTTCGCGATGGAGCCGGAGGTCATTTTCATCATTTCCGATGGGAATTTTTTCCGCACCCCTCCGGGCGGGGGAAATGAGCGGGTCACCTACGAAGAGATCGGCGGCGTGATAGAAGATTTGCAAACCGGAGCCCCCCGCGAGGTTGCCCTTTATTTTCTCGGTTTTGAAATGTCCCCGGACAACCGCCGCGCCATGGAACGCATCGTCCGCCCCTACGGAGGCGAAGTCCGGCAAATGGGCCGGTAGGGGGATCGGGGGTTCGCCCCTTTCCGCCCTTCGTGGTCAAGGCAGAGCTTGCCTCTCCACCAAGGAGGCTTCGCCTCCCTTGATGGGACGAGTTCCACCCTGGCCTGAGCCAGTCGAACGGCCTCGTCCACCGGGTGGTTGTTTGGCTCTTACCTTTTCTATTTCACAAGGCTCACGGGCGTGTTAGGGTATCGCTATGAACAAAAGTGGTCCTTGGTGGTCGGTTTGGCGGGTGGTGCGGGTCCTGTTGCTTGCCTATGCGGGTTTGGTGGGACTCCTTTTCTTTACCCAGCGGGGGTTGATTTACTTCCCGGATAATTATTCGGAGGAGGAGGGCATTCGTTTGGCGGACCGCCGTGGCTTGGAACTTTGGGAGGCTGAGGGGGTGTTTCACGGGTGGAAGAGTTCCGGTGAGGGGGATTCCGCAATCCTGATTTTTCACGGGAATGCGGGGGGAGGAATCCATCGGGACTATTTGCGGGATTTGTTCCGGGACCTTCCGGTCAGTTCGGAGCATTCCGTGTACATTCTTGAATACCCGGGGTACGGCTTTCGTTCCGGGCGTCCCAGTGAACAGGCGTTTCGGGAGGCGGCGGTGGAGGCCTACCAAGTCCTGCAAAACTCTTACTCGTCGATCCTGCTGGTGGGGGAATCCATTGGTGGCGGAGTGGCAACTTGGCTGGCGGCAGAAAAGGAGGCCGAAGGGCTCTTGCTGATTACCCCGTTCAATCGTCTGGCGGCGGTGGCGGCTCACCACTACCCTTGGTTGCCGGCGCGGTGGTTGCTACGCGATCATTTTCGCAATGATGAGCATCTGGAAAATTTTGCCGGACCAGTGGCTTTCGTGGTGGCGGGAGAAGATGCGGTAATCCCCTCCTCGCTGGCGCGGAAACTCTACGAATCCTACGACGGGCCAAAACTCTACCGCTTGCAGGAGGGGGCCGACCACAACACCATCTACTACGGGCCCGGGCTGAGTTTCTGGGAAGAGGTTATGACTTTCGTGCTCCCTGCTTCCGCATCTGATGAAAGTACGGAATTTTGAGAGTGTCCCGGCTGTTTTTTTTGCGAAAAGAGTGGTTTTTCGTTGAATCCGTGCAGGGATGTCACAATTTTGCTTCCTTTATATCCGTTTCCGTTGTGGGAACAAAGGTCCTGCCCCTGTTTCTTTATACCTATGCAAAGTTTCGTTCCCGATTTGTCACTTATTAAAAAAACCTTGGCGCCCTTGCTCGGCTTGGGGGTTTCCGTTTCGGTTGCTTCGGCCTATGTGAATCCCAATTTCACGCCGGTGGATTTGACCAACCAGGCAGCGACCATCGTTCTCATGGAAGTCGGGGAAGGGGATCCGCAGGAGGGCCCAGTGAGTGCCCGGAAAGTCGACGTACTGAAAGGGGAGGTCGATTGGGAAGAGGTGACCATTTCCTTCGAGGAACTTTTCGATTCGGAACTCGATGAATTTATCGATCATTACAATTATGATCCGGCTCGTCCGGCGGTTTTCTTTGCGGGTGATTTTGATGAGGCTTCCGAGGGGGGAGGCGATGTCGCCGGATCGTTACTGCATATTGGCAACGAGTGGTTCTCCCTAACCGAGGAAAACGGTACCTGGTTTTTGTTGGAGATCGACCCGAACATGCTGCCAGTATGGAATGGGGGTAGCGCGATGTTGGCGAACGCGGTTCGCTATTTCAACGCCGCCTCGTTTCCTGAGATGCCGGTCGAAGGAGGTATCACCTGGGGTGAGCCGGAGATTGTGGAGGGCGGTTTTTTGAATGATGAATACCGCCTTTATCCCTTGGACCTTCATGGTGAGTTGCCGCTAAGTCTTTTTATTGCAAGTCCTGATGGGGACCGGATTTTCCGCATGAAAGGCGATTCCATGGTTGAGCTGACCGAGGACGTGAACCTCTCCTCGACGTCGGAAAGTATTGCTCCCGGAGATTTTACCGGAGACGGCAATTTGGATTTGATCAGTGTGGGGCCGCATGGCGCCAGTCTGTTGGTTAATGACGGGGAGAGCTTTGTCGCCCGTCCCCTGGATCTGCCGGAGACCGAACTCTACCTCGGTGCGGCGACTATTGATGCGGAGGGGCCTGGAGCCGGATTGGTTCTGGCCACCGGAGGGCATCCTGTCCTCATTACGTTTGACGAGGCGGGAGAGGTGTACTCCAAAGCCCTTCCCGGCGGGGAATTTGAGGGCACCTTTGTCAAGGCTCCTCACGATATTATGGTAGCAGACCTGACGGGGAATTCTTACAACGATATTGCCATCCCTCTGCCGGAGGGCTTGTTGGTGTATCGACAGAACGAGGAAGGCTGGGAAGAACCGGTGCTGAACGAGGGGTTCTCCATGGGGACCGGGCCCATTCATCTTCACGCTGCGGATATGGATGGCGACGGCTTGCTTGATATTCTCTCGGTCGGCCAAAATGCCACCCTGTTTCTTCACAACCAAGGGGACGGAAAGTTTCTTGAAAGACGCCAACTGGCCGGTGAACCGTCTTATATTACCGCGCCCAATGCAGTTGCCGCAGCAACGGTCGATTTGAACAACAATGCCTTGCCGGACTTGCTGGTTTTCTATCCCCGGGCAGGCGTTCACTACTTCTTTGCCCGTGGGTTCTTCTCCTATGCCTTTGCCTTGGATGCGGACCCCAATGGGGCTTTCAGTGGGTTGACCTCGGGCCAAAAGGCGGGAACTGCCGGCATTTTTACCGAAGATGGAACCTATTCTATGGCCACGGTGCTCAATGACGGGCGTTTGGCTTTGCTTCCACAGGTTGTGGATATGCCCGGACCGTTGGCGGCTCGCCTGGTCTTACCGGGGGATCATTCCCACAAGGGACCGGTTGTGGTGCGGGGAGAGAACGATGACCGCGAGTTGCCCGCGTGGCTGGTCACCCCAGGAGGTGCGGGGAGTCAGTTCGGTGCGGAGGTTCCGGGGCCTATGACGGTGCGCTGGCAATTTCCGGGGGGAGATTTTCATGAGCGTGAACTTATTCTTGATGACGGCGTAAAGACCTTTTCCCTTCCGCAAAAGTAGTTTAGTAGTGCATCCCTTTTCCCATAACCCCTTTTAGATAGATAGATGATGTTTATTCCCTTTGACCTGGGTGTGATTCCCCTGGCGGTAGGTCCATTGCAAGCTTTGTTGGCGGTATTGCCAGCCATCCTGGTAGGTATCGGCACGGCGATAGTTGCCTTATTCAAACCGTCAACTTTTGTGCTCTTATTCAAAACTTTGTGGCGGATGAAAGTCACCGTTGTTCTGGTGGTCGCCTTGGGTTGGGGGGCATGGCAAGGGGCGAAAGTGATTTTTCCCGGAACTGCCGCCGATGCCGCGGCGGCGGAAGCGGGGGAGTCGGATTGGCCTCTCTTTCGTGGCAATGAACAGCGGACCGGTGCCGTCGCAGGGACGGCTTCGCCGGCAAGTGGCGGGTTAAATTGGCGGGCCACCAATGGAGTGTCGGCCTTTTCCTCCCCAGTCGTTCTGGGGAACCGGGTCTTTATTGTGCAGGCGGAGTTTGGGTTTTTTAAAAATGAGTCCCACCTGGCGGCTTACGATGCCGACAGCGGCGCCCCGATTTGGCGGATACGCCCGCCGGGAATGGAGGCGACATTTTCTTCCATCTCCATCCAGGATGATATTATGGCCGTCGGTGAAGGACTCCATGAGACCAAGGAGGCGAGGTTGTTTGTGTACCGCTATCGCGGAGATGAGGAACCGGAGTTGCTCTGGACCTACCAGTCGGAAGGGCATATGGAATCCACACCACACATCCATGAGGACCGGATTTACATCGGGACCTCCTACAATGGCTGGTATTGTTTTGAATTGGAGCCCGACGAAGAGGGGGAACCGATCATCGTCTGGAATACAGGGGGCGAGGATTATGTGGATTCAGTGACCTCTCCAGTGGTGGCGGATGGAAAATTCTATGGCACCCAGGGGATTCAGGGACAAGCGGTGGTCTGCCTCGATGCGGATACCGGAGAGGAATTGTGGCGGGTGGAAACCCCTGCGCCGGTCTTTACCTCAGTGACCTTGGTCAATGGTATGGCGGTCGCGGGATATGGCCATGGGAATTTCGTCTTCAGTGCCGAGGAAGTTCGGCAAGCCCGGCCCGAGCGTTTGGAGGCGCAGGGACGCAGTCAGGAGTATATCGAGGAGCATGTGGCGCAAATGAAGGTTGAGGGTGGAATCCTTGCCATTGATATCGAAACCGGTGAAGTCCTCTGGGATGAAACCGTTCCGCGGACCATTGTCAGCCCGATTGCCGCAACCGAAGACCGGCTGATTGCCGGAAACCGTGATGGCGTGGTGCGGTCTTTTTCCTTCGAGGGCGACTTGTTGGCGGAATGGAACAGCGGGAATATGATCGTTACCGCCCCCGCCGTTACCGAGGAGTTTGCCTATGTTCTGGCTGATGGGGGGTTTTTGTATGCCTTGGATTTGGATACCCTGGCGCCGGTCTGGAGTTTTACCGTAGGTGAGCCTGGGATTTATGCCAGTTCCCCAACGGTGGCTCGCGGGCAAGTGTATTTCGGCACCCCACAATCACCGCTGATTAGCGTGGGGGAACCTCTGGCGGAGGAAATTCAATACTTATGGGATGGTCCCTTGGGTATCGTTAACCGGGGCAATCGTTTTGCCGATGGGGCTCTCGGCGGCCGTGGGGCTTTTCGCTGGAACCATCTAGCTGGGGATGAGGCCCCGGCCCCGCGGATGGGGCCAATTGCTTCTTCTGAAACGATGAATCTCGTGCCGGTTGCGGAAGGCCCTGAAGCGGGTCTCATCGCATTCGATACGGCCGCGCGCCCCGAAGAGAAATGGCGTTACCAGGCGAGCGGAAAAATTCTTGTCAGCCCGGCGATTCGGGGGGAAAGAGCTTTTCTCTTAGAGGATAGCGAAGAGGAGGGAAAACTTCTTTTGCAACTTTCCCTGGAGGATGGATCGGTCAAGGATACTCTCAAAATTGAGGAAGGCGCCAGCGGCTTTTTCCGGTTGGGGCAGAGAGAGCTTTGGGTGGAGCGCGAACCGGGGGTTTTGTCGGCTTTATCGTATGATGGCGAGGCTCTCTGGAACAGTGAAACAGGGGTTCTCGCGGGACCGCCGATTCCCTTGCGGGACCATGTTCTGGCACATACGGAAGATTCGGCTCTGGTGGTTTTGGATCGGCACTCCGGAGAGGTGATTTGGCAACGAGCCCTGGAAACTGAAATCGTATCCGAGCCTTTGCAATTGGGGAACCGGATCTTTGTGGGTACGACCAAGGGCTTGGTCGCATTGCGCTTGGGGAGCGGGGAGAAGATCTGGGGGGTCGGAGACTCCTTTGGTGGGGATTCGATTCTCTCCTTGGGCAACTTCCTTTATTTTGTCGATTCCCATGGAATGCTTCGGCAGGTGGATCGGCGCAGCGGAGAGGTGGAACAAGAATGGGAAGGAGCGAATCCTCAGGTGTCTCCTTTCGGTACCCGTGACCGCGTCTTTTTTGTCGAGGACAACTTTTTGCAACAACTCAATCCCCGTACCGGAGAAGTAACCCCCTGGATGAATATCGGATGGCTGGGGGAAATTCTCAGTCCGTTTGTGGTTCGCGGAGAAAATCTTTATTTCAGCACCGATCAGCGTGGCCTCATTCGCGCCAGCAGACGTTAAAACAGAATTATGGCTTTGAAGACAAACCAAACCCCATTTGCTTTCTTTTTCGGAGATTCCCTGCCCTCCGGTGAGAGTTCCCGTGACCTTCTCGGCGGCAAGGGTGACAGTCTCTCCGCAATGACCAAAGCCGGGTTGCCGGTGCC
Organism: Opitutales bacterium; assembly: GCA_020831535.1. Taxonomy (GTDB): domain Bacteria; phylum Verrucomicrobiota; class Verrucomicrobiia; order Opitutales; family T3Sed10-336; genus JAIUMY01. Next base: position 15,119 of record JAFIGF010000200.1, on the reverse strand, counting down.
CCCCGGATTCACCCTCACCACGGCAAGTTGCCGCGCCTTCTACGAAGGCGGCGAATCCTGGCCCGAGGGCTTGGATGACGAGGTCCGCAAAAATCTTCAGAAACTGGAAGAACGTACCGGTCGACAATTCGGTAAAGGGGCCAGACCTTTGTTTGTCTCGGTTCGCTCCGGTGCGGCGGTTTCCATGCCGGGGATGATGGATACCCTTCTGAATTGCGGGATCCATCCTGGCTTGGCCGAGGAAATGGGGCAGGACGGACCGGCTTTTTGGCACGTTTTTCTGCAGTTCCTCCTGAGTTTTTCCAAAACCGTCCATGGCCTCACCGAAGAGCAATTTCCGGCGGGATCCGCCGACCTCGAGGGCGCTTCGCGGGAGAAAGCCGAGGCGGCGATGAACGTTTTCCAGGAGCGGACCGGCGAAGCCTTCCCCACGGACCCCTGGGAGTGCCTGATTGCCTGTATCAATGCCGTGTATCGGTCCTGGAACAGTGAACGCGCGATTGCCTACCGCAAACGAAATAAGGTTGAAGGTCTGGTTGGCACCGCAGTGAATGTTCAGGCCATGTTCCCTTCGGAGGTCTCGGGGATCGTCTTTACCATCGATCCGAACGATGTCGATTCAGGGAGAATGGTGGTGGAGAGTTCTTACGGTCTGGGCGAAGCCGTCGTCTCGGGGGAAGTCACCCCTGACCGGTTTCTGGTCAAACGTGATGAACACACTGACTTCCAAACCTTCGGTGGTAAGAAAACCAGTGCGGTGGCCGCTCTGGGCGATGGTAAGGCCAAAGTCGTCGATACCTCTGCGCTCACCCTCGACGACGCTCAGGTTCGGGAAATCGCCGCCCTGGCCATGAAGGTCGAGGAGTATTTTGGCCATCCGGTGGATATCGAATGGGGCTATGCCGAGGGCAAGTTCTCGCTCCTGCAATCACGCGCGATTCGAGGTCTGGAAGTGATCCGTGATGCCGAAAAAGGACGTCAAGCGGAGATTGAACGGTTGAAAAAACTGACGGGAGGAAAGGAAAAAGTTTGGGTCATTCACAACCTGGGGGAAACCCTTCGCCACCCAACCCCTTTGACCTGGGACATTGTGCGAAATTTCATGAGTGGTGCCGGGGGCTTTGGCCTGATGTACCAGGATTTTGGCTACGCGGTTTCCGAACAAGTGCAGAAAGAGGGTTTTCTGGAATTGATTGCCGGGCGTATTTACGCCGATCCGGACCGACTTTCCCAGCTTTTCTGGGGAGGAATTCCCATGGGCTTCGATTTGGAGGAGTTGCGTAAAGATAAAAGCGCGATGGATCGGGCTCCCAGCAAATTTTTTGCCGATAAAGCCGACGAGACCCTGTTGTTCCGCCTGCCCACCGCGATCAAGGCGATGATTAAATCGTCCCGTAAAATCAAAAAACTGCGTAAATTTGCTAAAGAGCATTTTGAGAATGAAGTCGTTCCGCCTTACTTGGAGTACGTGAAGGAGAAAAAAGCGCAGAACCTTTCCTCTTTGTCGGAAATTGAATTGATTCGTGAACTGAAGGAACGAATTCGGCGGGTGTTGGATGAGTTTGGCAAAGAATCCTTGAAACCGCCCTATTTTGCCGGAGTTTCTTTCAGCCGCTTGCAGGGTCTGTTGCAAAAGGCCTTGGGAAAGGAGGGCGTGCCTCTGGCGGCTACGCTGACCATGGGTCTGGATGGAGACACTACCTGGGAACAGGATTCTCTTTTGTATGATGTTGCGCAAGGGAAGGCCAAACTGGAGGACTTTCTGGAAAGTTATGGGCATCGCTCATCCGGCGAAATGGAACTTCAGGAACCTCGTTGGAGGGAAGACCCCTCCTACCTGGAGACAGTCTTGGAGCGTATTCGCGAAAACCCTGGAAAAACGATGAAAGATATCCACGAGGAGAATCATCGAAAGAGCCTGCAGGCCCGGGAGGATTTGCCCAAGCGCTTGGCGGAGGCCGGGTCCGGATTTCTCCTGCCCGATATTGAGGAGCAGTTGGAAGAAACCCGCGCGTTGCTCGCTTACCGGGAAAAAGGAAAGCACTACCTGATGATGGGCTACGAACTCATCCGTACCTGTATTCTCGAATTAGGAGAACGCCTGGGCTTTGGACATGATATTTTTTTCCTAAAACTGGAGGAAATTGAAACCTGGTCTCCGGGGCGCCGCGAAACCTTGGCGCAACGAGTCGAGGACCGGAAAGTCCGTTGGCAGTCCTTCCAACGCCTGGAATTGGCCGATGTCATTGATTCCCGGAAGCTCGATCAACTCGGGGAGCCGGAAATTCTGGCCGGCGGCGATGACTGGACTGGTGATAGTGTTTCCGGAGGAGTTGCGCGAGGTCGCGCCAGGATTGTTTACAACCCGAGGGAGGCGGGCGATTTGGGCGAAGGGTACGTTTTGGTCTGTCCTTCCACAGATCCCGGGTGGACGCCCCTGTTCATCGGGGCCAAGGCCCTAATCGTCGAAAAAGGTGGGGTCTTGTCTCATGGCGCGATTGTTGCCCGGGACTTTGGCATCCCCGCAGTGGTTTTACCCAATGCGACCAATCTTTTGCAAGACGGGGATGAGATCCGGGTCGATGGCAATCGGGGAATGGTCAACCGCATTCAGCAGGAGGGCGAAAATCATGCTTGAAACAATTAACGATATTGTTGTTCGGATCGCCGATCCCTTTCTCTATTGGACGCTTTTTTTGCCCAGGGATCTGGCTCTCTTTATTGTGTCGATTGGTTCCTCGGCCGTCCTGGCGGTGGTTCGCCTGTGGGTAACTGATCAAAAATACCTGCATGGTCTCAAGGTGGATAAAAAACGCCTCAAAGAGAAAATGAAGGCGGCCAAAAAGGAAAAAAATAAAGAAGAGGTCAAGCGCTTGCGCACCCTCAACGGTATGGCTGCGATCAAAGCGCTCAAAGCCGAGAAAAAACCTCTTCTTTGGGCGATTATTCCTATCGCCCTGCTCGCGACTTGGGCTTTTAACCGGTTGGATTACTTTCCCGCAGAGGATGGCCAAGTGCTGGAATATTCGATTTATTTACCCATTACGACCGCAGGCGATTTGGTAACCCTTTTTCCCGAGCAGGGGATAGAGGCGAAGGAAGAGGGTTGGATCACCGAGGTTGTTCCGGTTAGTGATCATCCGATATACCCTCCCCATGGCTTGGGGAATTGGACCATTCAGGTTTCGGAGGAACAGAGCCCTTACGACCTGCGGATTCGCCATCGTGACGACCTTTATACCCATCCATTCACGGTAGGAGGACGGAGCTATCGTATGCCTTTGCGGCCTCATCCCGAGCACCAAACCGAAGGCAATCTTCCTCCGGCTACGCAGGTCCACCTTGATGAATACCGTCCCTTTGCCGGATGGATTGTTGCCGACTTTGAAGGGGTTCCGGGCTTCCGCCAGTTCTTCTTCCCCCCTTGGCTTATTGCCTATCTGATCATTGTGATTCCATTTGTCGTTATCATCCGTCGCGTTTTCAAGATTGCCTGACACCCGGTCAGTATGAATCCTTTCTATCTGGGCAATTTGTAAAAATTCTCGATTTCTCTTTGCATTTTTCCCGTTCTGGGTTTGGGGTAAGGGAATGAATGGTTTGGATTTTTCCAATCCACAATCGCTAACGAAAAACCACAAAGAGCATTATGCAGGAAGTAAAAGACGGGGATACCGTCAAAATCAACTACAAAGGAACCCTCTCTGACGGAACCGTTTTCGACCAATCGGAAGGTCGCGGTCCATTGGAATTCAAGGTGGGCTCCAACACCGTCATTCCGGGCTTTGAAAAAGCCGTTGTCGGGATGAAAGTAGGTGACAGTAAAACCGAAACCATCCCCTGCGCGGAAGCGTATGGGGAGAAACGCGACGACCTCTTCATCAAAGCGCCACGGGATAAAATGCCCGAGGGCTCGGAGCCGCAGGTAGGACAACAACTACAAATGACCACCCAGCAAGGTCAGCAAGTGCCGGTGCAAATTACCGAGGTCGGCGAAACTGAGGTTACCCTCGATGCCAACCATCCCTTGGCCGGTCGTGACCTGACCTTCGAAATCAAGCTGGAAGAAATCAGCTAATTGCTATCGAACTCTTATCAAATGCCCGGTTTTCTTCGGAAAACCGGGTTTTTTATTGGGGTTTCTCCTTGCGCTGGGGATTGAGCCCCCAAAAGGACCCTACCGCCAAAAGCAGGGAAACCAAACCACAGAGCAAAAAAATTCCTTGGTAGTCCCCCCGAAAACCCTCATAGAGACTGAAAAAATAAGGCCCGAGGGCACTGGCGATGACAATCGCACTCATCGCAAATCCCGAAATCGCGCCCACATGCTGTCGGCCAAAAAACCGGGGATACACAATCGAATTCAGATTTCCCCAAAGTCCTCCTCCGATACCCATGGAAATGACCACAATGACTTTTAACAGAAAAAGCGATTCAGTATAGACAAAGGCCAGCGCAAAAGCGCCAAGAGTCAGGTTCTGTAAAATCAAGAGATTTCGTAAGCGAATGTAGGTGCTCAACCAACCCGCGGCCAAATTTGTGACCACCGAAACAAAGGCGGCGTAGAAGAATAGTAAAAACATCTCCTGACGGCCTATGCCCACAAAGCGACCGATGTCGACGACATGGAAGGCGTACGCCGTGAATAGTAAGGCATGCCACGAAAAACCTATTGTAAAAATCCAGAAGGCATAGGTTCGTAAAGCATCTGCCCGCTGGTAATCGCGATAAATGATCAAATCCTCATTGGTCTCCTGCTCTGGCGGAAGGGGATCGCGGCCATCCATCTGCAAACCACATTCCTCGGGGTTGTCGCGGAAAAAATACCAAATGAACAACGCCACCCCAAAGCCGATTCCAATCCCCAAAACGCTCCAGGCTCCTCGCCAGCCCAGAGTCTCCACCAGAAGGTTCAGGAGACTGGGGGAGGCCGAAAATGTAATGCTAACGGTAACCGAGCTGAATCCGATCGCGATGCCACGATAGCGGTTGAACCACTTCCCCGCCATATTTCGTGAGGCTAGGGTAAGGACCCCTTGGCCCCAGTACCGAATGAAAAAGAAACCCAATAACACAATCCCAAAAGCGGCGACCGTTTCCGCCCTTAAAATTTCCCCCAATGCCCGCGCCAGATGATCGGCCTGACTGAAATACAAAAGAGACATTCCCAAAAAAAACGCCGCCAGAAACGCGCCCTTACGCATCCCCCAACGGTCCAACAGACGACCGGCATGAGGCAGGACCAACCCACTCGCCAAAGTCCCTATCAGGTACGCCAGGCTCACCTGCTGGCGTGTCAGGTTGAAATTCTCGATCAACACATCGGTGAAAACCCCCACCCCCATAGTTTGCCCGGGAATACTGGCAATCACCCCAACGGTCGCCGCAAAAACCAAAAACCACCCGTAAAAAAACGGAAACTTTTTCGGCGCAAAAGGCACCTCCGGATGCCACCAATCTCGCTTCAATAACCCCATCTCTCCATCAAGAACACCTCACCCCGCAACACAACCCCAAACCACCAAACCTAGGTTCCTGGGAATTATTTGTTGACCGATAATCTAGGTTCCTTGAAATTAAATATTGACGCATAAACGGCTTCAGCAAGCGGGCGGGGCTTTAGCGCATTAGGCTTACGGCAAGGTCGGCGAGGGGAGAGCGTTCGCCTTGGGTCAGCTTGACATGGGCGGTTATCTTCTGGTGCCGAAGCCGGTTACGGGTGTACACCAATCCGTTGGACTGGGAATCGACATAGGGATTATCGATTTGGGAGGGGTCTCCGATCAATACGAGCTTCGATCCCTCACTCATGCGGCTGATCACCGTTTTTACCTCATGAGGCGTCAACTGTTGGGCCTCATCCAGAATAAAAAATCGTCTCGGAATGGACCGACCACGAATGTAACAGAGGGCCTCGATTTCCAGAATGCCCGCGTCCATGAGCTGTTGGTAGGGCTTGACCTGTTGGCTGGCCGAGGCACTGCTCCCACCGGAACTGGAAGTGCTTTTCTTCCGGGCTTGCTTGGAAGCTCGTTTGCGGGACCCTTTGAAGGTGCCTTCCCGACGGGCGGGAAATAAAACATTCAAGGCATCGTGGTAGGGTTGTACCCACGGCATCATCTTTTCGTTTAAGTCTCCGGGAAGAAAACCAATCTCCTGCCCCAGGGAGATCACCGGGCGGGTGATGCTTAGGCCGTCGTAAAGGTCTTGGGCAACCATCGAGAGCGCACAGGCGGTCGAAACTATGGTTTTCCCGGTTCCGGCCTTTCCGTAACAGGTGACCAGGGAAATATCCGGATCGAGCAGAGCATCCATCAAAAATTGTTGTTGGAGGTTGCGTGGGCGGATGGGAATGGCCCCCGGAATTTGAATCTGCGAGGGGAGTTGCAGGCGGTGCAGGGAACCTTCGCCATCATAACGGGCGGGCAAGACCTGATCGTGTTCCCCTTCCACCGAAACATAGTCATTGCATCCGGTGTGCGACGGCAGCTGGTTCTCCGTGATTTCCACTTCGCCCTCTGACCCAAACCTTTGGAAAAGGGTCTGGCTCAGCCGGAGGGTGGGGTGAAATTCTTCCTCATTCAGCTCTTCCTCGCGGACTTTGTCGTTGAGAAAGTCTTCCGCCGGAAGTCCGATGGCTTTCGCCTTCAGGTATAGATTTATATCCTTGGTGACCAGGGTAACGGGCGATTCCCAGTTTTCTCCCAAATAAACCAAACAAGCCAGAATCCGGTTATCGATTTTATCAAGGTCTCTAGAGAGAGAGCGAAGCATTTTCATTCCCGGGCTGCTTCCTTCGCCTTCCATGAGATAGCGGTTGGCGAGTACAAAGAGGCGACCGCCGGATTCAAGGGTAACCCCTTTGTCCATCGAGGCGTCGTCGTTGGAGAAAAGATCCCGCAGAACCCTGTGCAAGTGTCGGGCATTCCGCCCTTTTTCACTTTGGTCGCTTTTAAAGCGGTCCAGCTCTTGCAGAACTTCAAAGGGAAGCACTACATTGTGCTCTTGGAATTTGAAGATGGCCTGCGGATCATGGAGAAGAACGTTGGTGTCGAGTAGGTAGGTTTTCGGCGAGTGCATTCCTTGGTAATTTAAAGTCTTGGTTAAGTTTCAACTGGGGCTTCCCCGTTTGGCGATGTTTTTCTTCGTCGGCGCAATAATTTCCATAAAACGATCATCAGCAGTAGCAAGAGGGGAATGATTAATATGGGAACGAAAATGGCAGCTAGGGAAAAACCGGTGGAACCAGTGTTTTCGGCAGTCGAAACCAGTGGGTTTGCTGCCCCGCCCGAGGCCAACAGGCTGCCACTGCGGGTAAGGACGCTCAAGGTTTGGGTGGTGGCCGCGCTGCCTCCACCGCCTACAATGGCGACAACCCACCCGAGTACCGGATCCATTTCCTGGACCCCTCCGGTGGCCATCACGGCAACAGTGCCAGCCACTAGGGACACTGGGCTGGCAATCGCATCGAGAGCATTATCCAACCATGGTACATAGAAGGAAAGAACTTCCAGGGAGGTGGCCGCAATCAGGGTAATTAGGGCGGTGTCCGTCGTTAGCCAATCAAAATTCTCGGGTAAACTGATATATTCGCCCCGGGCGGCCAGACAGAGGACCAGAAAAGGAATAAAAATCCGAAAGCCAGTGGCGGCGGCTAAACCGATACCCATGATGAGGGGAAAAACAAATTCCATAATGACTGCTTAGGATGAAAAGGGAAGGTGACTGACCGTGTTGGCCAGAGCGAAAAGGGCTGCTGTTTCACACCGCATGACCAAAGGACCAAAATTCACCGGAATTATCCCGGCGGCAAGTAGATCACGGTATTCGGAGGGAGAAAAATCTCCCTCGGGTCCGATAATCCACAGAATTTTCGGGGGAGCCGTCCACTTGCCGGAGTCTGGGAAAAGTTCACCAATTGGTTGGCCCGGAACCTCGAGCATGCCTGCATAGCTTTTTACTCCGGTTCGTTTCAGGGCCAAGAAATCTTGTAAGGTGGTCGGCTCGTGCAAGGTCGGAAGAAAGGGGTTGCCGCTTTGCTTCGCCGCTTCCACGACTTGCGTATGCCAGCGTTGCTTTCTTTTTTTCCATTCAATGGGACTGCCGGGAAGGCCTTCGCAACGCTCTGTTATAAGAGGAGTGAGATCAGTCAGTCCCAATTCCACGACCCGGCGAACCAGTTGGTCCATCGATTTTCCCTTGGAAATGGCTTGGGCCAGGTGAAGTTGGTAAGGTGGCTTTGGATGGCGGGTCTCGGATTCAACTTTGGCCAAGGCCGGCCGGTGCCGGGGAAGCTCGTTCAAGGTGGCTTCCCATGTCATCCCCTGGCCATCAAATAGCGTTATCTGTTGCCCCGGCCGCACGCGCAGCACTCGGGTCAGGTGATGCGACTCCTCTTCGGAGAGAGTGAAGGACTCGCCCACCCGGGGTGGTAAGCTTTCACTTGGAGAAACATAGCAACGCGGAAATCCGGCCATATAAGGTACTTTCCATCACTTCCGGTCAAATGACAAAAGAAAAGCGCCGGAGGGGGTATTCTCCGGCGCTTTTCCCACAAACTACAAACTAAACACATCCGAAGAGTCTAGGCTCTTCAATTGGTTTCTGATGATTAAGAGGGGGGCCGGCCCCCTTTCGTTCAAAATAATCCCACGAAATTCAGAAATAATCCCTGCTTTCCGAAAAGGGCTTTAGAATTATTCGCAAAACGTTCTATATTAGATGTTTGCATTGTTGATAAATTACGGTAAAAAAGAGAATAAATGTTCCGGGATACGGGGTGAACGCTCTTTTTCCTGCCAAAAGAAAAACACCGGCTTTCACCGGTGTTTTTCCCACAAACTACAAACTTAAAAACACATCCGAAGAGGGTCGCTCTTCAATAGTTTCTGTTGGTTAAGAGGGAAGTCGTTGGGGTTTCGTTCAAAAATCCCCCCGTTTTTCTGAAAATTGTTTTTGCCAATAAAGCATAGTCCTGAATGACAGTATTTTGCAGAAAAAGATTTTTTCCGGGAATTGATTATCAGCTTGACGAAAACAGGGGTATTGACTGCCATTGTTCCCTTATGGCCAAAAACAAAGCAGCCCCCAATCGCATGGAATCCATTGTCGCGCTCTGCAAGCGGCGTGGGTTTATTTTTCAAGCCGCTGACATCTACAGTGGCATCAATGGCTTTTTCGACTACGGACCACTGGGGGTTGAGATGCGCCGAAACATCAAGGATGCCTGGTGGCGGGACATGGTGCATCGGCGCGACGATATGGTGGGGCTGGACTCTTCGATCATTACCCACCCCCAGGTGTGGCAGTCCTCCGGTCACTTGGACGGGTTTTCTGATCCGATGGTGGATTGCAAGAAATCAAAAAATCGCTACCGGGCCGACCAATTGTTTTTTGCGAAAATCACCGTTTCCGGCGAAACCCTGGGCTATGTCTCGGTGATGGAGTCGGAGACCATGGAGGAGGACGCTCGCAAGGCGGCCGACAAACTAGCCCGCAAAGCCGGCCATGCGAAGGCGGATGACTTTACTTTGCGGGACTACACCGAGGCCGACCCATCGGAATACGAGCTGATTCCCTCGCCGGCTACCGGTGAACCGGGTTCGTTGACCCCTCCCCGGGATTTCAATTTGATGTTTCAAACGTATATCGGGGCCTTGCGGGATGAAAATGCCGTGGCCTATCTACGCCCCGAAACGGCCCAGGGAATTTTTATCAACTTTCGTAATGTCACCGACTCGGGTCGGGTGAAAGTGCCTTTTGGCATCGCCCAGATCGGGAAGGCTTTCCGCAACGAAATCAATCCACGCAATTTCATTTTCCGTTCGCGCGAATTTGAGCAAATGGAAATCGAATATTTTATCTCGCCGGATGAGGATGTCTGGCCGAAAATTCATCGCGATTGGATTGAAACCCGCCTGAATTGGTTCGAAAGCATTGGCCTGCCAAGGGAAAAACTTGGTGAGGACGAGCATCCCAAGGAAAAATTGGCTCACTATGCCAAAGCTTGCACCGACATTACCTTTGAATTCCCCTTTGGGGTTCAGGAACTGGAGGGCATTGCCGCTCGGGGCAATTTCGATTTGACCCAGCATCAGGAAGGCAGTGGTCGCCCCATGGATTATTTTGACGAGGCTCGCAAAGAGCGCTACGTCCCTCACGTGATCGAACCCAGTGTGGGAGTTGACCGTATCTTTCTTGCTTTGATCACCGCCGCTTACGAGGAAGAGGAATTGGAAGGGGACAAACGCACGGTGCTAAAACTTCATCCCAGAATTGCCCCGATCAAAGTAGCCGTTCTGCCCTTGGTGAAAAACAAGGAGCCACTGGTCGAAAAAGCCCAGTCTTTGTACCGCCGTTTACAACGTCGCTGGAATGTTTTCTACGACGCCTCGGGAGCCATTGGCCGCCGTTACCGTCGGATGGACGAGATCGGGACGCCATTTTGTGTGACTGTCGATTTTGATTCCCTCGAGGACGGAACGGTCACCCTCCGGGACCGGGATTCAATGGAGCAAAAACGGATCAGTGAAGAAGATCTGCTGGTTTATCTCGAAGAGCAGATCGACCCTTGAGTTGATCAGTCCAACTTCCCCGTGGTTGCGGGGAGTGATACTCTTTCCCGAAAAGCCTCTGGTGAATGACTTCATTGCGATGAACCTCATAATCGTAAGCCCCGATACGGCGATACCATAGGGTCACCAGGGAAGAGGTGAGGACAATGAAAGTTGAATACAGAATGGCCAGCCAAAGCATCTCGTTTTGCCAAGGCTGGCTGAAACTGAGGAGAATGATCGCAAAAGCGATGGGACCGTTTTGAATGCCGGTTTCCAGCGAAATGGTACGGCGATGCCGATAGGGGAGACGGAAAATTTTCGCCATCAAATAACCAAAGGCAAATCCGGTCAGACCAATCCCCACCGCGGCCATATAGATCTCCACCGGGGTGCGGAAAAAGAGGCTCCCATGCCGTAGGCTGACCGAAAGGATAAGGAAAAGGATTACGATGATGCCAAAAAATCCGGCCGTGTCCTCGGCGGTTTTTGCCCAGGCGGGGGAGAAATAGCGGAGGATCATGCCCAAGCCAACGGGAACCAGCACCAGTATCAGAGAAATGATGATATTGCCGGTGGGAATGATGAAGGTGGTTTCGGGGTCTTCCGCAGCCAGACTGGCTTGAATTTGTTCGGCGAATCCGCTGGCATAGAGATCCAGCAAAATGGGCATCATGACCAGTGCCAAAAGAGTTGAGGCCGCGGTCATGGAAATGCTCAGTGCGACCGCGCCTCGGGCAAAGTAGGCAAACATGTTCGAGGTGCTCCCACCGGGTAAACAGCCGACCAGAATCAGCGCAATGGCCAGTGCGGGGGGCAGTTGCAAAAGGATGGCTAGGGTAAAAGCCAACAATGGCATCAATCCGAATTGGGAAAGAAACCCTATAAGAAACGCCCGGGGGCGGGCAAATGCCTGCCCGAATTCCCGTGTGGTGAGGCTGGCGCCCATCCCGAACATGATGATCAGAATCATCAGAAGCAGGAGAGCCTGGTCGACCGTGCTCAGGAGTTGGCGTTCGATTTCCATGATTACCTTTTTTCCCGGTCAGCAAACATCCGGGCAATGAGATTGGCGTATTTTTCGGTAATGGCGTGGCGGCGAAGTTTGTAAAGTTTGGTCATATCGTCCCCAACCGTAAACGGTTCCGAGAGAATCCTCAGCACTCGAGGGGTCTCGTGGGCTTTGAATCCGTTTTCCGGAGAAATTTCCTTCTTCACTAAAGCAAGCATGCGGGCGTTTTGCTCCTCTTCCGCGAGCGTTGGGGGAATGGTCTTGGCCAATTCCTCCGGGTCTGGGGAGACCAGCAATCCGGGATACCTTTGGTCCTGCCCCACCACCATGCATTGGCCAATGCCCGGCAATTGACGCAAACGCATCTCGATGGGCCCCGGCTCCATGTTTTCGCCATTCGAGAGAACAATCGTTTCCTTGCAACGCCCGACCACTTGCAAGCAGTCATTCCATGTGACCATTCCCAGATCCCCGGTGCGAAACCAGCCTTCTTGCAGAACAGCCTTGGTGGCCTCGGGGTTGCGGTAATACCCTTCCATAATCTGCGGGCCGCGAACTATGATTTCACCTTTCCGCATTCGACCTCCGGCGGAATCCTTTTCGTCTGGGTAAAGTACCTTTCCTGTATCCAAATCGACAATACGGATTTGGGTTTCCGGGATAATCGGGCCGACTGTTCCGATAATTCTCTTTTGCGGCGTGCGCACCGCGAGTACGGGAGAGGTCTCGGTAAGACCATAACCCTCCAGGACGGCAATCCCAAGGTTGTTGAAGAACTCATCAATCTCCCGGGGCAGTGCACCGCCTCCGGAAACCGTAGCTTTCAGCCCTCCCCCGGCGACTTGTCGGATTCTCTCCAAAACCGTCGCATTGAAAAATCCATACCACGGGAGAAGAAGAAACCAGAAAAGAGCGGCGTAGCCTTTTTGGAATTTTCGCCAGGCGGGCCTTGGCCTCTCCGTCAACAAATCCTGGTCCCGGAGGAAATTGATATTCCGGTGATAGTGTTTGCTGAGCCAGTAAGCGGTCGCAAAAAGAGCCCGGCGGACGGGATGCGATTGTCGCACGCCTTTTCGAATACGATGGTGCAGACTTTCCCAAAGACGGGGCGCGGATCCCATGAAGGACGGCTCTACCGCAACCAAATCCTCGGCCAGACGACGAGGGCTCGAATAATAAGTGCAAGCTCCGCTACTGAGGGTAATCATTTCAAAAACCCGCTCGAAAATATGCCAGATGGGGAGGAGCGATAAAATCCGGTCGCGCCAGGTTATATCTAGAGGGATGTGCTCCAGTTGGGAAATCATATTTGCATGGCTGAGCATAACCCCCTTGGGAGTCCCCGTGGTGCCCGAAGTGTAGATTAGAGTAAACAGGTCTTCGGGGTTGATGCCGTCTATCCTTTCGCGGAGGATATGAGGATGCTTGTCCCGGAATTTAGCCCCTCGCTTTTCAACCTCCGCTAAAGTTAGAACCTCGGACCGCTCGGGAGGTGGGGTTTCCAGCAAAATTATGGTGGGCTTGGTTTCCCACTTCTCGGTTGCCCGGTCAAATCGTTGAAGAAGGCTCCGGTTTTCGACAAAGGCGAATTTTATCTCCGCATGTTCGAGAATGTAGCGAAGTTCTTCGACGGTTACTTCGCTGCCGCGGGGGACATCCGCTGCACCGGCAATTTGTACCGCATAATCACTCAAAATCCACTCCAACCGGTTGTCGGCAAAAAGGCCCACCTTGTCCCTCGCCTGAACCCCAAGGGAGACCAACCCAGCGGCCAGGGAACAGCCCCGGTCCCATAGCGTTTGATACGAAGTGGGCTCCCACTGATCCCTTTTCTTACGGGTCGCAAAAGCGGGCATATCGCCAAAAACTTCCGCTGCTTTTTCATAAAGCAACGCCAGGTTGGGGGCGATGATCCTTTGCTGTGGCATGGAGAGAGGGAGAGAAGCTGTTTGATTCGGGAATACAGAGGAAATGCTATGTTTTCTGGTCCGCGTTGGCGGGTCAATCCTCTCTTTCCAAAAGAGAAAAAGGGTCTGTCTCCTTGATTCCTCACCAGAAGATGACAAATTTGCTGAATGACTACATCAAGACGCTCCTTTCTTTTCGGTTTAACTGCTCTCATGGGATGGGCGGCCACTGGCCTTCACGGCAGACCTTCGCCCTCCAGAGGTCCTCGGGTTGAGGATCCGCCCCCTTCGAACGGGCCTTTCTCCCTCACTGAGATGCCCTATGATTATGCGGATTTGGAACCGCAAATCGACCAACTTACGATGGAAATTCACCATAAGCGCCACCATGCCGGGCAGTTGTCAAATCTGAATGACGCGGTCGCCGATTTTCCCGAACTCGCCGACATGACTGTCGAGGAAGTTATGAAAAACGTCTCTCGATTCAATACCTCCGTACGCAATAATGGCGGCGGGCACTACAACCACGATCTCTTTTGGAAAGTAATGGCGCCAGCAGGGAAGAGAGGGGAGATCTCGGAGGATTTGCAAACCGCTTTGGAGCGTGATTTTGGAGGGCTGGAAGAAATGAAAGAAGCCTTCACCGCAGCGGCCACCGGACAGTTTGGCTCTGGGTGGGCCTGGTTGATTCTTGATGACGAAAGCCACTTACAAATTGTCGGCACCCCAAACCAGGACAACCCGTTGATGGATCTCTCGCCAACCAGAGGAACGCCGATTCTCGGGATCGACGTCTGGGAGCATTCCTACTACCTGGCCTACCAGAATCGGCGGGGGGCTTTTGTCAGCAATTGGTGGGATACCGTGAACTGGGGGGAGGTAAGTCGTCGCTTCAGCGAGGGGCCAATCCATTGATCTTTTTTCATTTGTTGAAGGAGGGAAAAGCCCGGGTCATGGATCCGGGCTTTTTATTCCGTGGTCACCGGGTTGGAAAGCGTTCCGATCCCGCTGATCGTTATCTCCACGCGATCCCCGTCCTGAATTGAACCTACGCCGCTGGGAGTTCCGGTCGAAAGTATATCACCTTCCTCAAGAGTCATCATGCGGGAAGCGAAGGCAATCAAGTGCGCCACGGGAAAAATCATTTCCGCAGTAGAGGAGGACTGGACAATTTTGCCGTTATGTCTGGTTTCGATTTTCAAGGATTGCGCATCAGGGCAATCCTTGGCCAGCAAGACAGCCGGGCCGATAGGGCCAAAAGTATCCAGACATTTGCCGCGGAACCAGCCGCTGGTATCCCCTTTTTGGAAGTTGCGCTGGCTCACATCGTTCATAATGGTGTATCCATAAACCGAATTCAGAGCTTCCTCGGTGGTAAGATTGCGGCAGCGTTTCTTGATAATGACCGAAAGTTCCCCTTCGTAGTCGGTGCGGGGGTTGTCGAATTTGTATTCCGAGACTATGGAAGGCAAAACAATCGGGCTCCCCGAAGGAATCAGGGTATTGGGTGTTTTGACAAAAAGGACGGGTTCCCTGGGCACTTCGGTCTTCGTATCGTGGAGCCGATCATGCTCCGTCTAATGATCGTGATAGTTGAGGACCACTCCAATAATCTTCGAAGGCAGGAATGTATAGTGATAGGTGCTA
>JAFIGF010000198.1 GCA_020831535.1 Opitutales bacterium | reverse complement strand
ACAGGCCGGGGAGGCCCGTACCGTTGACCTGGGCCGTCAGGTTGCTTTGGAGGGGTCGTATCAGGACGATGGCTTGCCGAACCCGCCGGCCAGCGTATCCCTCTATTGGCGACAGGCGGATGGTCCCGAAACGGTTGGGATCGCCGAACCGGGTGTGCTTGAGCCGAAATTGATTTTCCCGGAACTGGGTGACTATACCTTCCGTTTGCAGGCCTCCGACGGCGAAATTGAGACCGCTCATGAGGTGCTGATAACGGTTGAGGAAGGGGCGCCTTTTGCGCCCGAAATTTTGGAGCAACCACAGTCCATTTCGTTGGTGGAAGGTTCCCCGGCCAGCTTTTTTGTGCTGGCTCAGGGGAACCCCTTACCGACGTACCAATGGTCGAAGGATGGTTCGGATCTCGCTGGGGAGACGGAGCCGGAACTTTTGATACCGGCACCCGGTTTTTCTGATGAAGGGGTTTATCAGGTTGCGGTGAGCAATGCGGAAGGTTCGGTTACGTCCGAGACGGTGGCCTTGACCTTGGCTCCGCTGGCACCCCACAACTTTACTGCCGAGGCGGTCAGTCCCTCCCGGATCGATCTGGCCTGGTCTTACAGTGGGACGGTGGCCAATGCTTTTCGCCTGGAGCATGCCCCTTCAGCAAGTGGGCCCTGGACCGAATTGGCCGTTCTTTCTTCCGGAATACGGAGTTATGAGGACCATTCGCTAACCCAAAGCGAGACCCGCTATTATCGACTTTTCGCGATTCGGGAAGACGTTATCGACAGCGATGCCTCAGCGACCGCCCAGGCAACCACTCCGGCGACCGGATTGATCCAAATGAGCGAAGCCACCCGAACGGTGCCCGACACACAGGGGTTGGCCACGATTTATGTCGAACGGATCGGCGGAGACTTTGGTGCGGTGAGTGCAAGCTATGCGACCAGCGATGGAAATGCGGTGAGCGGGCAAGATTATCATGGGGTCAGTGGGGTCGTGCATTGGGAGGACGGAGATACGGCGCCCAAGGCGATTCAGGTGCCGGTTCTTTACCGGGAGGAGGATCCGGGGGATCGCAGCTTTGCGCTTACGCTGAGCGATCCGGTGGGGGCCATTCCTTTGGGATCTCCAGCCTCGACGACGGTCACCATCGAGGACGCGGAATTGCCCGAAGCGGCCACTGTCAGTTATTATTTTGATAGTTGGGAGAATGATCCCGACGGACAGGCAAATGGGATTGGTACGCTGACCCATACTTCGGCGACCGCTTTGACCGAGGCCGGTTTGGCGGCCTCAACGGCAATCGACTTGTCGGCCACGGGTTATGATAACTGGGCGGTTCATATTCACCGTACCCATTGGTGGGGCGGTGGTATGGACGCCAGCTACGAAAGTGCGTTTCCCAGGGTTCAGTCGGATGAGGATGAATATGACCACCGTGATCCCGGACCGGGGGAAGGGCAAAAGCAGGAACATATTAGCTTTACGGTGACCAATGAAGCGGATGTTCCACAGGTCATTTCCGGTTGGGATTTCAAGGTGGGAATGACGGTGAACTATGAAAACAGCTTTAAATTCTATGCGGACATTCTGGTGGAGGATGAACCGGTGTGGAATTCCGGGGTGGCATTGATTGGGACGCGTGGTGGTCCAGTGGGAGAAGTGGATGATGAGGAGCGATGGCCCTATCATGAAGCTTCCTACGAGGGGTTGGCGCTGACTTTGTTGCCGGGAGAGACAGGTGTTTTCCGCTTTTATTACAGTCATAACAATGCAACTGCAGCAGGGCTTTTCCTCGGCCAATTTGACGCCCACTTCGGCGGTGAGCCGATTGACCCGGCCCAGCCGCCGGAGATTGTGTCCCAGCCGGAAAGTCTGACAGTGGATCGGTTGGATGCGGCCAGTTTCTCGGTGAGTGCCAGTGGGGAAGGGGATTTGGCCTACCAATGGTTTAAAGATGGCGAAGTCGTTTCGGGGGCTACCAGTGCGGCGTACACTGCTGAGGCGGTGGAAGTTGAGGATGCCGGTTCCTATCGGGTGATGGTATCCAATAGCAGTGGGTCGGTCCTGAGTGATGGGGCTATGCTGACGGTGGTGGATAACCGAACGATGCCGGAAATTGCCAGTTGGCCGGAAGCGACGGATATTATTTTCGGGGAGAGCTTGAATGCGTCCACCCTCAACGGGGGCAGTGCCTCGGTTGCGGGAGAATTTGTCTTTGTCGATCCCGGATTGGTGCCCAGCCACGGAACCAGGTCCTATGCGGTGACTTTTGTGCCGGATGATCTCAATGCGTATTTTCAGGTCGATGGACAAGTCAGTGTAAAGGTAAATCTGGTGACTCCGGAGATTGCCCTGTTGAGTCCGGCGAATCTACTCCACAATGCGGTGGACCTCCGTGCTGATTTGTTGGCGGGCGACGCTTCGCTGGAAGTGACGCTTTGGTATGGAAAGAGTGATGGCGGATTCCAGGAAGCCAACTGGGATCAGGTCATCTCCCTCGGAGCGCAGGAGCTTGGCAGTTTGACGGTGCCCGTAACCGGCTTGGACGAACAGACTGTTTATCACTATCGTTTCGTCGCCAATAATCTGGAGGAATCGGTGCAAACCGCAACGGATTCCTTTACGACACCGCAAAACCTGACCGGCATTGAGCCGGAGATCACGTTGCTACGGCCCACGGTGGAAAATGTGCGAATTCCCCAGGGAATGGGGCTGGTCCTGGAAACTGAAGTGGTGGAAACCGGGGGCACCTCCGGACAACTGAGTCTGCTTTGGGAGACTGTTTCCGGCGACGGTGAAGTCACCTGGGACCATACGGATCAGGCCGAAACCGCGGCATGGTTTGATGAATTGGGCGACTACCATCTCCGTTTTACAGCCAATAACGGTTCATCGACCGATGTGTTGGACTTCATGGTCGAAGTGGTTCATCCCAGCGAATTACTGTCCAACGAAAGGATGGCCCAACCGCAGGGAAGCAGTGCTACGACGATTGCGATTCAGGGATCCAATGATTTTCAGACGGAAGGGGACTTCACGGTGGTGGACCATAGTACCGGGGGACCGATTCCCACGACGACGGTGACCGATGCGAATGGCCTGAGTTTGAGCTTCCTGGGAAGCGAGGAGAGCGATACCCCGGTGACGCTTCACAACAATTGGAATGACGGCGGTTTTTATGTGGCAGGTGCGGAATACAACCTTCGTTCCGAGAGAGCGGCCGCTTCCGGGCAGGATGCGCTTGATGAAGGAGCTTTTGTCGAGTTCAAGATCGAGACCGATGGCAGTACCTTGGCGGATTTTGATCTCACTTCCATTGAGGTGGATCTTTGGCGCAATGGCGGTGGGGCACCTGACAAGTATCAGTTTGCCTTAAACGATGGCAGCGGGGATTGGACCTTGGTGGGGTCGGAATTTGAGGTGGACGCCGGTTTGAGCGGGTCGGCGACCCTTATTCTGGAAGATATACCGCTCAGTGGAGTGACGGAAGCTTATGTGCGGCTGTACTACTGGGGAAATACCAATATATCTTCGAACACGCATTACTACGGTGTTCGTGCGGAGGTGAACGGAGAAGGGGGTGGCACCAGTCTGCCCCTGGGGTGGTCTTCGATTACTTTCGGCAACCCGGATCAAGCCGGAGAGGAACAATGGGATGAGGACGCTCTGGAAATATCCGGTAGCGACGGGGATTTCTGGAATGGTGACGACGGTGGGCATTTTGTGTACACCACTGTTTCAGGCGAAGTGGATATACGGGCCAATCTAAGCTCCTTTGCGACCGCTTCCGGGGGGTCTGTGAACCAGTACGCCAAGGCGGCGGTGATGGTTCGCCATTCCCTTGATGATCAGAGCTATTACGGATTCATGGGGGTTCAGCAAGATACGCTGCGACGGCAGGTCCGGTCCTCGTTTAGCTCCAACCCGTCCACGCAGAGCGCAGGCACGCTGAGTGAATATCCCTGGTTCCGCATCACCCGGACGGGAAATGAAATGCGTTTCTATCGTTCCACCGATGGCGACAATTGGAATGAAATCGGTTCGGCTGTAACCCTGCCGATGAGCGAGGAGGTGCAGGTCGGTTTAGCGGTTTCCAGTCATGGCAGCAGCGGAGGCGGGGACCAAACCGCGATCGCCCGTTTTGATACGGTTTGGCTGAATGGAGAGACGGTGGAACCGGTTGTCGGAGGGGGCGGTGGTACGGGCAATATCGGCCCCTATCTGGTCGCCAGTGGAACCCCCGAGATGCTCGACGAGGAGGGTGAGGTTCATCTGCAGATTGATAACATGGTTGACGATGGCTTGCCGGAAAATCCGGGTGAAGTGATCCTTGAGTGGGCGCAAATGAGCGGTCCCGCGGCCGTTGATTTGGGACCCAATCCGTTGGATATGTTTCTTGAATTGGACCAAGTCGGGGAGTATGTCTTCCGCGCCACGGCTTTTGATGGGGAGATCAAGACGGCAGCGCCTTACATTGTCATCACGGTGGAGGAAGATGAGGCCGAATTGACCCTCTTTGAACAGTGGTTGCAGCATTACGGACGAAGCCACCTGAATCCGGATACGAACACTGTTCGCAAGGGTGGACGCATGGTCACGCTTCGGGAGGCCTTTCTTTTGGGCGACGATCCGGAAGACCCCAACGATGTGCTGCGGATTTACCATATGGAGCGTCACCACGCGGAGGATACCATGGAACTGCATTTTCGCGGGTATGCCGGACGGGAGTATCATGTGCAGGTCTCCACTGATCTCGAAAGCTGGACCGATTTGGGCTGGAACGAGGATTCCTGGGTCCTGCTTTCGGAGGGTGGCGCCCCTGTTTCCGGACGGGGCTCCTATGGGAATCCGGAGACGGAAGTGGTCTATGCCCCGCTTCATCTTACTGGCGAAGGGGAAGGACGTTTGTTTTATCGTGTTATTTCCCGTAAAAGCGATTAAAGTACCAGGGCGGTAAGCGATGTGCGGTTGGCCTCTCTTGCCGCCCCATCCTTACCGCTATGGATCAAAAGCACCTCAATATACTGGTTTCCTGTTCCAATGATGAAGGCATTGTCGGCCCCATATTGCAGGGGTTTCAGAGCTGGATAAGTGAGCGAACCCAGTGGACAATTCTGAATCCGGCGATTGGGAATTTTCCCAGCACCTGGTTGGAGGATCCGGTCCGGCATCTCAAGCAGGTTGATTTTGTCCTCTTGCTGGGCATGGGAACGGATGAATTGTTCAATCACTTGTTGGAGAGCTTTAGGGGGAGGGTGCTAACCACCTACGTCGGGAGTTGTTTTGGCAATGCGTTTTGGAGTGTGGGCCCCGGACAAAAGGAAATCGGTCAGGTTGCCGGTCATTGCTTTCTGGAAAGCGGTCGCCAGCATTTCGCCCTGGGTCTTTATGTCGAAGGGGCTGAGTGGCAGGAGGAGCGGGTTCGTGGATTTGAGGAAGTGATTGGTTTCCATCATTTTACCTGTGATTCCTGCTTATTGCCCCTGGAGCCATGGATCACCATCAGCTCCAAGGGGGATATGTTTTACCCGGTATCGGAGCGCGGGTCCCTCCGGGAAAATGTTTTCCGATGGATACAGGAACTTCCCGCCAAAACCGGAATATTCTGTGTCAACGATGATATTGCCCGCTATTTGTTGTCGGTAGCGATTGAAACAGGTCGCGACATTCCGGGGGATCTGTCCATCCTCGGGGTGGACAATCAGGAATACCTTTGCGAATCGATTTTCCCTCAAATCAGCAGTATTGATATGGGGTGGGCCGAAATCGGACGGAGAATGGCGCAAATCATCGACGAGAGCAGTCTCCAGAAAAACCCGATAGCGAAGCGAGAGACCGTTAATTCCCTGAGTATCCGGCACCGGGGGACCAGCTTGCCGCCCGATAAGCGACACCTTATTCTTTATCGTGCGATCCAGTACTTAAAACAGCATCTGCAAGAGAATCCCTCCCTGGAGGAGGTGGCGGAGGCAATTGGCAGTCAAGGGCAGGGCCGGATTTTGGGAAATCTCTTTTCGGAACTATATGGACAGACCTTCTCCCAGACCCGCAACCAACTGTTAATTGATTTTGCGAAGGAATTGTTGGCGTCCAAGAATTTGTCCAACGAGGAAATCAGTCACCAATGCGGCTTTTCAGAGCCTTCATCCTTTTACCGTTGGTTTAAGCGCTCCACCGGAAAAAACCCCGGTGACCTTCGACCAAACTGAGCTATTTGTTTTAATTTTTATTGGGTGAGATAAGTATGACCCAGGCCGTTAGCATTATGGAATCATTGTCCAACCAACAAAGGCGAGGGGTTGGTCATTTCGGCACACTGAAATCGTTACAGGGTTGACCTTTTTCAGGGCCCAAAGCATACCGCAGAACCGCAGCGCAGAACACTCCGATCTTTCAAGTCACATCTCTGCCTATGTCAACTCCGCTGGTGGGGGCCTGTTTTCGCTTGGGTTTTGGGTAGGGGTTGAGCTAGACTTTAAGGCAATGATGGATCGTGCGGCAGCATTGGAGGAGATGCGGGATGGGGAGACTCCCTTTGATGTGCTCATTGTTGGTGGTGGCGCCTCGGGTTTGGGAGCGGCCGTGGATGCGGCGCAACGGGGGCATCGGGTGGCGTTGATTGAGCAGTGCGATTTCGCCAAGGGAACCTCCAGTCGTTCCACCAAACTGGTGCATGGGGGAGTTCGCTACCTGCGCCAAGGAAATCTTTCGCTGGTTATGGAGGCTCTGCGGGAACGGGGGCGACTCACCCGAAACGCTCCGCACCTGGTTCACTCGCAGGCTTTTGTTATTCCCAATTACACTTGGTGGGAAGGGCCATTTTATGGGATTGGCATGAAAGTCTATGATCGCCTTGCGGGAAAGTTGGGGCTGGCCCCTTCGCGGTGGTTGGGTCGGAAGGAAACCCTGCAGAAAATTCCTACGGCCAAGCCGGAGAATTTGGTTGGTGGGGTTCTTTACCACGACGGCCAGTTTGACGATGCGCGTTTGGCGGTGCATCTCGCCATGACGGCGGCTGATCATGGTGCGGTGATGGCGAATTACTGCCGTTGTCTCGGCTTGCGGAAAGAGAAGGGAAGGATTTGCGGTGCCGAAGTACGGGATGAGGAGTCCGGGGAGGCGTTTAGTCTGCGGGCCCGGGCGGTGATCAATGCCACGGGGGTTTTCGTGGATGACTTGCGGCGACAGGATGACCCTGAGGTTGCTCCCATGGTCACCGTTAGTCAGGGCATTCATCTGGTGGTGCCCCGGCATTTTCTTCCCGGTGAGGCCGCTATTATGGTTCCCAAAACGGCCGATGGCCGCGTTCTTTTTGCGGTGCCCTGGCAGGGCTGTGTGGTTTTGGGGACGACCGATACACCGCGTTCTGAAGCGGTGTTGGAGCCCCGGGCCGTGGAAGAGGAAAGGGACTTTATTATGACCCACGCCGAACGTTATCTGAGCAAGGCTCCCGGTCCGGAAGATGTTTTGAGTATTTTTGCCGGGCTCCGGCCTCTGGTGCGAAAGGGTAAGGATGAAAACACAGCCAAACTTTCCCGGGACCATTCCATGGAAGTCAGTGAAAGTGGTTTGATCACCCTTACCGGAGGGAAGTGGACGACGTATCGGAAAATGGCCGAGGATGTGGTTGATCTGGCGCAGGAGCGAACAGGGTTGCCCAAGCATGCCTGCGGCACCGCTGATTTAGGTATTCATGGAGCGCCTTCGGAGGGGGAGACAGGAGGAGAGTGGGCCTTGTATGGCACCGACGGGGTGGAGATTCAAAACCTGATCGCCGCCGATCCCTCGCTCGCGGGTCGGCTTCATCCGGATCTGCCTTATTGTCGGGCGGAGGTCATCTGGCAGGTGCGCGCGGAGATGGCGCGCACGGTAGAAGATGTGCTGGCTCGCCGAACGCGGGCATTGTTGCTAAACGCGTCCGCCTCCATAGCGGCGGCACCACTCGTCGCCGATCTCATGGCCCGGGAATTGAACCGCGATGCGGCGTGGGTACAAAAACAAATTGTGGCCTACACCTCTCTTGCGGAGGGCTATTGTTATAGGATGTGAAGGGAGCCAGAAAAGCCGTCTTTAGGGATCAAGACGGTAGGCTTCGATATTGGTCTCGGTGCGAACAAAAAAGTGGCCATATCCGATGGCCGGCATGATCGAAACATCATAGCCTTTTTCGAATTCGTGGGGAAAAAAGCGTACACTTTCGGCCATTTTTTCAGGATTTGGGTCGATAAAATTCCATCCTTGCCCGTTGCTTTCGCCAACCGTAATCAGCCATCCTCCGTAGGTGAGGAGAAGGGCATTCCCGTCAGAACTGTCGATTGAACCGATATGGGCGGAGGCAATGACTTCACCGCTTTCCATGTCGAAGCAGCGTACTTCCTGACCGATAATTCCATACCCGTATTCGCCGATAATGAGGGCATTTCCGACTAAATCCTCGTTTCGGTCCCAACTCCAGAGGTGTTCAAGACCCTCCTGGGATATCCGAAAGCCGCTCAGTTGGGAGCCATCCTCTCGTGAAACTGACCGGTTGATGAGGGCGTACTCCTCACTAACCGTTGGCCCAAAGCGATGACGATGCCCAAAGTCCACCTCCCACAAAGGTTCTCCGGTCCTGAGATTGCGCAGGGAGACCTGAAAGAGGTGGTCGGTAAGGAGGAAATACTCCCCTTGGTTTTCCCAGATAACCGGATAGCGATGAAAACCAATATCCGATGTTTCCCACAAGACTTCACCGGATTCGGTGTCAAAGGCCACATACCCGCTCAATATATCATAATGGTAGTCGGTGCCTTCTCCTTGTTCTACCCGGTGAAACAGGTGGTTGGAAACAATGGCCACGCCTCCGGCGGCGACAAATCCGCTGAGCAAATCTTCCCGAAAGCGTGGCCCCCGGCCCATCTCGACCGCGCGTTGGCGGTATTGTTGGTTTTGCCGGGCGCGTTGTCCTATATGTCCGCGCCAGGCGATTTCGCCGGAATCGGCTTCGACGGCCCAAACCTGTCCTCCGGTGCCCATTACAAAAACCTTGCCCTGGTGGTAGGCGGGGGAGGGCCCACCGCCACTTTTGTTGAAAAGGTTATAATTCAACCCCTGATGTCCCAACTCTTTTTGCCAGACGGTCTCGCCTGTTCGGGCATCGATGGCGGTTAAAATATCGGTGGCTTCCACCAGCCAGCGATTGTGGCCAAAAAGCAAATTTCCGCTTCGGGGAAACTTTTCCGCTTCACGGGCAGCCTCTTCCTGGGTCATTTCCAAGCGACGCTCCAGGACGACCGAATCGAAAACTGAGCCGCTAGGGCGATAATGGTAGTGGTAGATGTGGCCGTTTGCCAGGATGGGACTGGCATGCCCTCCTGATCCCGGGCGGTCCAAATTGGTGGCGGCCCTTCGTCCGTCGCTGGCCCGGGCGGGCGGAATGTAATCCTCGCTGACCCAGATTCGGTTTTCCGGACGAATTCCGGGATCTTGCAGTTGGCGTTCCGTTTCCAAGGGTCCTCCCCGGCTATCGCGCAACCACATGGGCCAATCCTGATCGGCCGTTAGGTCTTTGGGAAGAGGGGAGAGAAGAAGAGACAAGGCAAGAAAGCCAAAGGAGTAGAGGGGCAATGTTTTCATAAGAGGAATCGAAGGGTCGTTTTCATTGTATCTGGAACCAATTGCCGTGGCGTTCGGGATTTGCGTTTTTCATGCTACGAAACCAAGTTTGCCTCGTTCGGTAGCAGGGCTTTTGCGGGAAAAGAGACGGGGGATTGGAGATGGTTTTCTCTTCAGAGCCAAAATGGGGGATGCGCGCCCTCTTATTCTCCTTGCCCGAGGGAATAGCCTGGCTGGCCATCGAAGTTGTAAAGGTTTTCTGTTTTCACAATATCAAATCCCTGCTGGAGAAGAGCGTTCTGCAAGGTGAGAAGATCCTCGGGTTTGGGATTTCCCTTGTTGGCTAAAACAAAGCGGCAGCGCCAGTGGTCGGTGCAAAAGGTTTCCGGCATGCCTCCAGGGTAAACCTTGACGCCCCGATTGGTTACCATTTTCAGCGTAAAAGGCTTGATACTTGCTTTTTCCAAATCCCGGCCAAGAACCTCAGGGTCGCGCTTCCCTTCCGACCAATCGATAAAAACATCAACCCCTTTGAGTTCTTTGGTTGATTTTTGAATCGGTTTCCCGGAGGGGGCTGATGATTGCTGATCCTTGGCCTGGGCCGCCGTGAAATTTGCCACGGGAAGGGTTTTGGGCTTTTCTCCGAGGCGTTCGATAACCGCTGCGGCAAACTCCTTGGTTCCGACTTTTTGCCGGGTCGAGGGAGAAATCATGTCGGCGGTATGGATTCTTGCTTCGAGGGTGCTCAGCCAGGCGTTTTCAATGCGGTTGGCCGCCTCGGTTTGGCCCAGGTGGGTTAGCATCATAACGGCCGCTCGTAAAAGAGCGGAGGGGTTGGCAATGTTCTGGCCGGCAATATCGGGGGCCGACCCATGAATGGCTTCAAACATGGCAAATTCCGTACCCATGTTCACGCTTCCCGCCAAGCCGACCGATCCCGCCACTTCGGCAGCAATATCCGAGAGAATGTCTCCATACAGGTTCGGGGTTACCACGACATCATAATATTCGGGGCGTGTCGCCATGCGGGCGGAGCCGATGTCGATAATTTGGTGCTGGGTCTCAAACTCAGGATACTCCCGGGCAATCTCCTCAAAGACATTAAAAAACAAACCATCGGTGATTTTCATGATGTTGTTTTTGGTCATGCAGGTCACTTTATTCCGTTGGTACCGACGTGCCGTTTCGAACGCGAAGCGGATGATTTTTTCGCATCCGGGGCGGGAGATGAGTTTGAGGCATTGGGTGACTTCCTGGGTTTGCCGGTGCTCAATCCCGGCGTAGGTGTCTTCCTCGTTTTCCCGGACGATAAGGACATCGATGCCAGGGTGTCCGCTGGGCACAAAAGGGTGAAACGCCTGACAGGGGCGGAGGTTGGCATATAATCCCAGGGTTTTGCGAAGAGTGACATTCAGGCTTTTATAGCCCCCACCCAGGGGGGTGGTGATAGGACTCTTCAGCATGATTTTATTTTTCCGGATACTGTCCCAGGCTTCCGGGGAAATTCCGGAACTGTACCCGGCCTTGAAAACAGCTTCACCGATTTGGACTTCATCGGTGGTGAAGTCGGCCTTGGCGGCGGCCAAAATAGAAAGAACGGCTTCCATGATTTCGGGGCCGATTCCATCGCCCCGGGCGATGGTTATGGTAGGGGCGTTTTGTTTGGATGGAGAGGTCGTCATGTTCGGAGAAATCGAGAGTTCAGGCAAAAGGGGAGAGGCCCGGTAACCCCTAAAATGTGACGCTGAGGTTGGGGGGGCGTCAAGGAGTAATACGTTTACCCGGGTGACCGGGAAATTTTGGCTTCACGCTAAGAGAAGTGTCAAAAGGGCGAGGAGGAAGCCATGAAGAAGGAAGAGAGGCGCAACCGTTTTGAGAATGGCTCCTTCTTTGTTGACCAGACCGAGAACGGCACATACGGCGACAATATTGTGGATACAGGCCATATTGCCCATCGAGGCGCCGGCGCATTGAAGGGCCAGTAGAAGGGTGGTCGGCAATCCGGCTTCCTGGGCGATAGAGTATTGGATTCCGCCAAAGGTGAGATTTGAAATGGTGGTTGAGCCGGAGAAAAAACTGCCCAGGGCTCCGAGGAAAGGAGCAAGGTAAACCCAAGAGTCACCGGCGGCCTGAGCGAAAAACTGTCCCATCACCATAGTCGGAGCACGGTCGGCTCCAATGGAAAGCAGATTGACGACTACCAGGGCCGCAAATAAAGCCAGCACCGGCCGGGTGATTTTCTTTTTGGTTTCCCACAGGGCTTCCATGCCTTTGGTGCGAAAATCTCCAAAAAGCCATAAGGCTAACGCCGCGCTGAGAAAGAAGGGGAGGAATGAGGGGACATAGAGGATAGCATGGGACCACCGCAGACCTTCCTGCCAAATATTTTCCAGACCGATGACCAGACTGGGGCTCAGGAAAAAGTCACCCAAGGGTCCGAGAGGGAGATTCCAGGCGCCCTCCTGTTTGGTCAATAGGGCACGAAAGGGCAGGGCGGGCACTCTGGTGACCAGTAGAATGGCGACGGTTAGGACGATGGGTGAAAGGGCTTTGGTGAGAAGGAGGAGATCTACCTTGGGCGGAGAGGATGGGCTGTTGTCGGTCCGGGTTTTGGGTTCTTTTTCCAGTCCGATACCCAGTTTTGCAGCGAGAATGCTTAAAACCAAACCAACCGAACCGCCCACCACGGTGGGAAATTCATAGTTGATAAAGGCCAAAAGTGTCATGGGCCCAACCGAAAAGGCTACACTGAGAAAGGCAAAGGGGAGATTGCGATAGAGAGTCTTGCCATCGACAATCAACAGTAAGGCGGTAATGGGGAGAACCATCGCCGCACCCGTCTGCCAAACGGCGGTCTGGAGGCCTATGGCCAACATGGCCTCCTCGCTGAGTCCCAGATCCTCAAACCCAAACCACAATGGGGTTCCCACGGCCCCAAAGGGGGTCGAAATGGCATTGAAAACAAGGCAAAGAGCGGCGACGCGAAGGGCGGGAAAACCGAGCCCCACCAAAATGGGGGCAGCCAGAGCGGCGGGCGTGCCAAAACCGCTGGCTCCTTCCAGGAGGAACATAAAGGACCAGCCAACAATCATCAGTTGGGCCACGGGGTTGGGGGAAATATGGTGGAGCCAATCCTTGATCGGCTGCATCGCTCCCGATTTTTCCATCGCGATAAAAAAGAAGATGGCGCCCAGGACAATGGTAATGGGGGTGAGGGCGTTCAGCAATCCGGCGGTTACCGAAGCCAGAAGGAGGGAGCCCGCAGTACCGAAGTAGATGAATTGGATTCCCAATGCCAGGATAGCCGCCAGGGAGAAAGCCAGGGGCGAGGATAAAGGGCGTGGTTTGGTGAGAACCACGATCAAAAATAAAATCGGTAAAGCGGCGAGGAAGAAGTCCAACATACAAAGGCTTGTCTGGCGGGTGAAAAACCGGGCTAAGTCAGCACCTTAAAAAGATTCTCCCGGAATGTATAGTCGAACCGGAAATTCTGCAAAATAAGCGGTTCTCTTGACATATTCTGCGGACTTCTTGCCCGGGTAGAGGGAACCGCAAGCCATATGCGCATGCCGACCCAAAAAACTAATCGGTAAGCAAAACGACCATTCCCCGCTGGGACAGGCTTTTGATCATTTGGGAAACGGCGAGGCGAACGGTATGAAAGGAGAGGTTTCGGTCTTTGTTGTATTTTTCCATAATTTCGCGCATCGACCTTTTTCCGTTGCAGAGGAGATAGACCTCCCGCGAACTTCCTTCGAGGATGTAGGTGACCGCTCCGCCGCGGGTAACGGAGAGAACTTTATGCTTGGTGGTGCGACGAAAGCCGCCGGCATCGGGGGGCATCACGACCAGTAATTTATCCTCGCTCTCCTTGACTTCCTTGGCCGCGCGGTTACGCATGGGCACGAATTCCAAAAAGTCTTCCCAGTCATCCGTGGGGAGGGCGAGGGGATTTACCCAAACGGTTCTTCCGGTTAAAAGGTCGTAGAGCATAGGATTTTACAGAGAGATTTGCGGGCCCCGGGAGCAACACTGCAAAGGCAGTTCCATCGGTTGGCTCCAATTTCCCTGAGGGGAAAAGACTTGTTGACTGGCGGCATAGAGGCAATCGTCCTCGGGGCAAATCCAGGCGACCATTTCAAAGTATCGTTTGGGGTGATGACGAAAAGGAAACCAGCGGTGACGGGCCGAGGCGGTCAGGCTGATATAAGTATGATCCTGCCATTCGGCCCGTTTTATCGCGGTGAGTTTGTAGGCGGCGGGGATTTGGCGCTTGATCCACCGTTCCAGGTCCCGGGCGGGCATCCATTCATTGACCAACGCCCATTTTTGGAATGTGTAAACCGGTTCCTTCTTCGGATTGGCCCGAAAAACGAGCTTGGTTTTTCCGGTTTCAAAGGTTCCTTCGTGAAGAGGCTGGTCCGCCGGCACGAGACAGGTGAAATCACGGATTTTCCAGGGAATCTGGTTGTCCGCAGCGGGTTCCCTGGGGGCGATGGAAGCAAGAATGGATTGTTCCGGAAGGGGCTTTCTGGGCGGGGTCCGAAAAACGGCGGTCAGAACCAGTCCTTCCGTGGGAAAGTGTTTGGCGAATTGTCGTATGGTACGGGTCTCATCCTTTTCTTCCCAACCGAACCACCCATTGACGGGAGCCTCAATGACTTGTCCGCCGGGAAGATGTCTTTTGAGAAAGCGCCGGGCATCGCGATCAAAGTCAGGTTGTTTTTTGCGTCTTTGCCAATAAAGAAAAAACCGAAACCCGGTTTCGTCGGCGAAGCCACAACTACCCTCGTCTTCATCGGCGGCAAAGCGCAACATTTCCCAAGTGTCGGGAAGGGTTATATCGATTTTGCGCCAAATCCAAGAGCGCATTCCGTCGATATTCGTTTCAGAGGGTTTTTGCATTGGGGCAACCTAAAGAGTGCTTTTTCCCGGCGCAAAAGAAAAAGAAAAGGAATAAGTACGAATCCCTCGAAATGGGGATGGGGGAATTCCAGTTTGACGGAAAAAGGCTC
>JAFIGF010000197.1 GCA_020831535.1 Opitutales bacterium | reverse complement strand
CAACATCCAGAGAATGCGCGAAGAAGTGCAGGCTTGGGAAAGCGACCGAAATAATCGGGGCGCACCGATCAATTGGCAATTTACGACCGAAAAGGCCCGAATAAAACTAAGACGCCTTTATCCGAATATTTGAATGTTACGAGATGCTAGGTGTTTGGGACTAGAAGTTCCGTGGATAGGCATCCACGGCTACCCTCTGATTGTCCCTACGGGACTTCCCTTTTTATCTTTGCCTTTCGAGATGTATCACTCCACCACTAGCGATAGTGGTTTTCCGAACGGTTCCGGAACAGTCTTGACGAAACGTATGTTATAACATACGTTTCCACTATGGCAATTGAAACCAAAGTCCGCAAAATTGGGAACTCTCTGGGTATTGTACTTCCGAAAGAAGCCCTGCAAAAGTTGCGGGTCGAGGAAGGCGCGACGCTGTATCTCACCGAGGCCCCCAACGACTCCCTGTCAGTCACTCCGGGACGACCGGGGTTCAAGGAGAAAATGGATATAGCGGAAAGTCTGATGAACCGTTACCGGAACGCTTTTCGTGAATTGGCCAAATGACGGAGCCGATTTGGATTACCAAGGAAGAATGCCTTTCCTTCCACCAGCAACTGGTGGCACGATTTGGCGGCTTGGATGGATTGCGCGATGAAGGTCTCTTGGATTCTGCCCTGAATCGTCCACAGCAACTCTATCACTACGAAGACCCTTCTCTGGTGGAACTGGCGGCGGCGTATGCCGAAGGCATTGTGAAAAATCATCCTTTTCTCGATGGCAACAAACGCAGCGGATTGATGGCCGCCGCGCTATTTTTGGAAACCAACGGGCAAATGTTCACCGCCTCCGAGGAAGAGGCGGTTCTCCAAACCCTCGCCCTCGCCGCCGGGGAAATCGGTGCGTCCGAGTACGGGAAATGGCTCAAAGCCAATACCACCGCCCGATAAACCCACAACGAACTCGGCCGCCAAAGAATAGATGGGGCCACGGTATATTTATTTGGACTTCGGTGGGACGTATGCCCTGTTGGAGTCCCGCATTTATACGGTCCCTTTTTTCCCGTTCTACCCTTCTGCGGGGGACCGGATAAATCCGGAACTCCAACAAAGTAAATTCACCCCAGTAGGCTCAGGACACTTGATTCCAGTGAAGTAAAGATGACACCAATGGAATCTTTTTGAGGTTGAAGGCACACGCATTTGTTAGTCCCAGAGGGACGGCAAGAGGGTAGCCGTGGATGAAAATCCACGGAATGGACACACCCCAGTAGAATGCCTCGCAGAGCGAGAGCAGGAGGGGTGGCGCTCGGTGTTGGGCAAATGGAAGAACCCCACAAGCCCAACTCTCTCAGGTCTCGCTCTGCGAGACATTTTGATTTGTGGTTGGAAGTTACGTGGATTGCCATCCACGCCTACCTTCGGCACGTCCCTCCGGGACTTAGGTTCCTTTCACCACTCATCCTATTCTTCCCGGTATTCTCTCGCGGAAAGGGTGTCATTTGCCCATCCAACCGCTCACGAGTTCGGCTACGTTTCAGCCCTCCTCCTGCATCCTTTTCAAGCCGGCCTCGAAGGTGGCATATCGGTCGTCAAAAGCTGCCTTACGCACGGCATCGGGTTCCCAGGTTTTCTCCTCCCCGCGGCAGGCTTCCCGGACAAAGGTGTCAAAGGCAACCTCACGTCCCTCCTGTTGCTCGGCCATAAAAGCACCCAGCACAGCTGCCCCCTTGGCGGTGCCCTCCTCATCGCCGACCCGGGCCACGACGGGTACACCGAGAATATCGGCAAAAAGTTGCGGGGCATACCCTCCTTTTGATTTCAACACCCCACCACTAAGAATAACCCGGCGGACTTTGCCAACCTTGGGTTCAACCTGACGCAACCCGTAGCGCATGACCATACAGGGGGATTCCAAAAGAAGACGGGCCATCACCCCCGGATTGGTCAACACCTCCAAGCCCGCATCGATAAGCTGCGCCCGGGCGTGAGGAAGTTCGGCCACATTTTCCCCCTGAAAAAATCCCAACAAGGTTGTGCCAAAAGCCTCTACGGGCAAAACCGCCGCCTGATCCGTCAAGCGGTCAGCGGTTTCGGCAAAACCGTTTCCGCTGAATTCGGCCAATCCTTTCACATAATTGGCAAAGCCCACCGTTCCGTTACGAGCACAGACCATGAGCATCGTCCGGGCATCGGGAGTCGAGAGAACGTTCACACTCTCGTTCTCAGCAACCACCTTGGCACTACAAGGAAGGTTCCCGGTAAAAGAGGTTCCGGCTGAGAGAGCCAACTCCAGTTCCCCCGCTCCGGCACCGACCAGAACCGACTGCTGATCCCCCTCCGGGGCGGCTACCGGGGTGCCCACGGGCAAACCTCCCAGGAGAGCACTTCCCGCCTCGTTCAAGCGTCCCGCCACTTCCCCCGCGGGAACTACTCGTGGAACGGCCTCCTCCAGCGGAGCGAAACGGTTTTCGGTCAAAGCATCGATCTTGCGGCACTTTTCGCGGTCGATCTGTCCGTCTTCCCCAAGATTGCCAAACATTCCCGAGGCATCCCCCGGGCCAACCACCCATTCACCGGTCAGATCATGGACAATCGAACCGGAGGCCACGTTGACTCCGTTCACCTCATCCCACTTTGCCTCCGGATCGCGCATCGCGCTCAAAATATGACTCACCGTCCAGCGCGCCGGAATGTGCTCGCCAAAAGTGGCCGCCAATTCCCTGCTCTCCGGAACGCCACGCGGGTCATTCCACATGTCGCAACCCCAGGGCTTTTCCCCCGAGGCATTTTTCCGCACCATGCAATGCATGTGGGCAGTCACCCCGATGGCGGCCACCTTTTCCAAGGGCACCGGCAGGGCAGTGCGCAAATCAGCCATCGCCGTTTGCAGGGCATCCGACCAGTAGTGGGCGTATTGCTCAAGCCGACCATCGGGCCGGTCCGGAATATAATCATGGGCATAGGCGGATTCACCCACGGCCAGAATTTGGCGGCTTTCCGGGCTCCACAAAACGACCGAAATGCCTTGGGTACCGGCATCAATTCCTAAAACTTCGTGACCAGTTAATTGCATATTCATATCTCCTAATAAACGTGTTCGGGGGTAAACTCTCTACCATCCGCAAAAGAGGGAAAGGCAGGGTAAAAATATAAAGAACCAGATTAAAATCCGGAAGACCCAACCAGCAAGGCAATAATCATTTTATAGTAACTCCTTATCCGGTATTT
This sequence comes from Opitutales bacterium, assembly GCA_020831535.1. GTDB lineage: Bacteria > Verrucomicrobiota > Verrucomicrobiia > Opitutales > T3Sed10-336 > JAIUMY01. The sequence continues at coordinate 2,440 of JAFIGF010000197.1, read as the reverse complement.
TCATTTGGTTTCCCAAGTCGTTGACGAGCAATGTTCAATCTCAAATTTCAAATTTTCGATCTCAAATGTATTTTCATGCGGCCTCCCAAGGCCAAATGAAAATACCGTGTAACTCCTTATCCGGCCTGTGACGAAATCATCAATCAAATAGCGCAAGAACGAAAGCCCCCCAACAAAATCGTTGCCATGGCCATCATGGACTTTGATAAAAAACCCATGGCAACTCCCCCATCCCACCTTCGTCCGCTGAACCTCAATCGCTTTCTCTTTGGGGTCTGTTATTACCCCGAACATTGGGATGAGGCCACCCGGGCGGATGATATCAAGCGGATGCAGGATGCCGGGATCGAAGTCATCCGCCTGGCCGAATTCGCCGCCTCGCTCATCGAGCCCCGACCCTTTGAGTACCAATTTGCTTTCTTTGATGACATTATCGGTTCGTTTGGCGAAGCAGGCATCCAGACCATTCTGGGTACGCCGACCGCTGCCCCACCCCGTTGGCTGACCCGGGCCCACCCCGACGCCGTGGCGGTGGACGCGAAAGGTCGCCGGATGCAACACGGTTCCCGCCAACACATATCCCTGAGCCACCCCGCCTATCGGGACTATGCCCGACGCATCAGCGCGGCCATGGCCAAGCATTACGCCTCATTTCCAGAGGTGATCGGATGGCAAACGGATAACGAGTACCACTGCCATTTTGCCGAGGATCACAGCGAGGCGGCAGAAGAAGAGTTTCAACTGTATCTGAAAGAGAAATACAGCGATTCCATTGATCAGTTAAACCGTTCCTGGGGAAATGTTTTCTGGTCACTCACCTACGATACCTTTGCCGATATACCCACCCCCAAACAGGAGAGTCCGGCGTATCCCAACCCATCTCATCAACTCGACTATGCACGGTTTCTCAGTTGGCGGGCGACCCGTGTGCAGCGCGAGCAAATCGCCGCAATCCGGCAGGCCAAACGACCCGACTGGTTTATTTTCCATAACGGCTGCTTCGGCAAGATCGACTACCGCGGAGAATTCGGCGAGGACCTCGACTTTCTTGGCTACGACAGTTACCCCATGTTTTCCTATGCGGCGGAGCCTCGTCCGGCAATGCATGCCTTCAACCTTGACCGGACCCGGTCCTGGACCGGAAACTTTATCATCCCCGAACATCAATCGGGTCCCGGGGGACAGGGGAATTATTTTCACGATCAACCCGAGCCCGGCGAAATCCGCAAGATGACGTACACCTCAATGGCCCACGGCGCCGACGGCATTCTTTACTTCCGTTGGCGCACCTGCCGTTTCGGGGCGGAGATGTATTGGTGCGGCATCCTTGACCACGATAACCAACCCCGGCGACGATTCAGCGAAATCCAGCAGATCGGACGGGAAATGAAAACCCTTGGCCCGGCTTTGCTCGGAAGTACGGTCCGGATTGAGGTAGGGGTGGCGATGGCCGATTATACCGCCCAGGAAGCCCATGAAACACTCCCCCAGGGCTTGCCCAGCCCTTCGTCGTATGCCGAAACCCTTCACGGATGGTTTTATCAACAACACTATGCCGTCGGTTGTGTCCACCCGACCGACAACCTTCGCGGACTGCAACTTTTCTTGATTCCCCACTGGGAAGTGATCGATCCTTTGTGGATTGAACCATTAACCCGGTTTGTCGCTGAAGGGGGAACCCTGGTGATCGGCGCCCGATCCGGAACCCGTTGTCCGTTAAATCACGTTCTACCCTCCCCCCCGCCCGGCCATTTGGCCGAATTGGCCGGAGTCGAGGTTATGGAATACAGTCGCAAGAATATGGCCGAAGAACGTTTCTGGAAGCTCCGCTGGGGAGACAGGGAAATGATTGCGGAGGACTGGGTGGAGATTCTGCAACCACAAGCCGGAACCCAAACCCTCGCGAAGTGGACCACCCGCCACGCCAGGGGAACGGCGGCGATTACCCAGCGCCAAATCGGAAAAGGAAACGTCATTTACGTCGGGTGCGCCATGACCTCACGGTGGATCGAAACCTATGGGCCGACACTCGCCGAAATCTGTCAACTCAAACCGGTATGGCCGAACCTCCCCAAGGAAGTGGAGATGCTCCAGCGGGAAAACACCAGAGAAACGTTTTGGTTTATCATCAATCATACCGATACCCCGCAAAGCCTCCCCTCGGTTCCTCAGGGAGAGACGCTGGCAGGTCCCGCTGCAAAGTCCGGCATATTCAACCTGGAGGCTTATGGGGTAGCCGTTATCCGAACGGCGAAAACCGCCAAGGATTCTCTTCTATCATAAAACCAAGTAGCCCGTATGACCTCAACGCGCGTCTGTGCCTGCAACTGGTCAGCGAGTCGGCTTTGTGCCTGAGCACCCGGCTGGCGCAGCCGTAGCCTCAGGACTCCTGACCCCACATTTCCCGCCCCCCCCCCATCGAAAATTTCAAGTTGTTTTT
>JAFIGF010000193.1 GCA_020831535.1 Opitutales bacterium | reverse complement strand
CAACATCCAGAGAATGCGCGAAGAAGTGCAGGCTTGGGAAAGCGACCGAAATAATCGGGGCGCACCGATCAATTGGCAATTTACGACCGAAAAGGCCCGAATAAAACTAAGACGCCTTTATCCGAATATTTGAATGTTACGTGATGCTAGAGGCCGTCTTCCTGTAAGTTTTCTACCTGCAAGCCGTGGTTGTTCTTTTCGAAAAGGGCTCCGGTCCAGGACTCCGGTTTTCCCTCCGCGGGGGCATGGCGGTTTTCGGCAAACCGCACGCGACAATTGCGAAGGGCGACTTGGTGCAGGTTTTCCAAGAGGAAGCCGTGCAGCGGATGGCGGTCACAACCACCGTGTTCATCTCCGGAGGTGGGGCGGAGATCCTTCCAGCCACAGGGGTGCCCGGTGGTTTTGACCAGAGTGATCGCGACGTTGTCGAAACTGATATCTTCGATGTGCGCCTCGGGCGAGGCCCAGACCAACACTCCGGCTTCGCCTTCGGCGCGGATGTTGGAAAAATGAACTCCCCGAATGGTTCCGATGCTATCGCCTTCCCGGCGGGGTTGCGCAGTGATGGCGATCGGTTCGGCCTTGCCCCACCAGAGGTTGTCAAAGAGACGGGTTCGAATCGCGATGTTGGAGAAGAATACGTTCTCGACATTTCCCCAGTCGCGGAGCTGAATACTCAGCGCGCGGTTGGAACGGTCGATCATGCAGTTGCTGACGGCAATGTTGCGAAAATGACCGCAACTTTCAGTCCCGATTTTGAAGGCCGCCGAAGTGCTGATGAGGGTGCAGTTGGTGATGGTGATATTCTCACAAGGACCAAACTCCGGATAACTGCCGTGGTTTTTTAAAACAATGGCATCGTCCCCGGCTTCTACATGGCAATTGGCAATGCGCACATTTTGGCAGTGGTCAGGGTCAATGCCGTCGCAATTCGGGGTTTTCAAATCGTTGTAGATGCGAATGCCATCAATCAAAACATCCTTACACCCGATCGGGTGGAAGGTCCAGTAGGAGCCATCGCGGATGGTGATGTCCCGGGCAGTAATCCGTTGGCAGCCCTCCAGAAGAATGAGACGGGGACGATTGGCCACCATCCGGTAGATTGGTCCCAGGTCGGAATCCCGATACGCCCGGGCATTGCCATCAATCGTTCCCGGACCGCTGAAAACGATGTCCTCGGCATTTTTGGCGATGATAAAACAACTGAACTCGGTATCCTGCAAACGCGCGGCGGAGCTTTCGTTGAAATTATTGCTCAGGGGCCGGAGCGGGTTGTGGGCGGCGAATTCCGGGGAGGCTTTGAGGACTGCCCTTTGTTCCAAATGCAGTTCGACCCCGGATTTTAATTCAATTCCTCCGGAAACAAATACCCCGGGACCAGGAATAAGAACCCTTCCGCCGCCGGCCTCATGGCAGGTGTCAATCGCCTTTTGGATGGCGATGCGGTTGTCGGTTTTCCCGTCGGCGCGGGCTTCATAATCAGTGATTCGGTAAATTGCCATAAGCCCATAAGGGTATTCCCAATGTATTCGACGAGGCAATAGGTTTTCGGCGGAATCGTTCTTCTGGTTTTCTGGTGCCGTAGGCACTTTGAACTGCGGCAAGCCTTACCCAGCGTTACCGTAGGGCCTCCACTTGTGGAGTGCCGCCCTTGAAGACCTACGCTCTGTTGAAAGGTTTGCGCAGGTGATTGGGAAAGACGTTGTTTTTTCACCATACGGTTTGGTCTCAAACTTTCGCCTTTTGACTAGCTCAGGGCCTTGAGTTTCTCCAAAGGCCGTCCAATACAAAACCATCGCACCATGATAGGATCAAGTTCTTCAACGGGGGAATTGTAGGTTTTGGAAATGTATCTCGATCCCTCTAACTCGCCAAAGCCGCGGCTTGACGGGGCGAAGGGGAATGACAGGATAAACTTATGTCTTCTCCCTCTCGGAAAATCGATCTGGCCTATGCGGGCGAACTCTGTCGCGGACAAACCTTTGTGCAGGCTCATATTGAGGCCACCGAAAAGGTCGGGCTTTGGGAGTCCGAGAAGATTCTCGCCAAACACTTTTTTCCGGAAGAGGGACGTATCCTGGACCTCGGTTGCGGGGCGGGGCGGGCGGCGTTGGGGTTGGTTGAATTAGGGTTTGCCGAAGTCCAGGGGGTCGATGTATCGCCGGAGATGGTGGCGGCGGCCAAAGAGGCAGCCGCGGCCCGTGGGGTGACGATTTCTTTTCAGACCGCTTCGGCGACAGAACTGCCCTTTGCTGATCAATCCGTGGCCGTGGTGTTCTTTTCCGGGGGCGGGCTCATGCAAATTCCCGGTCGGGCCAATCGCCGGAAAGCTCTCGGGGAAATTTTCCGGATCCTGCAACCGGGAGGGGTTTTTTTATCCACCACCTATGCGCGGGACATGGAGGAGTATACGGATTTCTGGAGTGAACCGGAGCGTCAGCAGGAGATCCCCCCCGGCGGCGAGTTTGGCGATCTTCTCGAAGAAAGTGATCAAGGCTTGGTTTACATTCATGTGCCTTCGTCTGAGGAGGTCCAAGACGACCTTTCTCAGAGCGGGTTTGAGGAAGTCAATGCCATTGCCCGCTCAATGATTGCCGACGAACCCCCGGAGGTGTTGCAGTCTTCCGACGAATGCCTTTTTTGGCACGCCCGCAAGCCCCTTTGATAGGATCAAAAATTTACGTTCTAGCAACTTAGTTGTTGACCGGTGGTGGATTTTTGATTTTCTGGGGGTATGCAACGACGCAGATTACATTTTACGGATTGTCCGGCGGTTTATCATGTGATGTCGCGGACAGTGAATGGAGAAAAGATTTTTGGCGAGAAGGAGAAAGCCGTTCTCGCCAAAATGTTA
>JAFIGF010000187.1 GCA_020831535.1 Opitutales bacterium | reverse complement strand
TTGATTTAGGTGTCTTTTCGTTGATGTCTTTCATTGTTGTTTTGTTTTGAAGATCATCAGCTCTACTAGACTATTAGCGGAAAGGCACCACTTTTTCAATTTTGCGAAACTTTTCGGACGTTACCGCCCCTGGTCCCGGTTGGACGGAAGGGGGTAGAGGAGGATGTTTTGCCGTTCGCACCTTTTTGGGTTGTCGTTGGGTATTTTTTATTAGGTTTTGGACCACTTGCGTTTGGCGAAGGCTTCATCCAGTTCAGGTTCGGCCAGGTGGTTGGTATAATTGCTCAAGGTCTTGAGCGCCAGGATGGTGATGACATCAAGCACATGGCGGGTGCTGAAACCGGCTTCGAGAAAAGCTTGTTGGTCGGTTTCCGGAACCCAGCCCCGGTGTTCATTCACCGATTTGGCAAAATGGAAGAGGGCGGCCTGCTTCGGGGCGGAAGGGGCTTGTCCGGAGCGGAGTTTTTCAATGGTTTCTTCCGGCAAGCCGGACATTTCCGCCACGACGCAGTGGGCCGCGACGCAGTATTCGCAGTTATTGGTCTCACTGACGGTGAGCATCACTACCTGCCGTTCTTCGGCGGATAGAACGGAATGCTCTTCGAGCAAGCCGTTAATCTGAACATAGGCGGAAAGCGCGGCAGGTGATTCGGCTAAAACGCCGAAAAGGTTCAGGGCAAAGCCATAGGCTTTTTCCGTTTGCTGCAGAACCGGAACCGATGCCTCCGGTGCGGTTTCCTTGCTGTGTTGGTTGAATTGCATAGGTCAGTCTGACGATGGGGACGGAGGGTTATTCCCCCCTAGGTAAATTTAGTGAAATAGGAGTAGCACGGGCTTCCAGCCGGTGTGAGCGCAGCCAAAGACACAACCAGGATGGCTGTGCTACCCCTGGGAGGCAGCCAAAGACACAGCCAAGATGGCTGTGCTACCTCAGGGAGGCAGCCGGAACACCGCCAGGATGACTGTGCTGCCCCTAGGATCGTCCGTTGCTTCAGGAGTAGCATAGGCTTCCAGCCTGTGTCAGTGTTGCCACTGGAATAACTGGTGTGGTCTCTGGTCTGGACACTTCTAGGATCGTTGTGTTACTTCAGGTGTAGCACGGTCTTCCAGCCAGTGCATTCTACAGAAATACAATCTACGATGACTGTACCACGTCATAATATAAGGTTACCGCAATTCTTTAATCCGTTCGAAAAACTCAAAACCTCGGAGCGCAATCTGCCTCACTGGCATCAGACTGGAGCGCTCTTTTTTATTACTTTTCGCTTGGCTGATTCCCTTCCACGCGAAAAAATCGATGCCCTTGAGTGTGAGCGAAGGCGTTGGCTCAAGCAACAGAAACTCCCCCTCAGTTCTGAAGCGGAGAGTGAATATCATCGCCGTTTTTCCGATAAAATCGACCAGTGGCTGGATGCCGGATCAGGGAACTGCTGTCTGAAAGATCCTCAAAATGCTGAAATTGTCGTTAATGCTTTGAAACATTTTGATGGCGAACGCTACTGGCTCGGGGATTGGGTGGTGATGCCTAATCACGTCCATGTTGTCGTCGCCCCGAAAGAGCCCTATACCGTGTCTCAAGTGCTTCATAGCTGGAAATCCTACACTGCGAATCTTATTAACAAGGGTCAGGGAAAGACCGGAAAACTCTGGCAAGACGAATTTTATGATCATCTCATTCGCAACGAACGCGAACTTTGGCGCATCAATGAGTACATTCGCAAAAATCCTGAAAAAGCAAAGATTAAAGCGCCCAGTGGAAGTGCAGGCTCGCAGCCTTTTTCTGCCGGATGAAACGTGCGATCCGGAACACAGCCAAGATGGCTGTGCTACCTCTGGGAGGCAGCCGGAACACAGTCAGGATGGCTGTGCTACCCCTGGAATCGTCCGCTGGAACAGGAGTAGCATAGGCTTCCAGCCTGTGTGGGCGCAGCAGAACACAGCCAAGATGGCTGTGCTACCTCTGGGAGACAGCCGGAACACAGTCAGGATGGTTGTGCTACCCTTGGAATCGTCCGCTGGAACAGAAGTAGCATAGGCTTCCAGCCGGTGTGAGCGCAGCCAAAGACACAGCCAGGATGGCTGTGCTACCTCTGGGGGGAGTCCGTTGCATGAGCAATCACTGTGATGAAGTGATTAACCGGGGATCAAAAGCAAAAGGTTCAGGGGGGCTGATTTTGATCAAGGGAAAATCGGGGTGTTGGGGATTGAGAAGGTAGTTGGACTCTTCGGGGATAATGGCGCTGGGAATACGGAGGGATGGGCGGGTACAGGCGCGCAACCACTTGTCCCCAAGGGTTTGGGTCAGCGGGTCGGTGGAACAGGATTTCCCGAAATGCTGGGGGAGTTTTTTGGGGTCGAGATGATCAATCAAATTATTGGGAATAGCGACGGCGAAGCGAAGGTAGGTTATTCGCTGGCGGGCGGGGTTCAGGTGGACCAGTAATTCCAACGCGGCCAAGGCACGACTCCCGCCGAGGTAAACAGCGGGCTGTCCGGGACTGTTCCAACGGCCTCCATAGAGGCGGGCGCCTTCGCCGTCGAAGGCCTTCTGGCTTCGGTTTTGGGGAACGATACACCAAGCTTGCGGCATGGGGATATTTTCAGGAAAAGACTCCGTGCTCGATGCGTCCCAGCAGGTTTTCGACTTCACGGGCCCCCGCTTCGGTTTCGGCGAAAGTCAGCGGAGAGGTAAACTCGAGTGCACGGGCGGGCTGGTGCAGCCAGTCGCGGGCGGCGGCGGGGTCATTCCCGAAAGTTTCCCTGGCCCGGTTCCAAAGGCGGGCGTAGCGAAGCAAGCGGTCGGATTCCAGCGGAGCCAGGCGACCGGCTTGGCGGCGTCGGGCGAGGGTGCTGCGGGAGATGGAGAGATGAGAGGCCAACTGCTCGACAGGGAGTTCGAGAAGCTTCGCCAAGGCGTCAAATTCGTGAAACCCCAGGCCTGCCCGGACCTTTTGCACGGTAGCCTTGGGTCCCATTCGACGATGATTCCGGTCAACCCCATAAATGGCGGTAGGCTCTTCGACCGCGGGGTTCTTTTGGGGAGAAGGCTTTTTGTTCATTTGAGGTAATTTAAAGGTTCATTTGGGACATTTGTCAAACTGAAAATCTTTTTGGGAATTCCACCTAGGTAGAAGAGAGCTCTTTCGGCGGCGGAGCCGTCTTTGGAGTGCGCCAGCCTGCTGGCGCTTTCCGTGAGCTAGCCTGCTGGCGAACCGTTAGGTTCAGGTAACGCCGCAGCAGGCTGCGGCTGGAAAAAGCGGCAAGAAGCTTGCCCAGTCCAAGGTGCCTGCGGCACGAAGGGTGGACCGGGTTATGGTTTGCCGGACCGGTATATTCGACGGCGGAGCCGTCTTAGGAGTGCGCCAGCCTGCTGGCGCTTTCCGTGAGCTAGCCTGCTGGCGAACCGTTAGGTTCGGTAACGCCGCAGCAGGCTGCGGCTGGAAAAAGCGGCAAGAAGCTTGCCGCAGTCCAAGGTGCCTGCGGCACGAAGGGTGGACCGGGTTATGATTTGCCGGACCGGTATATTCGACGGCGGAGCCGTCTTTGGAGTGCGCCAGCCCTGCTGGCGCTTTCCGTGAGCTAGCCTGCTGGCGAACCGTTAGGTTCGGTAACGCCGCCGCAGGCTGCGGCTGGAAAAAACGGCAAGAAGCTTGCCGCCATTTCACTGGCAAAGCCCGTGGGATTTCCTGGCTTTTTGGCGGATCTTAAAACAATGGCCGGATTGAGAAGATGGTTGCCGCTTTATTCCTATGGTATAGTAGTGGTTTTTTACTATGAGTACCTCTTCGACACAACCACCTTCCAGGAAGGAAAAATCGCCTTCTGACCGCCCCAATCTTCTTTTTGTTTTTACCGATGAGCAACGAGCTGACACTCTAAATGATGATGGGCCCGGGCCGACCCTGCCGAATTTGCGTCAACTTCGCGACCAGAGTTGCTGGATGGAAGAGACCTATTGCACCCAGCCGGTTTGCACCCCGAGTCGCTCCAGTATGATGACCGGTCTTTACCCTCACGCCACCGGGGCCTATGGCAATAACAAGCGGTTGCGGGAGGAAGTCCCCTGTCTGCCCGAATTGCTGAGCCCGGAGGCCCGTCGCGACTATGCTACCGGCTATTTTGGCAAATGGCATTTGGGCGACGAAGTGTTTGCCCAGCACGGGTTTGATACCTGGGTGAGCATTGAGGACGAGTACCATAAGCACAATCGGCCCGGTCGGGATCCGGAGGCCCGTAGCAACTACCACCAATTTCTTCTCGATCAGGGGTTCAAGCCGGACAAGAAGAACGGGCTTTTTTCCCGGGATCGCAGTTCCACCCTTCCCGAGCCTTTTGGAAAGCCGGCTTTTTTGGCCAATGAGGTGACCCAATGGATCGAAGGGCAGGGGGCCAAACCGTGGATTGCCTACGTGAATTTCCTGGAGCCTCACATGCCGTTTTTTGGTCCACGCACCGCCCCCCATGAGCCCGGCGAGCTACCGCCCGGTTATGACGTGATTCCGAGCCCGAAGGACTGTCTGGACTTGCGCCTGCGGTCCGAACGTTTTTTTCAGCGTGGTTTTGAGTGGTACAATCTTCAAACCGAGGAGGGTTGGCGGAGGATGGCGGCAGCGTACTGGGGCCTCTGCGAATTGATTGACTACCATACTGGCCGGATTCTCAAATCGCTGGAAGCCAGTGGCCAGGCGGACAATACCATTATTGTCTTCACCTCGGATCATGGCGAAATGATGGGTTCCCATCGCTGTTTGGCTAAAGGAGTGATGCAACAGGATTCGGTTCGGGTGCCTTGTTTGATTCGATTGCCCGGACAGAAGAAGGGACAGCGGGTGACGGGTCCCTTTAGTCAGATTGATTTGGTGCCTACGCTTTTGGAGTTACTGAATCAAGAGGTTCCGGATCATCTGCACGGGTGTTCCCGGGCGCCGATTCTGGGAGGTGATGCGGTGCATTTGAATGAGGATGTATTGATCCAATGGAACGGCAATCCACCGGAGGAACGAACGGTTGATGAGGAAACGCCGGAATTTCTGAACGACATTGCCGGCAGTCCCGAACGAGTTCAGGCAGCGACCCAACAAAACACCCGCACCTTGATCACTGCCGACGGATGGCGTTGGAGTCGCAACCCCGAGTTGGAAGATCATGAGTTGTTTCATCTGGCCGAAGACCCTCTGGAGCGATCCAATCTGGCCCAGGATCCTTCCCAGTCCGATCGAATCCGTTCCCTCGACGAGCGTTTGAATGCCGCCATGCTAAAAGTGGACGACCCCGGAAAACCGGTGTGAGGGGTAACGCATTCTTAGCCCCAGAGGGACGGCAATAGAATAGCCGTGAATGAAAATCCTCGGAATGGACATCGCCCCCAATAAAATGCCTCGCAGCCATGGCAGAGGTGAAGGAGTAAGTGGAAGCACACCTGAAATTACTGGTCAACCAGAGCAAAAGCAAAGTGGCTCCGTTGAAGGACTGCGATTTCCTCGGGTTTGATGTTCGAGGAAAACAGGTCAAACGGACGACCAAAGCGGTAAAGCGGTTCAAACACCGTATTCAGAAAATCACTTCCCGTAGCCGAGGCATCTCGATGAGGCAACGCTTTCTCGAGTTGAAAAGCTACGGGGTGGGCTGGTTCACTACTTCAAGTACGGTTTATCGCACAAAGAGGTAATGGAACTTGATCAATGGATACGGCGAACGAGTCCTCTTAGGTTACTGGAAGGACTGGAAAGTGCCACGGAAGCGAGGCCGGATGCTGATCAAGCTCGGGGTTTCCCCCGAGCGGGGGAAGCTGGCATCGCGCTCGCGAAAAGGCTATTGGAGAATGTCCGGCAACAGTCTGGTTCAACTCGCCCTGAACAACGCCTATCTGACTCAACAAGGAGTCCCTTCGTTGAAGGAACTCTGGGTAAGCTTCAAACATGGAGATCAGGTGAAAAGCTAATCTCCAGTCACTGATTCCAAGGAACCGCCGTGATACGAACCCGTACATCCGGTGGTGTGGGGGCGGGGAGAGTTAATGCTCCCCGCTACCCGATTGGGGTGTTCAGACGCGTATCCAATTGGCAAGCTTTTCTCGAATCAATACAATCTATTAATACTAGCTCATGCGGCATATTTAACATTGGTTGCAGAGAACAGGGAGATTACCAGATTCGGCCGTTTTTGATTGGACCGCATTTGACTTCGAATTCGTTCTTGTTGCTCGGCAATGGCAGAAGCGGGGGGATGGTTCTCCAGTTGTTTTTTAAGGGTATTATTCAGATACTCGTCCGGGTTTAATTCCGGGCAATAGGGTGGCAGATAATAGACTCTTGTCTCCTTCTTGTGATCGTCCAACCATTGCTTCACCTTTTTCGATTTGTGGACGCGTAGATTATCCACTATCAGGAACACCTTTTTCGATGAAGATTTGATTAATCGGCTAAGGAATTTGATGAAAATATCATTGTTCATCCCGCCTTGGTAGACCATGAAGCGTAACTGACCCTTGTTGGTTACCGCAGAAATCATGCTCGTTGATACTTTTTTTGCCATCGCTTGCCGAATCGGGGTTTTCCCTCGGGGGGCATATCCACGTCCAGTCTGATCCTGGTTGTTTACGCCGGTTTCGTCACCCCAGTAGATGTCAGCCTTTTCCTGGCGTGCTTTGGCCTTAATTGCAGGGTATTGCTCATCCAACCACTTCCGCACGGCTTCAGGTTGTTGCGAATACTCTTTGCGTTTTGGTTTTTGCGGAGTAAACCCCCACCGTTTCAAGTATTCCCCAAGTGTCCTTACCGGTAATTTGATCTCGTAACGTCTTTGAATCAACTCTCCTATGGCTTGGCGAGTCCAGAGCGCAAAAGGCATCTTCAACTGGTCCGGAGTTTTATCAGTAATGGCACGTTGAATTGCTGATTCCTGCCTGGGAGTTAACCTTCGCTTTAACCCGGCAGGTCTCCCCCTTTTTCCAAGTCGAATTCCATCTTCACCACCTTGACGATATAAGCTCCAATCTCTCGGGTATCTTTGACCGCCCTCGGGTGAATAATCAAGCGCTTCATTAAACAAAATCATCGACCGCATAATTTCCTGAAATCATCACGGGATATGCCTTTTACCTCACCTGAATCAAGTTCAGCGGATCGTCTTGCAACTTTTTGATCATCAACTCAATAGTGAGTATTTTTCCAAATTGCTAAGAAGAAATACCGCCAGTTCAGCTTTTTCAGGATTGGAAAGGCTTTCCGCTGCATCTTTAAACTGTGCAATTCCAGACATGATTATAGGTCATCACGGAACACGGTACCGGTTTCCTGCACCGTCTTGTTGAACTATGTCTTGAAAAGGTCACTATGGCTACCAGATCTTTCAAGAAATAGTGAATCGGAATTATTTCGGTAAATTAAAATCCAGTCAGGTTCAACATGGCAATCTCTCGACCCCGACCACTTGCCAATTAACGGATGATCACGATACTTTTCGTCAAGGGTCTTGTTTGCCGCAAGGAGCTTAATGACATCTCCTAACTTACCGAGATCTTTTCCTCTTTTCTTAAGACGCTTGACATCCCTCTTGAACTGGCTGGTTTGAATAACTGCCTTCATTCTTTCCAAGATTCAAGGAGGTCATCAACACTTTCGAATCGTTCCAAGTTACGTCCTGTTCTGGAATCTTCGAGTGCCCTTTTTGTTTCTTCGTTAGGGATTTCCACCGGAAACGGCAAACCGTTACGAAGTGTGATCTGGGTATAGAACATACGGATTGCCTCTGTAGGGCTAACGCCAAGGCGATGGAGAATAGTCTCCGCTTTCTCTTTGGTTCCCGGATCGATTCGACTATGGATGGCTGCAGTTTTCATAATTCCCATTGTGTTGCTTTTGCCACACGAGTCAAGCACTTTCTTTGCCCAACGTGGAGATCAGGATCCGGTACCGAAAGCCGGGGTTTCCTGACAAAGAGAGGGGAAAAAGACAGTCCCACTACGCCAAGGCTTCGAGGGATCTCCGCGTTGCTCCCAGGGTTGAAGTTGTAGGGGATTATCGATCATCTCAGGGTACGGTACCGGTTTCCTGCACCGTCTTGTTGGGGTGTTTAGCCGCGTATCCAATTGGCAAGCTTTTCTCGAATCAATACAAGCTGATTTTTAGGTAGGCTGCCTATTTTTCCTTCCAAAGTTCGACCTTGAATTACTGTCAATCGGCTAGTCCGAATCAAGCTTTGTTTCTTCAACCCTGTAATAGCAAAATCCTTGAGTGAAGGATCAATAACAATTTCAAGGTCTGGTATTTGATGTCTAGTTTGGGTGCTAATCATACAAATTAGCCAATCATCAAAAGCATTTCCAATCCGTCGAATGATGAGTGCAGGTCTGAGTTTCCCAACCGCTAAGTCTGTCTGTGGAAAACGGAAGAGAAAAATGTCTCCTTCGGATATCATTCTGTTTGTTCTAGTATATCAGCCTCCGAGTAAAGATCTTCTTCTTCTTCCATTCCTCTCATGGCAGATGCTAGTGAGGCACGCATGAATAATTCATCCTCATTCCTCTCTGCTTTTGTTTTCAAAAATTCAACGAATTCAAGGACTTCAGCTTGCTTTTCAGGCCGAAGGGTCGACAATTCTTGAAGGATACGCTCTGCAGTGCTCATAAACAAAGAATGGTTTAAATTGACGAAAAACTCAAGAAATCTTTCTTTGCACAACGTCGAGGTCAGGAGCCGGTACTGAAAGCCGGGGTTTGCTGACACGACCAGGATTGAAGTTGTAAGAGATTATCGGTCATCACGGGGCACGGTACCGGTTTCCTGCACCGTCTGGTTGGCAATTGGGTTGTTCAGTATTGTTCGATGACTAAGCCAGCTTTTTCGCACTGAATATACAAGGAATAGTCCGTTTCTTTGATTCGTTTCCATCGTCTCTTTTTCCCTTCCGCTATCCTTGAAACCTGGATTAGCAAATTTGCAATTTCCCTGATATTTGAATTTTCATGCGCCAGGAGTTCATTCAAGCGCTTCTTGTTCTTTGGAGAAATTCGCGACTGACTTACAAATCCAAACAACTCATCTCCAATTTCAAGGCACTCCAGCTCTGCAACTGGCAATCGAGCACAATCCTTACAAATGTGATTTTTTTGTCCCTTTCCGGAGAATTTTTCATTAGGTCGTTCACGACCGCAGATTCTACAGAAATGTCCCATAAGAAGTTGTTTGTTTATTCCCGCCAACGTCGAGGTCAGGAGCCGGTACCATAAGCCGGGGTTTGCTGACACGACAGGGGTTGAAGTTGTAGGGGATAATTGGTCATCTCAGGGCACGGTACCGGTTTCCTGCACCGTCTGGTTTAGATAAGGTGTGATTAACGTCGAGATAAGGCACGAATTAGGCAGAGTCTATTTCGTTCCCCTCATTCTTTCGAGTAGTCGATTAGGATTCTGTGCTGTATGAAAAACATAAGTGATATAAACGTAGAATTCATCATTGTAGAAGTAGACCGCATATGGGAATCGGCGGACTAAAATTCTTCTTGCATCATCAAATCTTACAGGGAATTGCTCAGGATGACCGGATATTCTGGACAACGCTTCATCCAAACATCTGAGAAACTCGTCCCCAAGGCCCATATCCTTCTCTTCATACCACCAATAGGCCTCGCTGATATCAGATTCGACCTCTGGGAGGATGATTAACGACCTAGGCATTACCAGACCGAATTCGATTTTTTAACTGATCCCATGCCATTCCGGAACCGGGGTTTGCTTTGTACCTCGCTTTGCGGCTACGGATTTCCTCAACAACTTGAGGATTATCGGGTAACGCTTCTTGATCCAAGGCAATAGAATCCCAAAGATCCTCCACCAATTGGAGCCTTTCTGGAATAGGAAGGGATTTTAGCTCGGTGATCGTATTCATGACGTTAATCTGGCAGAAGCCTGCGATTTTTCAAGGTAGAAATTTCTCCTGCTGAACGTCGAGGTCAGGAGCCGGTACCGTAAGCCCGGGTTCGCTGACACGACAGGGGTTGAAGTTGTAAGGGATTATTGGTCACGGGGCACGGTACCGGTTTCCTGCACCGTCTTGTTGGCCATCCGTTTCCGTTTGGGTGTCTTCTGGGCTAAGTGCTCGCCAATCCATACCTTGATCAACGACTGGCGGGCTACGCCAAGACGGGTGGCCTCACGATCCAGCCTTTCGATCATCCAAACCGGAAAATCTACGTTAACTCTCTTTTGTTCCTGGCCGGGACGAAAAGCCCTGCTCAGGTCAAGAAAAGGAGTCATGTCTGTTTCGCCATCGTCAAAAATCTTATCTAAATCACTTGCTTTCATAAAGTTTCCTTTCATCTGTTCGAGCTCGTCTAACGGAGATTAAGCGGATTCGTCCGGATCGGCGGGTGTAAAAAGCCATCCAAAGTTTCTCTCGCACGATACCAAGGAGAGCAAACCGCTCTTCATCATCGGAGCGCGCTGGGAATCCGATTGCGTCCGGGTCATCCCATAGCTCCTGCGCCACCTCAAAATCGATACCGTGTTTCTCGCGATTCGCCTGACTTTTTTGCGGATCATACTCGAATTTCATCTAGGTATAGAAAATATACCTCTTCCTGTGATGTCAAATCATCTATTTTGTTTTTTCTGGCCAACGTCGAGGTCAGGAGCCGGTACTGAAAGCCCAGGTTTGCTGACACGACAAGGGTTGAAGTTGTAAGGGATTATTAGTCATCTCAGGGCACGGTACCGGTTTCCTGCACTGTCTTGTTCGGACTCGGTGTGATTTGCGGTCTATAATATTGCCGGAATATTTCTTCGGGACCCTCAGCTTTTCGGTAATGATGGATAGCTGTGTTTGGTCTGTACTCAATCTTTTCGGATACCACCTGCCCTTTCCAAACCGGCAAATCAGAGCCTAGCATCGTTCCCATCAATTGCGTAACGCGTAAGAGATGTACCTCGCTTTCAGGGAGTTCATAGTCCTTCAAATTGACCACGAAGCTATACCTCGGTTCTCCATCTCTATAATGATGCTGCGGCGGAATAATCGCTCCTGAGGCAACGCTCTTGACGTTATTTGATGATGCTCCTATGCCCTTGTAAATTCGCATTCCCGCATCCTTCCACGGAACTGGTCCCCACAAGCGTGTTTCAGGATTGTATCGCTCAAGAATGATGGTTTCGTGATAGCCAATGGTGTAGTTCGAGTACTGTATTGGATCGGTGGTGATGTTACGCAGTCTGCATTCGAGGGAATCCCCCTCAACCATGCAGACCAAGGAGAAGTCATTTGTTGACTCCTCAGGCGCAGTTTGGACTGACTCCGATTCAGCTCGACCAGGGCAACAAAGGAGTACTGCTCCAATAATGCAAAGTGATAAAATTCGCGTCATATTCATTCCATTAAGGTAGGACTCGCCGTTGCCGACGAGCCCCCTTGCAGATCCCGGCGTGCGGTTTTCCCGCACCGGGCTCCTCTGAGCGACCGCGCAGTGAATGCGGCATGACGTTGTTCATAGGTAAGAGATTTGGCATTGGT
>JAFIGF010000186.1 GCA_020831535.1 Opitutales bacterium | reverse complement strand
AGCGGGTGCGGTCGTTCTCGGGGAGGTAGTCGAGGTCGTGGAAATCGTGTTCGAGGTTGAGGTCAGTCCAGCCGTAGGCGTCGCGCACGGCGGTGTCCATTTCGACATGGAGTTCACGTAACTTGAGGAGGGCCTTGTAGCCTTGCTCGGCAATGTCGGAGGACTTGCCGGATACTTTGGCGACGAGCTCCGGGCTGAGGTTGGGATCGTGGAAGAGGTTGTAGATCTTCGTCAGGCCCAGCCAGAGCAGATGCATGGTTGCTTTGCGGTGCTCGTGGTAACGTTCGCCAACGATAGATAAACTTGGAGATAAGTCGGGAAACGGAAATGGCTCGAAAATCACTGAGGGTCCATAACGTAAGTCCGTTTTCATTGTTGTGCAGTATCTCCAAGCCCATTGGGTATGGAAATTCGACTGCATAACCGAAAAATATTTAGCACTTTCGAAAGGAAAAACTATAAGCATGGAGTCATAAACCTGTCCTTTAGGAACAAATGTGAACGCAGTAGTCTTCGAGACTTGGGCAATGACCAAAACTCGACCTAGGTCTTTTATCGTGCGGTAAAGCGCGGGCCTCTTGTCCGCATACATCCACCAACGCTGAGGCAATGGTTTTCTAAGGACAAATTTACCGTCCTTGTTTAGTCGGGTTCGATCTGGTTTAACGCGTTCCTCAATAATCCTGAAGCAGTCAGGAGACAGTTCCTGGGCTTGCTCCTCTCCTATATCACGAAAGTTGATGATCATTCTAGATGCTTTTTGTTCAGGACTATTATTGAGGTCCTTTCCATTTAGATAGGGAAATATTACTTCGCTACCACCATCGGTTTTCTGAAGCGCTTTGCCTTCTTCAAAATCTAGCATAAAACCCTTACCTAATACATAAGACCCGACGAAACTCTTATTTTTGTTGGCGAATAAAGGATATGGTTTAAGGTCTGATTCGCCGTCATCGAGTAGGGAGGTAATCCTCTCTACTATCTTTCCATCCAATTTACATCTACCATGCCACTGTCCCTTATACAGGGAAAGTAAACTTACATTAACGGTCGCCAATCCAGGCCAACGAATTGACCTGAAAGCAAAATTTACAGTTCCTCCGCGACTAAGTATATACTCAAGTCCCCCGACTCTCGCGCCCCCTTGCGCAATCGTATTCGTAGTAATTAAAGAGATAAAGCCACTGTGCGATATCAACTCATACATCCGTCTCAGGAAGTAAACTACAAGGTCGACGGAACCCGCGGGTTTAAACTCGAAAGACACCCACTCAAGGAAACTTGCCCCGTAAGTGCCTTTGAGTCTTCGATTTCCAAGATAAGGCGGATTACCCAAAATACAGTCAAACCCTTGATTCTGCATGATTTCCGGAAACTCCAGGAACCAGTGGAAGAACTTCTTGCGATGCGCCAAGGCCCAGGCGCTGGCGGTCGCTTGGCCTTGGGGCGTGCGCTGGCCGGTGAGGTAGTCGCGGTAGTCCTGCTCCGTGATGACGCAGTTTTTATTTTCCAGCGTCTTGGGCTGGTAGAACTGGGCGATGGGGATGGCCGCGATTTGCTGGAGCAGCCAAGCGTCCTCACTGGCGGAGAATTTCCTGAACTGCTGGCGCTTAGCATCGATCTCGGCGGGTGTGCGCTCGGGAAGGCCGGAGAGTTCCTGCCAGCGTCGGCGAATGGCATCGAGTTTTTGCTGATTCTCGGGAGAGAGCGCCAGCTTGGCCTGGCGGCGGTCGTCGGCCCGGCCCTCCTTGTTACGCTTGCGCAGGGTGGCTGCGAATTCTTTGTCGTCGCCGGGAAGCGTCTTGAAGGCCTCCATGGGGATGCCCTTTTCCAACTCCTCCTGATGGACGAAGCCGACGATGGCGTTCCCGCATTTGATGTGGTGATCGAGGAAGTTGAGGGGCTGGCCGGGCACATGGGCCTCCAGCCAGAGGGCGACCTTGCACAGCTCGACCGCCAGTGGGTTGAGGTCCACCCCGTAGATGCAGTGGCGGATGACATCGCGCACGGCCTTGCGCATAGCTGATGGCGATGGTTGGTCTTCTCCTGTTCGAAGAATCGCTAACTCAGTGCCGATGCGGCGGGCGGCGGCGAGCAGGATGTGGCCGGAACCGCAGGCGATGTCAGCAACGCGGAGCGAAAGCAAGGCGGCCTGGGGATCGGACTCTTTGAGCTTATCCGCGATAAGGTAGTCAAGGGAATGGCTGATGAGAGGTTGAACGAGTTCATCGGGGGTGTAATGGGACCCTGAGGAAGCTCTCCCGTCACCTTTGACCAGGTGGAATTCATATTGATTCGGGGTTGGTTCGATGAGCTTGGCATCGAATTCCAGGAGTCCTTCGTACACGGAGCCGAACTCCTCCACATTAAGAGCGCCATAATTGACACGCATGTATTGCCTGGTGTCCGGGTGCTGGAAGTAGTTCAGGCGACGTATCGCGGTCAGCAAAACGGCGTTCGACAAGCGACATTTGGCCAATGGGCCGATGGCCTCCCGATGAAACAGGCCTCCCAATGGGGCGATGCCCAACGTTTCACCGATCCGGGGTTCGGCGAATAACCGGAAGGTTGCACAGAGCGCATCCCAGGAATCATGAAATTTAGCTTCGGCAAAGTGCCGTTGTTCAGACAACTTGCGTATCCGGCCAATGCTGTAATAGCGGTGATAAAGGTCGATTAGACGTTTGTCGGCGGTTTTGGGAAAGACCAGTCCGCGCTCTTCGATGACCATGAGGAAAAGCAAGCGATAGATCAGGCGCAAAAGGTATTGATAAAATTCGGTGGCGGCGGTCGGGCTGGCATTCAGAGAATTACGGAGTTCGTTATTGGCCTCGTGGGCGAGAAATCCGTTGGCCAGGTCCCGGATACAATCTTCCACTGCACGGGATAGCCCATCCCGGATGCGGGAGCCCGAGTCGAGTGCATCCTGATGGTAACGCTCGATGAGACTTTCGTCGGAGGAGGCCTGATTGACCGGCATTCGGGAGGCATGGAGAAGGCGAAAGAGAAGGGCAAAATCGGTGAAAAGCTCTTCATTGAAAATTCTTTCGAGATCGAACTCCAGAAAAGATAATTTGATCAGCCGGGAGGAATTGCGAAGGAGGCGGAGTTGGCGGCCATTGGTGACGATGGCGTAGAGGTGTTCGGTGAGATTGACATATTCCTGCACCAGAGCGTGGGGGGACATGCGAGGGCCGGAATCCTGCCGCTTTTTATCGAGGCTGTCGTGCCACCCCATGATGTGAATGGGGAAGCCGTCGCGACGGTTGTCGCGGTGGGAGATGGCATAGTTCTTCCCGTTGACGACTTCGCCCTTGCCTGCCAGTTCAGGATTGTAGCCGAGGAGGCCGAGAAGGGGGGTAATCCATAAATTGCGTGTCTCAGTGACCCCGGAGGCACCTTCACGGAGGCGATCCAGCTTCGATTGGTAGGCATTCCAGTAGGCGCGGGCATTGGCCCAGGCATCGGCGATCTCGTCTTTTACGGTGCTCCGGGCGGGGAAGCCGAAGTCGGCGGGCCGTTGACCTTCCTGCCGTTCGGCGGTGGCAATGGTTGCGACAATATCCCCGGTGAGAATGGAGCCTTCGATGCGTAGGGAGGGAAACATGGGTTGTGGGTTCTTGGTTCTTGGATTTGATTTTGTGGGGGATAGCCGCCTTATTCTCCGGTTGCCAAATCCCGGAAATCGAGGGTGGGGAGGATCCATTCGCCGTGTTCGGAGCGGGCGGTAAGGGTGTGAACCAATTCCCGGATGATACCGTATAAGAGGGTCACTCCGTTGACCCGGGCAAAGGGGGCAACTTGGGAGGCGTCGATATCGGGATGAATCTCGATGATTCCTATTGCCCGGACTTTGCCATTATAGGCAAAAGGGTTTTCAGGATCACTCTGAATGGTAACGGTCAGATCGATGCGCCAAATACGATCATGATCAACCGAGGGCGCTGTTTCGACTCTGGGGGTGAGGCTAAACGGGTTCTCCAGGGAGCCTTCTTCCAATGCATTGACCTCAATTTCCTTAAAATGGGAGCTTCTAAGCTGAACAGGCGAGGGGGGAATCGTTTTTTGCGGTTTTGCTTTCATGGGAATAGGGGGAAGGATCTTCGACGATAAGATGCGAGGGCTCTTGAACAATGGGTAGTTCATCGGTGGAAAAAGCACCGGCAGTTCTCAGCGATGCGGGGCTAAACGTCATTCTGAACGGATCAAAAGATTGCTTTTCTTTCTTGTGGGTAGCCCCATAAACAAACATCTGGTTGCGCGCAGGCGATGTCCAGGGAAGGGCGGCGATCCGGTGCAGGTCTTCGATATTAAAGTGAATCGATTTTGCCTCCCGAACTTGCACAGGTATTTTTGTCGGTGACTTTCCTTTCTCTGTTTTGGATCGTATAAGGTTGTCACTGCTTTTGTCCTGCACCAGCCCTTTTTCCCACCGCTGGATACTGGCTTTGCCAACACCGAGAAAGACGGCAAAGCTGGCTTGTGACATCCCCAAGCTTTTTCGACGGGCCACGATCTCGTCGGGTTGCAGCAATCCGTGCTTTTCCCGGTAAGCGGACCAAGTTGCGCGAACCATTTGTTCGGCGGCTTCGTCGGCAATAAATTCAAAGCCGCATTCCGGGCAAGTGTAAACCTCCGAGGGAACGGTAAAGGTTTCGCCCCGGAATACTTGTTCGGTCTTTTGGGCGACCAGTTGCCATTCCGGGTCTTCGGCTTGGCAAGCCGGGCAGGTATCGGGTAGGTTAGTATTTTGGTGGTCGGTTTTCATGGCAATCGAGGAAAAATAGGTTATAGGCTGACGCGCCTTCATAGGTGGATTGTTTCTTTTTCGGGACGATGACGAATTTCAGGTAGGTTGGGTGCCCTGTAATCGCACTTTCCCAGGCGTAGGCCCAGAGTTCTTTTTGGGCGATAGGACCAGTTTCATAGCTTCTTTGCGGGGGTCGGCTGCCGACGTAATATTTGGTAGGGTCAATTTGGCGAAGTTCTTCCAGGAGGGCTTGGATAGTGTCCCAGAAGGAGACTTTGTCCACAACGCCGAGGAAATCCCATGATTCAGGAAGGTGCTTTTCTTTAGCGATAAAACAGGATTTGGAGCGATTTGGATCTCTCAATGCCTCCAAAGCCTGATTTACTTTGCGGTGGATTTCCTTGTTCGATGGTCGTGGAAATGGTGGCGGCATGAAGGATGATCATTTTGGCATCATATGATGCTATTTCGAAGTTGGCAAATTTTTTCGTGAATTATCTTTGCGGGACCAGAATGTAGGTGCCCAAGACATCCATGGGGAGGACGGGATAGACGACTTGGAATTTTTTGCGGTCCACGAGGCGGGAAAAGCGTTCGTGGGCCTCAACGAGGTGTTGGGAGCGTTTTTCAGCGAGTTCGTCGAAGCGTTGACGCAAATCGCTGAGTTGTTGAAGACTGTTCCGGAGTTCCCGTTCCTGCCGTTCGCGCTCAAGGTTACCGTCAACGGTGGCTTCGCTGAGGAGACGGCGGGCTTCTTCAAAATCCAGGTAATCGGCGTCACGGGGGTTACCCCGGTACCCCCAAAGAAGCATTTCCTCAGCAATCAATTGGGGACCGCGTTGGTGTTTTTCTTCGATCACGTTGCGGACCCGGAAAATGAGCAGGGTGGTGAGCTTTTCGACTTGCCGGGTGCGAAAGACGGCGGCCCGGGACGCTCCGCGCGGTTGGCGATCCATGGTATCGGCAAGTACCCTTTGGCATATTTGCTCGACCAGTGAGTGGTTGCGCCCGATATAGTGAAATCCTTGAGGGGTGGGGGATTCGAAGCTAATCGGAAGGGAGTCCCGTTTGTCGGGCTCGGGGAGGATGGTGCGGCAAATGTCGGGGAGATTGGTGAGATAGAGCTGGAAACCGAGAACTTCCCGACGGCGGTTTGTCACTGGCTCAATCTGTGCGCCGTAGAGACTGCTGAGTGCTTCAATGAGAAAATCGCGAACAGCCTCGGGATTTCCGATGGCTAGATCGTTTTCCCGCAGGTCGGGTTCGATATCTTCGGCTTTAATGCCGTATTGGGTGAAGATCGACCGTGAGGCCTTAACGTTTTCTTCGGAGCGCTTGAACTTATCGGTGACTTCCAGGTCGATCTTTTTGGCCGTATCAAACTCTTCAAAATGGATTTCCATCTGGGTGCCGGTTTTGCGGAAGTTGACCTTGTTGTGATCTTCCAGAAGGAGAGATTGGGTGATGGCATCAATCACACCTTTGCTATCCTCGGGGAAGGGGACATTGATCCCGGTGGCCTTTTTGATTTCACGGACTTTCCGGAGAATCACATTCAGCACAACGCCGTCAACCGGGTTGTCCTGAGAGAAAAGGAGATAGGCTTTGACCTCCTCGCGCATTTGACCAAAACGATCCACGCGGCCTTCTCTTTGTTCCAGACGGTTCGGGTTCCAGGGAAGGTCGTAATGGAGAACGGCGTCAAACCACTGGTGCAGATTGATACCTTCTGAAAGGCAATCGGTAGCAATCAAAACACGCCGTTTGGCTTTTCCCATCGCTTCAATGCGCTCTTTGCGGAGTTCGTCGGGATCCTCGGAGGTGACAACTTCCACCGCAATATCCTTGTATTCCTTGGTTAGGATCGGCTTGAGTTGCTCGCCGAGGTAATTGGCCGTGGCGATGTAGCGACAGAAGATGACCGGGCTAAAACCGTTGTCCAGCCAGTCCGCGATCACCATGCGGGCGGCTTCCAGTTTATTGTCCTTGGTAAAACCCTGGAGGTTGGCCAGTTCTTCCTCGAATTGCCTTAATTTACGTTTTTCATGATCGGTCCATTCCGAGCCTTCCACCAGTTCTGCCGGGGTGAGGTCGGAGGTAAAGCCTTCCGGGGAGTCATGCACCAATTCTTCTCCAATCTCCTCAAGCAAATCTTCGTCCCCCAACTTGGCGCGCCGGTTGCGCAAAAGGCTCATCCCGGCGGCTGGGCTGGACATCACCCCGCGTAACATACCGAGGGCGGTCCAGTAGTGAACCCGCTTCCGGCGGTCGTGTTCTTTGCCGCTGACCAGGCCTCGGGCAAAGGAAAATATGTTTTCGAAGAAGGTGGCATACTCGGAGCCAAGGTTATAGTCGAACTCGCCGGAATCCCTTTCCGGGAAGGGTGTTTTCTGGTTCATCCATTTGGCCACATCGGCCCTGCGACGCTGGACAAAATGAACTGCGAGACGTTTGCGTTCCGCTTGTCCGGCGGTGGCAATATCGATGGTTTCGAAGGAGTTATCAATCAGGCCCAGCAGGGAGGTAAATTCCTCCGGTTTACCGCTGTGGGGGGTAGCAGTGAGCATGACCAGATGTTGTTTGTCGGGGCGGGCGTCAATGATGTCGCGTAACAGGGCATGGCGTTGTTGTTGGCCTTTGGATGCTCCCTGGGGGCGGGCACAGGTGTGGGCTTCATCGACAATCAGAAGTTCCGGGCACTCGGAGATGAATATCTGCCGTCGTGTTTCGGATTTGATGTAATCGATGGAAATGATCTGAAAGGGGTAGTGTTGGTACACCGATACATCGCCATGAATGTCCCGGTCAAGGCGGGCTTGGGTGTTGGACCGGATGACAACTGCTTCCAGACCGATTTTATCCCGAATTTCCTGTTGCCACTGGTCGCAGAGGTGCGGGAGGCAGACGACGGCGAAGCGTTCGATGGTTTTTCTCTCCAATAGCTCGGCGATGATAAGGAGGGCTTCGATGGTTTTGCCTATTCCGACGTCATCCGCCACCAAAAGGCGGGTAATGTCCTGCCGGAGAGCCATGACCAGGGGAACCATTTGATAACTGCGGGGGCGGAAGGAGAGCTTGGCGAGGGAGCGGAAGGGACCGGCTCCGTTGCGGAAGGAGAGGCGGGCGGCATTATAGAGAATGCGGGCATGGCCGAAATTTCCAAGATCTTCAACGGTGGGAGTGGGGAATTCTGCCGGAACCGGGAGGTCGTCTTCGGTGGTGGCGGGGAGAAAGAGGCCCGTAGTTTCCTCTTCGCTTCCTCCAAGAGGTTGGAGAAGGAGAAGGTCGGGATCGGGGGAGGCCTGAACGACCCAGTCGCGCCCACGAAGGGCGACGAGGGTGCCGGGTTGGTAATCTGCGGTGGAGTTATTCATCAACGGCTTTGGTAAAAATATCCGGGTATTGGGTCACCAATTCATCTAAAGAGTCTTTGTAGTGATAGACAATCACTTCGTCACCTCTGGAACGGAGGGCATCCCGTTTATTGCGATCATCTTCCTGGATTTCAGGCTGGTCATGGGGAGTCCCGTCGCAGAAGACCCAGGTGTCGGGCGCATAGTGGAAATCGGGCTGGATATAGAGATTATTAACTTCTTTTTGGGCGAAGTCGGGGAGTCTCAGCTTGCGTTTGAACAGGTAATCGAGGAACACCTTTTCGGTGGAGGAGTTGGAATCCATCTGTCGTAAGAGGCGTTCATAGTGCTCCCGGTAGCTTTGGTCGCTTTGCGTATCCCGGCGCTCGATGGAGCAGGTGAGGATTTTTTCCAGGGCACCCTTAATGGTAAAACGATCAATTTGCAGGTGATAGGGCTGATTATAATAGCTGAGGAGATCGTCATAGGATGCCTTTTCCTGATAGTCCGGATCGTCAAAACGGCAAACGGTCTGAGCTTCCCGAATGACCTGCTTAAAGGCTTCCACATCATCGACCAATTGGCTGAGAATCCCCAGACTTCCCTCACTGGCTTCGTAAAGAAAGATATTCGGTTCGTTGTTGGTTCCCATTTTGGAAACGGCTAACTCGGAGGGTTCGATTTGATAAACCCTTTCAATACCTCTTTTGAGGGCATACATCAAGGTGAGGACACCATCGGTGCCTAATGCCAGCGCGGTTAGTGGCTCCATATAGAGAGCATCGGCCGTATTGGCGGCCCAAAGCATGACTTTGCGAATGTCTTCTTTGGCTTCGGAGGACACTTGAGTCTTCCAAAACCCGGTTTTCATGCCTAAAGGGAACCCATCATCCCGGCGGGTTCGATCCCGCCGGTTTACCTGAATGAGTTGGGCGGCGGGAATGTAGGCAAGATTCAGTAGGACTTGTTGCCCGGTTTTGATTTGGGAGCGTCGGACACGAGCCATTTCCTCCGGTTTGACGGTAAAAAAGGTCTCGATAGAGAAACCCAGGCGGCGGCGCTCTTCCTCTTCGCAGGTGATGTATTCTTTCTTTTCGGCCCGGGATTCCGGGATTTGGAGAAGATCAACAAAGTTCTGGCAGTTTTCTGTCTTACTTAAGTCAATGCCGGTAAATGGGCAGGAATCGGTTGTTTCATACGTTTCATCAAGGCAGAAGCCGGATTTCGCACAAACCCGGATTTTATCGAGATGCGATTCCACTTCCGGTAAGATAACCTGTTCGATCCGGTATTTGTTTCCATTGTGATAAATGATGTTTAATGGGCCGAATTCGCGCAGGGCAATCAATCTGGGGCGGGAAATATATTCGCCCATTTCATCCTTGGCCGATACGAATGTGCGTACGGGTAGGCGGGTGAAGTTGTAACCCGGAAGAAATCCTTCTGAAGCGAGATAACGAAAAACGTAAAATTCAGTGAGTTCGTTATTCCCTTGTATGTCATTCTTGAGAAGATCCCGTTGCCGGGTGGCTTGGTCCTGAAGACGCTTGGCAGTTTTGTACTCTTCGCTGTTTAGGGGGTAAACCCCGTTGGCGATCTCAGATGAAGCTTTATCCAAGGTTTTTTTCGCTTCCCGGTAAGAATGCCGCCAACGTTCGAGGGAGTGATCGAGATTTCCTGGCAGATTTTGAATGACGCGGTCCACCCAGGATTCCGTAAACCAAGATTGATTTTCCAATTCGGGAAGAATGGTTTCCAGGGCGGAAAGAACGCTTTTGCGGAAGACTAAAGCGGTGGATGGCGTTAGCGTTAATCGTTCCCGAATGGCTGGCCGAAGGGGCAAATCGGGGAGATCGGGGTCCAACAGTTCAGTGACTGATTCACGGACGCCGGGCAAACCAATCTCGGTTAGGGCGAGGGAGTGTACGTGGGACTCAATGAGTTCGCGGTTGAGTAGGTCGATTCGGGGTTCCTCCACGACTCCGGCGACGAGATGTTCCTTGTTATTGAAGAAATTCCGGTCGTGCGGGGAGTAGGAA
Organism: Opitutales bacterium; assembly: GCA_020831535.1. Classification (GTDB taxonomy): domain Bacteria; phylum Verrucomicrobiota; class Verrucomicrobiia; order Opitutales; family T3Sed10-336; genus JAIUMY01. The sequence goes on along the minus strand of JAFIGF010000186.1, from coordinate 62,614 downwards.
GAGCAATAGGTCATCACCAAGGCGGCTTGCCCGCTCCGACCCGCCCGTCCGCTTCGTTGGGCGTAATTGGCTGCATTCGGAGGGGCGTTGCGCATGTGAACGACGCTTAAGTCGCTAATATCGACCCCGAGCTCCATAGTTGGGGAGCAATAAAGGGCACTGATCGAGTCGGACCAAATGCGTTCCTCGTCAGGGCTGCGATGGCCATTTTTGTCCTCTTTGAAAAAGTCGGCGCGGAATCTTTCCTCCCGATCGATCCGCAGATCGTTGTTCAATTGCCCGGTGTGGTCTTCTCCCCGCAATGTTTTGATTTTCCCGAAGTCGGTTTCATAAATTCGCTTGAAAAAGAAGTTGGGGCGTTCCTGGAATGGTTTGTAACTGCGGACTTTGACTTCATCGCGGCGTACCGTTTGTCCGTCACCGGGTTTCCAGATGATTCGGTCGAGACGCAATTGATAGACGAAGGTGGGTTGCCCATCGGGATCACGTTTTTCCTGCTTCACGACAAACCCGGCCCGTTCCAAAAGGTCGAGTAGTTGATCCATGATCAGTTCGTAGGAATCCCTATTGATTTGGAAGTCGGGGTCTTTATCGGCAAAAAACTGGCGTATATATTTTCCGATGGCACTGGTCAGAGCTAATGAACTGCTTTTTCCGGCAGAGCGTGCCCCGAGGCGTTTGCGTCGCAGAATGGCAGGGGTGAGGTTGTCCGCAAGTTTGGCAAACATCCATTCATCACGCAGTTTATCACCAAATGTTTTCTCCGATTCCTGTAGGGTGCTGTTTTTGAGAAAAGCATCATTGTGAATGGCATATTCGAGACGAAAATAATCCAGAAGGTTGTAGAGGAATCGGCTCCGGTCTTGTTCTTCCAGATCGCTCAGAACAGGTATCTCTTTCCAGGCTTCCTGCCATCGGACGGTTTCGTCCAAATGGCGGTATTCGATTTGGAGCAAGGCGCATTTTTCCAAATTGGGCAGAATGACCCGCCAACCCCTCCTCAAATCGTAAATAGCTTGGTAGGTAAGGTAATTGGAAAAGGCCTCCTTAAGCTCATTCAGGATGAAATGCGGCAAGTCGCCGGAGACATTCTTGGCAAAGGATTTGAGGGGCAGGTTCAGCGCCTCAAAAATTGCCGGGCCGATTTTTGTGTAATCTAAACCTTGCGGATGATTTTTCAGCGCTTTGGCAATGGCTGAGCGAATAAAGGTAACGCGGATAAAGTCATTGAAGTGACCCGCCTGAAGGGCCGCATCCTGCCGGTTGTCGGTAAAGCTCAGTAGTTTTTGGTCTCGTGGCTTGAAACCATTGCGGTTCAACGAATCAAGGACCAGGAATGAGGTAATGGTGGTAGAGGTGCTTCGGCCTTCACTCCCAAGGGTTGTTAGCTTGGTGCGTTCACTGGTATTTGCTTCGAAAAAGACTCCGGCGGTCGGGTCAAAGAGAAGGCCCTTGGGCTCACTTGGCATAAACCAACCAGCTTGTCCGTTGTGTTGTTCCTCAACGCAAAATCCTTCAGGATTATAGTGGATGCGTTGGGGAGCGCGGTCCTTGTACTTTGAGTCGAAAATCAATTTTCCCGTGCGGTCCGTTCGGGTCCAGGAGCTGGGAAGGGCTTCGAGATCGGTTTCAGGATTCCATATTTCGGACCCGCCGGGAATGATGTACCCAGCAGTTAAGTCATCATCATCGGGCATTGAATCGTTAAATTCGCGAGGAATGAATTTTTGATTATCTTCATCGAAATAAACACAAATGTAAGTCATTCCGGAAGCCCGGCTAAAGACATGCGGAAAGAGAAAGCGGTCAGGTTCCCCACTTTCGGCCCAATGCAGGCCGGGCTGTAAGGTGATGTGGCGGTTACCGGGAGCATCCAAGGTGGCATAAACCGAACCCGTCTGGGCGAAAAACTGGTGCAAGCGAAAGGGCAAAAGGGTGTATCGCTGACCTTTTTGAATCAACCTCTGGTTCAAGTCGTTTATGCTTAAAAAGAGTTTGTTGAGATGATTTTCAACCAGTTCGCGATCTTCTTCGCCAAGGTTGGCCGCAGAAAGGAGTTTTTTTACGATTTCACTCCGGGGAAGGGGCTTGGCTCTTTCCAGTTGGCCGTCGTCGTTGTTTTGCTGCAGAGCGATGACATTCTCCAACCAAATGGCGGTGGAGTATTGTTTCAAATCATCTTCTGAGGCAAAAATGGGCGGTTCTGAGCGAAGGTTCCGGGCAAGTGTGGAAGCATCGGGAGTATTTCCGGTTGCATTGAGCGAGCGCTCCAGTTTTTCCGAGACGATTTGCTCCGGAGTAAACTTTTCTCCGAAAATCTTGGTGGCAAATTCAGCAACGATACGATTGCGATCCTGAGATGACCCTCTGGAGACCATGGTTGCTGAAGTTCCGATGCAGGTGATAGGACGACCGACTCTGGATTTGATTCGCCTGATCAGCATCGCCACGTCTGCTCCTTGCCTGCCCCGATAGGTGTGGAGTTCGTCGAAAACAAGAAATTTTAGATTCTCCGTAATCGAGTCCCTTATTTGTCGCTCCTCAAAACGGGTCAACAACAGCTCCAGCATCATATAGTTTGTTAGAAGGATATCCGGAGGAGAGTCTTTGATCGTTTGCCGTAATTTTTGTTTGGTCTGGCCGGTAAATGCAGCGAATTTGATAGGAAATTCTTTTCCGAGGTGTTTTTCGTAGTTTTCCTTAAACTTGCTCAGCTCCTCAACTTGTGAATTGATGAGGGCATTCATGGGATAAACCAATACCGCTTTTATACCATTTCCGCTTCCCTGTGTGAAGAGGTCGTTGAAAACACTGCCGATATAAGTGAGGGATTTCCCGGAACCAGTTCCGGACGTAACGACAAAACTGGAAGGTTTAACACCTAAGCGAATGGCTTCAACCTGGTGGGTATAAAGTTCGAAATTATGAAAGACACTTTTCATTTCCGGGCAGAGCGAGCCTTCCTCTACAAGGGCATCGATGGAAAGTGCCCTCTCATAGGCCGGATTGAATTGAATCAAAGGTTCTGGCCAAAGAGTGCCCTGTTGCAAATGTCTTTCCACCTCTTTCCGGATATCCTCGTCGGATATGTCAATAAAGCTCTCAATGTAGGATTTATATCCGGTGGTAATTTCGTTGTGAATGTTGAGGATGTTCATGGGTGCCAAACAACGTTTTTTTATCTAAAGGAGAGCAAAGGGATTGATCTAAGGAAAAAAGTCATCGGGTTTAAAGTGCAGTCTGTACACCGGTCAGAATAAATTCCTCCCGTAGATTGAGGGTGCCGGTTTGGGCGTCGGTAGGGAACCCAAATTGGTCCAGAAAGTAGTTCACCTGAGCTTTGCGGAGGGTGACTTTGAGTCTCCCGTTGATGAGTTGATAATCGAGGTCCAGAGCACGGCGGCGAGTGGAGTCGAGATCCTTGTTGAGGGCCAGCGTGACGGTGACTTGGGTGTTCCAGTCGCGGTCCTCTTCGCGTAGGGCTCCGGGAGGTCCGGATTGGCGGGTGCCGGTGATGCGTCCTGCGTTGAAGTCCCGGAAGTCAGCGTTTTCATGGCAGTAGGCCCGGATATGCCAGCGGCGACCATCCCAGACCCAGGTGTGGGGGGTGATTCGTCTCCACTTTTGCGTACCGGAAGATGCCGAGAGATAATCCAGCTCAATGGATTGTTGGTTCTGGAGGGCGCGATTGACGTAACAAAGGTATTCCACCGGGGTATGGCGGAAAGGAAGGCGGAAATGCTCCACCGATTCCGGGAAGAGAGAAGGGAGGTCCTTCTCCGGAATCGCTTCGAAAAAATGGGGTGTCCAGGGCTCGGCCCCGACATAGGTCTTGCGGCGGGTATTATACTGTAAAACCCCCGGAGCCTTTTCCCTAAGGGCTTGTAAATCCGAGGAGCTTTGGGCAGGGGAAGTCCCAAACCGCACCTTCATGTCCTTTCTCCCGACCCATCCCCGCCAAAACGCCATTTTCTCCAGAAAAGAAACCCTTTCCACGAGAAAGGGGTTGGTTAGAAGGTTTTGGTTGCCCATAAGAATTGTGATCCTGTAAGGCTGAAAATGCTTGGTCAATCGTTAAAATAGCCGGAATGGGCTTGTTCGGTATTTCTTTCAGCTTGAGGAATTCTGCCATTCTGTTTCCAGAATCCAATCGCATTTGTGTGGCTTTCCTTAATCTGAAAGCCGATTAAATTCATGTCTTCGTGGATGGCTTTTGCCATTTCCTTTGCCGGTAAGCTGGAAATGTACCTTTCAAGTAATTCTTTCAGCCTTTCGTAGGTCATGAGCCATTATTCCCTTTAATAAACTGCCTGATCCCATTGATATAAGCGGCCAGTTCTTCCACGCTCAGATCCTTGATGTTCTCCCGGTGGGCGTGAACCATTTTCCGCATATATTCTACCTCGTCGAAAAAGAAGCGGTCCGGGTCGGGGAGTTCCGATTCCTCGGTGTAGAGATCCAAAACTTCCTCCCGGACAGAATAGAGGGCGATCATGGTCAAATCCAATTTGGAGGGCCTCTGGTTTCGGCGATATTCTCTCACATCGCTTTCCGGGAGTCCCAAAGCCTTGCGGGAGGCATTGAGCCGGTACAGGCCGTGGCTGTGCTTGATGACTTTACCGTTATGCACATGGCGGTGCAGGGCGGTATTGCTCAAAGGGGGATCGAAAAGGTTCTTGATGACCTCGGCTTTGACAAACACGTCATCCTGAACATCCAACGGGTTGTTTTTCGGGGGCCTGCCTCTCTTTCTCATATCCCTTAGGTTACCTGGAAGTACAACGGTCGGGCAATGCAAATTGAGCAATAGGGGTCTCTTGCCGGTAGAAGCGGTTGCTAAAACGGTTGCTAAAAATGACCGTTTTTCGGGAAAATTCGGGAAATTTGTGGAAAAATCCGGAAAATTGCCTTTCGCTCATTCGGGCACGAAAAAACCGCTAACTCATTGAATTAGCGGTTTTTGTGGGAAATTAAAGTGGTCGGGGCGGACGGATTCGAACCGCCGACCTCCTGCTCCCAAAGCAGGCGCTCTACCAGGCTAAGCTACGCCCCGATGCATGGTGTTTTGTTGTTATGCCCTTTGGACCGGATAATGTCAAGGACAGGGAACGATTCGGGAAATTATTTAGCCCCGAGGGAAATTTCTGAAGGGGTCACTTCTTCCTCGGGTTCATCAGGGCCTCCTTGGGCTCTTTCCTCCTGCTCCTTTTGAGGACAGGGGGTGTTTTCAAATTCGATCATTTTCCACATTCCGTTGATCGCTCCCTTGTGGACGCCGAGCAATTTGCGGTCGGTTAGGGTGAGGAAGGTTTTGAGGCAGAAGTCGGGACGGAAACCTATGCGCCGCGATAGGGGGGCGATGAGGTTTTCGATCTTCTTCATGGGGCCTTTCTGGGAGGCAAAGTGGTTGAGCACAATGATTTTCCCGCCGGGGGCACAGACCCGAGCCATCTCGGCAAGCATTTTTTCGGGATCGGGAACGACCGAGACCACTAGCATGGCCACGACAACGTCGAAGGAGCCATCCGGGAATTGCAAATCCTGGGCATCCATTTCGAGGAATTCCTTAACTTGGGGGAATTTGTCCTGGGGGTATTTTTTGCGGGCCACGTCGAGCATCTCGGTGCTGACGTCGATCCCCGTGATTTCTACGCTTTGGTTATAGTAGGGAACGGAGAGGCCGGTGCCTACCCCGATTTCGAGAACCCGTAAACCGGGTTTCTGGTCGAGCAACCGGACGACTTTCTTGCGGCCGGAATTGATTCGATGGCCAAAGACCAGGTTGTAGAAGGGCGCGTAAAAACGGTAGGATTTTTTAATTGAGTCTAGGTCCATGGCGTTACCGGTAGGTGAGGCCTTTATTGCATGGTAGAGAAGGATTGGCGTCAAACAAAAAGCGGAATGGGTCAATCTGGTTTGACGCGATTGGGCTGGACAGGACAGGTGAATTGTGGCGAATTTTTTTAATGAATCCTTTCGCGCCAGCCTCGGGCTTAGCTGATCCTCATGTGCGGGTTTTTCAGGGGCGGGTGTTTCTCTATACCGGTACCGATGATGACCCTGAGGGCCGTGATTGGGTGATGCGACGGTGGAGGATTTTTTCTTCGGGGGATTTGAAAAACTGGCGGTCCGAGGGCGAAATTCTGCCTCGCGATACGTACATGGGGGAGGGCAGTCCCGATTGCTGGGCCGGGGATGTGGCGGAACGGGAGGGACGGTATTATTTTTATTTTTCGGATCGCAGCCGGGGCATAGGGGTCATGGTGGCGGATCGTCCGGAAGGGCCGTTCCGGGATCCGGTGGGAAAACCTTTGCTGGAAAAATCCCATGATCCCACGGTCCTGGTGGAGAAGGATGCTTCCCGGACGGCCTGGTTGGTGAGTGGTAGCAAGGAGAGGGGAGGCTACACTTTGGCCCGTTTGCGGGAGGACATGATGGGGTTGGCGGAAGACCCCAAACCGATAACCATTCGGGGCCGGGAATGGGAGGAGGCTCCGTCGTGGATGGATAAGAATTACCTGTTTTGCCACGAGGGGATTTATTATCTCAGCTGGGGGCGGGATTATGCCGTTTCGGATTGTTTGGCCGGGCCTTATGATTCGGTTGGGCCCGTAGCGGAGGGTGAAGGGTTAAGTGAGTATGCCCACGGGAGCTTTTTCCAGTGGAAGGAGCAATGGTATCATATTTGGTGTCGGTATTGCCGTCCGGGATACAAGTTTCGGGAATTGGTTCTTCGTCCCTGCGAGGTGGGGCAGGGGAAAATCAAAACCCTGGTGGATTGCCCGGTGGTGTAGGGTTGGGAGGGTTCCGCGCAAGGAAAACAGGTTGAGCTTGCGAAATCCCGCCGAGCAACGCGAGGGAAACAAGCGAAGCGCTTGCCGCAGTTCAAGGTGCCGGTGGCCCAGGAATCCCGGAAGAGTGGTTGGTACTTCTTACAGGCTTCTTCCTTCGTAACCACCTTTAAATTTCATTAAGATGGTGGCGAGACCCGGAATCGAACCGGGGACACAAGGATTTTTCCCGCCTTGCGGGACTCACCAACTGAGCGAAGGCGGGAGAGCATGAGGCTTCCGGGACCACCCTGAATTTCATTAAGATGGTGGCGAGACCCGGAATCGAACCGGGGACACAAGGATTTTCAGTCCTCTGCTCTACCAACTGAGCTATCTCGCCGTGGTGGAAAGAAATAGCTGAAGATATTTCCGAAGTTCCGTCAATAGCCTTTTCCGAAAATTTTCATGGCATGGGCAAAAGATGGTGCTACAGTGGAAAGCATGGACGACGCACGTGAACAGATTGAAGAGTTGAGTCATGCCTTGCTGGAGGCGATGAATCCGCTGCGGATTTTACTGGCCGGGCCGTATGCTTTTGAAGCGGACAAAGTACAGGATTTGGCGACGGAGGTGTTGGAGGCCGATGTCTTTCTATTGGTCATTGCACGGGAGGAAACTCCTCCGGAGGGCTTTGCACGGGCGCAAAAATTGCAAAAGGAATTCGCCAAGGAGTTTCCCCTGCAAATGTTGGTGGGGAATCCTGAGCAAATTGTTTCCCGGCGGGAGACCAACACCAAGTGGTTGGAAATGGTGCTGGAGGAGGGCGAGGTTCTGTATGAGGCGGCGGACTACGAGGACTGGATGATCTCGACCGACGAGGAGGTTTAGGAGGGCAATTGGCCGGGGAGGGGCCGGGGCATTACAGGCGCTCGGGCAAATCACCGGCGGCCCACTGGTCCAGCAGCGCCAGAACCTTGGGAAAGTCCGGAGCTTCGCCGGTCCGGACGAAATAGCCACTGGTGCACACTCCGAGGAGGGCGATGCCAAAGTTGTCGAGTCCCAGTAGAGAGCCGATCAGGCAACCCGCGCCGAAATGGTCGCCGGCACCGGTGGACACCAAGGGCTCCTTGCAGAAGGGGCCGGACACCCAGACAGCTTCCTGGTTGTCGGCGCAAACCGCTCCGTTGTTGGGGTGGATGATGATTTTATCGACTTTGATGTGTTCTTTTAAAAAGGCTGCCAAAGCGGTCACGGCCTCGGGCTTTTTGGCTCCGTGAAAATCGCCGTCGAAGGAGTCGGCCATTTGCCAGGCTTCCTTGAGATTCATACTGAGCATGGTGGTGCATTGGCCGGTCACTCGTTCGACCAGCCCAATGAGTTCTTTTCGGTCCTCCATGGGGCGCTGTTCGAATTCGGCCAAATCCATGAAAAACGGGACTTCCTTGGCGGGTTTGCCTAGGGCGGCGAGTTTTTTCGCGAAGCCTTCCCAGACGGTCCCCACATGGATGAGTTTCCCCCAATTGACGGCCCCGATAAAGTCTGCTTCGGCGAGCCGTTGGGAGAGTGTTTCCTCGCCGACTTTTTCGAGAATCCGTTCCCAGGTCACTTCGGCGCAGGCGCGCAGATCGCTGAGCATCACTTTGCCGTCGGTAAATTCCAGGCAGTCGCTGTGGGCCGGCTCGGCGATGGTGTACAGGTGGGCGGTTTTGTCCTGCAGGGCTTCGGCGAAAATCGGCAGGGGCTCGGGATCGCCCAGCGCGCCAATGTAGGTGAGATCAATTTCCCCGTTCATCAGACCATGAAGTCCGGAAAGGAGGAGGGGACCGTTGCCTCCGAATTTATCGCCCAGGTGTTGGGCCGGGTAGGAGGCGGCGATGCCGGCGGCGGCCGCCACTTTGGGTCCGAACTCGGCCATCGAGGCGGGGGCTTCCAGGCGGATAAAGGTGTCGATGAAACCATCAAAACCGCAAACGCCTTTCCAGCGGGGTGGGGTGGTTTGCAATTTTTGCCGGAAAATCCGAACCGAATCGGTTTCGTTGAATGGGGTTTCGCAAAGGCGCTGGTTGGTGCTCATGCCCCATGACAAACCAAGTGGCGGGGGCTGTAAATCTTTTACCGATCAAAGAAAGGAAAAACCAATTGCTTGTTGGGCACCTCGACTGCTTCGGGAAAGCGAACCCCCAGGCCAACCAGGCGAACTGCCTCGGCGTGGCGGCCAAAGGCTTCCCGCAGGAGTTCGGCAAAGGCACTGCGGTCCAGGTTCGTTGCCGGTCTTTCGCAGGTGGTGGTGCGGAAGTCGGCGAATTTCAGTTTGAGGAAAATCTTCCGAAACGGTTTTCGCTCGATCATGCGGGTCATGTCCTCTTCCAGGGTTTCGAGTAATTCCGGCAGGAGGGCCTCGCACTCTTCCAGGGTTTCCAGATTTTTGGGCAAGGTCATTTCGGTGGAGAGAGATTTCCGGGGGCGGTGAATCTCCACTGGTCGCTCATCCTTTCCCCGGGCCAGTTCATGTAGGGTGTTTCCCCATTTTTGTCCAAAAAAACCGATCAGGCGGGGGATGGGCCACTCTTGCAGGTCGCCGCAGGTACGGACGCCTTGCTCTTCCAAAAGCGCGGCACTTTTAGGGCCGATCCCCCACAGTTTGCGTACCGGCAGGTCTTTCATGAAAGTGGCGATGTCCTTGGGGAGGACCGCGAACTGGCCATCCGGCTTGCGCCAGTCGCTGGCGATCTTGGCCAGCATTTTGTTTGGGGCAATGCCGGCACTGGCGGTTAAGCCGGTTTCTTCGCGGATGGCCTGGCGGATTTGGCGGGCGATTTTCCAGGCGAACTCAGGGTGTCCCGTGACATCCAGAAAGGCTTCGTCGAGGGAGAGCGGTTCGATGAGTTTGGTGTAGCGGGCGAAGATCGCCCGGATTTTCCGGGCCTCGGCGCGGTAGGCTTCGAAGCGGACCGGTTTGAGGATGATTTGGGGGCAAAGTTGCCGGGCCTTGAAAACCGGCATGGCGGAGTGGCAGCCGAATTCCCGGGCCCGGTAATTGCAGGTGGTCAGGACGCCTCTTCCGCTCTCGCCTCCGACGCCGACCGGCAGGTGGGCTACACTGGGGTCGTCGCGGCATTCGATGGCCGCGTAGAAACAATCCATGTCGATATGGATGATTTTCCTGGAGGAAGGAGAAGAGGTTGCCTGGACAGAAGATTTGGTCATGGTGGGGATTTGGCCCCGTCAGTTTATTTTATGAAAAAGAAAAATCATCGCGATACGTCACAACCCCTTATTCTAGCCTCCGGCTCGCCCCGGCGGCAACAAATTCTGGCCCGTTTGGGAAAAACCTTCCAGGTGGTTTCGCCGGAGGTGGAGGAAGCTCGCTCGGCGGAAACGCCCGCCACGCTCACCTTGCTGAATGCGAGGAAAAAGGCCCGGGCGGTGTGGGAAGAGAACCGGGGCGCCGTGGTGTTGGCCGCCGATACGGTCGTTGCCGAGGGCGGGAGGATTCTGAACAAACCCGAAAGCCGGGAAGAGGCGCTGACGATGCTTTTGAGTCTGTCGGGACGAACCCATGAGGTTTTTACCGGGGTCGTGGTCAACTTTGCCGGAACGGATGGTGCCCTGGTGTGCCGGGAAGAAGTGGCGCGCAGCGAGGTGATTTTCAAAAGCTTTGAGGAGGCGGTGGCGCGGGCCTACCATGACCTCGTGAATCCCCTGGACAAGGCCGGGGCCTACGGAATTCAGGAGGGACGCGAACAGGTCCTGGCGGGTTGGCGGGGGTCTTTCTTTAATATAATGGGCTTGCCCCTGAGGGAAACCCTTTGTCTCCTCGACGAGGCCGGGGCGTAGGGTCCGCCTTCGCCTTCTGGGCTATGGTGTGACGTGATGGCGTGATCTTCGCTTCGAGTGGAGTGGTGCCGGGGAGGGCGAGGGTCTTTCCGAGCTCGAATGGTTGGGTTGAGGTTCGGGTTCGCTGGCGGTTGTTCTCCTGTCGGGCGGGTGCGTCTGGGGAAGGATTGGGCAATCACCCCGCGAAAGCTAAGAGGGACCTTTGCTGAGCGCATATGCGTCAACCTAAGCGATAGGGCGGGCGTTTCAGCCCTTACGGAGGGGGGCAACCGCTGCGATCATCCCTACGCAACTCTCGTAGCGAAGCGCTTCTTATTATTATTCACCTTCCCAAGAACAGGCGAAAGCCCGATCAATTACGGTAACCATCCAAAGTCCTTAGGTTGACGCATATGTGCTGAGCGGGACACGCCTTCGTCCTCCCTTTGGGGGGAGCGGGGACTTTCTCGGAAAAAGGGGGAATTTTTTAGCCATTTTGCATTTCAAGGTTGACTATACGGGGGCACGGGCCAAGCAATTATTCTTTTCCCATTAAGGAAACAAGACTCGTTTATTATCAGTCCTCTCTATGTACCGCACCTCCTATCTCAGTTTTTTGGTTATCGCTGTTTGCCTCCTCCTTCCGACGGTGGCCCAAGCGGCTGAACCAAAAGCCGACCCGGTAACCTTTCTGGGGCTTCCGGTGACGACCTCGATTGTTACGGCATGGGTGTTTTCTATCCTTTTGATTATTCTTATCCGCGTTGCGGGAGGACGGCCGACGATGATTCCCAGTCGGGGGCAGGCCGTTTTGGAAGCGATTATTGTTGGGCTACGAGATATTATCCGCCCAATCGTCGGAGAAAAGGTCATCAAACCGGTGTTTCCTCTGTTGATCGGACTTTTTCTTTTTATCCTTTTTCACAATTGGTCGGGTTTGATGCCGGGCGTAGGTTCCATCGGGATGAAGAATGAAGAGGGTGTTATGGTCCTAAAGTTCCTGCGACCTGGAAATACTGATTTAAGCCTCCCCCTCGCCATAGCGATTGTTACCTTTGTTGCCTGGTTGTACTTCTGCATTCGTTATGCCGGTATCAAGGCTTTGGTTTATGATATTTTTGGAAATAAAGCAGATAAGAAAACTACCGCCAAGGCCATTTATATAAGTTTGATTCCTATCTTTCTATTTGTCGGTGTGATCGAGATCATCTCTATCGCCTTCCGGCCCGTTGCACTCAGCTTGCGACTCTATGGAAATATGTTTGGCGGAGAAAATCTCCTTTTGGAAATGACTAATTTCGTCGCTTTTATTGTCCCCATTCCTTTTTACTTCTTCGAAATCATGGTCGGCGTCATTCAGGCTGCGATCTTTACCATGCTAGTCGCCATTTACATTGGGCTGGTTTGTAACCATCCGGAAGGAGAGGGAGAGCATGGCCATTGATTACGATTATTAAAATCCTTTCCTTTCGTGGGACCATGGTTCCATTCGAGAACAATAACGAACGTGGACGCGAAGGAATAACCGTTAAACTAAACCTATAAACTCAAATCATTATGCTCGAAACAGCTCTTATTCTCGCCCAAGTCGTTGACGCGGAAACCGTCGAAGCCGCAGGTCCCGCTTTTACCGGGAATCTTCAATTGGCCTTGGCGGCCTTCGCCATTCCTCTCGGAATTGGCCTGATCGGCTACAAAGCGGTTGAGTCCGTCGGACGCAACCCCGGTGCGGCAACTCCGATTTTGGTGCAGTCGATTATCGCGATGGCCTTTGCCGAGGCGATTGTCTTCTTCGGCAGCTTCCTCGGCCAATTGGCCTGATAACTGATTTCCCGGCGGGACTTTTCCCGCCGGGACTTTTCCCTTTATTCCTTTTTCCAGACATGACCGGAGATTTTTTCACTCTCATTCTTGCGCAAGCCGATGCCGCTAATTCCGGACTTACCGATACTTTCGGGATCTACTGGAATACTCTTATTGCGCAAATAATTAATTTCGTTCTGGTAGTAACAGTGATTTACTATCTGGGGATCCGTCCGGTCCTGCGGACCATCGATTTGCGGCAGGATAAGATCGCCGAAAGTCTGAAGAATGCTGAGGAGATCAAGGTCCGCATGGCGGAAACCGAGGCCCAGCAAAAGGAAATTCTCGACAACGCCTCGCGGGAAGCGAAGCAAACTCTGGAGGAGGCCCGCCAAGCGGCGAAGGCCTACCAGGAGAAGCAAACGGCGGAAACCAATCAGCGCATCACTGAAATGATGGAAAAGGCCGAGCAAGCCATCGAACAGGAACGCAAGAAAATGGTTGCGGAGGTTCGGGAGGAGATTGCCCGCCTGGTGGTTCTCACCTCTACCCGGGTTCTGGGTTCAGAATTAGGGGAAGAACAGAAATCCCGCTTTACCCAAAAAGCCACGGAGGAACTTCAGAAAAACTGATCACCCATGGCCAAGAGTGTTCGCAGTAAAAAGTTTGCCCGGCAATTGTCGGCGATGTGCATTGAAGAGGACCAAGTGGTCCCCGAGCGGGTCAGTGCCGTATTGCAGGCTTTGGACAAAAAACCGCCGCGCGAGTACAAAACGGTCCTTCGGGCCTTTCGGAATTACCTGCGCGAGGAAGTGGCCATGAGAGAAGCCGTCGTTGAGCATGCCGGCCCCCTCGAGGAAGCCGCGCAAAAACAATTATCCGACTTTTTCCGTCAGACCTACGGGCGTTCCATCACCATCGTGCCCAAGGAAAATAAAGAACTTTTAGCGGGTTTCCGCGCCCGCGTTGGTTGCGATACCTACGAATATTCCGCCCGGCAACAATTGGAAAAACTCTCCCGCCAGGTAGCCGCCCAAACCATTTGATTTTACCCATTTATATATCACCATGAGCAGCGTCATTGAACAAATTGAAGAACAAATCTCCCAGCTTGAGAGCAAGACCGTCAAGCAAAACACCGGCAGGGTGATAACCGTCGCCGACGGGGTCGCCAAGGTCGATGGACTCTCGGAGGTTATGTACAACGAGATGGTCGAATTCCCCGGCGGGGTAACCGGCATCGCCCTTAACCTTGAGGAAGAGGAAGTGGGTTGTATTATTCTTGGTGACGCCAGTCATATCCGGCAGGGCGATGAGGTCAAGACGACCGGAAAATTGTTGTCTGTCCCGGTGGGGATGGGCTTGCTCGGTCGGGTCGTGGATGCCATCGGCAACCCGGTTGACGAAAGAGGCGCGCTTGATTCCTCCGAACGCTATCCGCTGGAAAAAATTGCCCCGGGCATCATTGAGCGGAAATCGGTGGATCAGCCTCTGCAGACCGGCATTATGTCCGTTGACTCCATGATTCCCATCGGCCGTGGCCAGCGGGAGTTGATCATTGGTGACCGCGGCACCGGAAAAACCACCATCGCGGTGGATACCATTATCAATCAGGCGAACATCAATCGCGTCGGCGAGGAATCCGGGGACCCCGATTTTCGCCCGGTTTATTCGATTTATGTGATCGTCGGGCAGAAGAACGCCAATGTCGCCCGAACCATCGAGGCCTTGCGCGAAAAAGGTGCCCTCGACTACACCATTATCGTAACCGCACCTGCGGCGGACAATGCGGCGAACCAATACCTGGCCCCCTATGCGGGCGCCGCGATCGGTGAATGGTTCATGCAAAACGGCAAGGATGCGCTGATCGTCTATGACGATTTGTCCAAGCACGCGGTGGCCTACCGTCAGATTTCCCTCATTCTGAAACGTCCTTCCGGTCGGGAGGCTTTCCCCGGAGATGTGTTTTACCTGCATTCCCGTCTGCTTGAGCGTTCGGCCCGTCTTTCCCCGGAGGCCGGGGGCGGATCGCTGACTGCGCTGCCGATCATTGAAACCCAGGCCGGGGACGTCTCGGCCTACATTCCGACCAATGTGATTTCCATTACCGACGGACAGATCTTCCTCGAAACGGATTTGTTCAATCAGGGAATTCGTCCGGCGATTAACGTCGGTCTCTCGGTGTCCCGGGTTGGTTCCGCCGCGCAGGTCAAGGCGACCAAGCAGGTAGCCGGAAAAATCAAACTCGAACTGGCGCAGTTCCGGGAGCTTGCGGCTTTCTCCCAGTTCGGTTCGGACCTCGACGCGAAGACCAAAGCGCAACTCGACCGCGGGGCCCGCATCGTTGAAATTTTCAAACAATCGATCCTCAGCCCCTTGCCGATGGAGCAACAGGTGGCGACTCTGTGGGGAATTCAAAACGGCTATTATGACGAGATTCCGGTGCAGGAAATTGTTTCCGCAGCCTCCAGTTTTCGCGAGTATGTCACGACCCGTGAGGACGCGACCCTGACGGCGATTCGCAAGGAAGGAAAAATCTCCGACGATATTGCCGCCACGCTGAAGAAAACCTACGAGGAGTGGAAGAAAACCCGATAATGGGAGCCCGCCCGGAATGCCTCGCCTGCTAACGAAAGATTGACCCATGTCCTCAAGTACCAGAGATATCCGGCGTCGTATCAAGTCGGTCAAAAACACCAAGCAGATCACCAAGGCGATGGAGATGGTGGCTGCCTCCAAGATGAAGAAGGCGCAAAACGAGGCTTTGTCGGGGAGCGAGTACTCGGCCTTGCTTTCGGCTATGTTGGCGGCGATCGAGGATAAAGTGGAGGGGAAGTTCGTACACCCCTTCTTGCAAGGCCGCAAAGTCGAAACCCGGGGGATTTTGGTTTTGAGTTCGGACAAGGGGCTCTGTGGACCCCTGAACGGAAATCTTTTCAAGAAAATCTCCGAAATCAAATCCGCCGCAGAGTACTATGTCGTAGGCCGTAAAGGGGCTCAGTTCCTTTCCCGGACCCACCGCAATTTGATCGCGGACTTTTCTCTCGGGGATAAAGTCGCTTACACCGAAGTGCGGCAAATTTCCCAGCTCCTGATCGATCGCTTCATCGAGGGCAGAATCGATACCATCGAGATTCTCTACCCCCGTTTTGTGAACACCCTTTTGCAGGAGCCCACGGTCTATTCCTTGCTGCCCCTGACCGATCTGAAAAATATCCTCAGCGACGTAACCGGCCGCAAGGTCGGTGGAAAAGTGGTCGGCGCCCGGGAATTGCCCAAGGAAGATCGCGATATGATCTTCGAGCCGACCCCTTACGAAGTTCTCTCCGAACTCCTGCCCCGCTTTATTCACAACCAAGTCTATCAATTCGTTCTCGACTCCAAGGCGTCTGAGCACAGCGCGCGGATGGTGGCCATGAAAGCCGCTTCCGACAATGCTTCCTCCCTTTTGGACGATCTCACCCTTCAATACAACAAAGCCCGGCAGGCGGCCATTACCCAGGAAATTCTGGAAATCTCCGCCGCCTCCCTTTCGAATTAAACCGTTTTACATTTATAAACCATGAGCAATAAAGGAAAAATTGTCCAAGTCATCGGCCCGGTGGTGGATGTTCAGTTCTCTGCCGAAGCAATGCCGGAAATTTACCAGGCGGTTACCGTTGAAAATTCCGTTGAAGGAAAGAAGGTCACGGTGACGCTCGAGGTCCAGCAGCACCTCGGTGAAGGGATGGTCCGTACCATCGCCATGTCCTCGACCGAAGGTTTGGTCCGTGGGCAGGAAGTCACCGACACCGGTGCCCCCATCAGCGTCCCCGTCGGGGAAGGTGTTTTGGGCCGGATTTTCAATGTGACCGGTGACCCCGTTGACCATCGGGGAGAGGTCAAATACGATAAAAAACTTTCGATCCACCGGGCTCCGCCAACGTTGATGGACCAAGACACCAAGGCGACCATTCTGGAAACCGGAATCAAGGTCATCGACCTGATTTGTCCCTTCATTAAAGGGGGTAAAGTTGGTGCCTTCGGGGGTGCTGGGGTTGGTAAGACTGTGGTTATCATGGAGTTGATCAATAACATCGCCAAAACCCACGGCGGGTACTCGGTCTTTGCCGGGGTGGGGGAGCGTTCCCGTGAGGGGAATGACCTCTACCACGAAATGTCCGATGCCGGGGTGATCGACCAGGAGGATATTTCCAAATCCAAGGTGGCGCTCGTTTACGGACAGATGAATGAGCCCCCCGGTGCCCGGATGCGGGTGGCCCTCTCCGGCCTCACTATGGCGGAGTATTTCCGTGATGAGCAAAACCAGGACGTCTTGCTCTTCGTTGACAACATTTTCCGTTTCTCCCAGGCCGGTTCCGAGGTGTCCGCGTTGCTCGGACGTTCCCCCTCGGCGGTTGGTTATCAGCCGACCCTGGCCTCTGAGATGGGCAACTTGCAAGAGCGTATTACCTCCACCAAGAAAGGGTCGATTACCTCCTTCCAGGCGGTGTATGTGCCGGCGGACGACTTGACTGACCCTGCTCCGGCAAACACCTTTGCCCACCTTGACTCGACTATCGTTCTGGAGCGTTCGATTGCGGAATTGGGGATCTACCCGGCGGTTGACCCGCTGGCCTCCTTCTCCAAGGCCCTCGATCCGATGATTGTCGGCGAAGAGCATTACCGCATCGCCCGCGGGGTGCAGAATGTTTTGCAACGCTACAAAGACTTGCAGGATATTATCGCCATTCTCGGTTTGGATGAATTGAGCCCGGAAGATAAACAAACCGTTTACCGCGCCCGGAAAATTCAGAAGTTCCTGTCCCAGCCCTTCAATGTGGCGGAGGTCTTTACCGGATTCCCCGGAAAGATTGTCCCGGTCAAGGAAACCCTGCGCGGCTTCCAAATGATTTTGGACGGTGAGTTGGACCATGTTCCGGAGAACGATTTCTACATGAAGGGTTCGATCGACGAAGCCATCGAAGCCTCTTCCGCCGAAGCCAAGAAATAATCACCCATCATGTCGCTTCATCTCGAGATCGTCACCCCTCACGGCAAGGCTTACGAATCCCCCGTGGATCAGGTCATCCTTCCGACCAAGCAAGGTGAGGTGGGGCTTTTGCCTGGTCACTTGCCCTTGCTGACCCAAGTTGATGCCGGTGAGCTGAGGGTTTTAAAGAAAGGCAAAACGGAATACCTCGCCGTAAGCTCAGGCTTTGCGCAGGTGATGCAGGATAAAATCAGCGTTTTGACCGAATCGGCCATCGACGTTGAGGAAATTGATCCGACCGTTGTTGAGCAGGCCATGGCCAAAGCCCAGGCCGAACTCAAAGAAGCTGCCGATGTCGATCCCGAGGAGATGGAACGCCTCGAAACCATGGTTCGCTACCACCAGGCCCAGCTCCTGGTGAAACGGAAAAAACGGTAGTCGAGACGCGGCAGGCCCTTGGAACCGGGCCAAAATTTTAAAAACCACGATACGAATTCCCTACATACCCCCGAATGGCCGCGGGCGAGGGGATTATGGATGGAAATTTGTGTAGCAAGGGATGGGAATGGAAACGCTGAAAAGCTAAAACGTTCAAAGGAAGATGTAGTATACAATACTTTCGAAAACGGAGGTGTTTTTTCTTCCAAGTAAGGCGTGCGGGGGCTTTATGTCCCTGCGCGCAACACTCCAGAGGCCTGGGAAACTGGCCAGTGGGTAGGGGCTGCACGGGCGGCCGTTATAGGGGAGGCCCTACGGTTAGAATTTCACGTCTCGTGCCAGCGCATGACTTCGCTCAACGGTTGGCGGCGGGGTCGGGTGAGGGGCTTTTCGGTGTAGCCGAGGTAGAGCGATCCCAGACAGCGTTCGGTGGACTCCAGTTCGAGAAACTCATGCAGGTCGTCGCTGTAGGTGTCGCCGCCACTGCCCCAGAAGGCATGAAACCCGTGGGCCTCTGCACTGAGCATGATGTTTTGGGCGGCACAGGCCACCGCCGCAATTTCTTCCTCCTCGGGAAATCCGGGGCGCTCATGGCGTTTCAGGCAGAGAAAGACCACGTGGGAAGAGTTGAGTAAATTGCTTTCCAGGCGAGCGGCCTTGGCCGCATCGTATTGCTCCGGGGGCGTGGTGACTCGGTACCAATGCTGGCGAAAGTCCGCCAGCCGCTGCAGCGCCGCTCCGGTGAAGACGATAAAGCGCCAGGGTTGGGTCAAATGATGGGTCGGAGCCCACCTCGCATCGGATAAAATATCCTCGGTGATGCGGTCAGGGATTCGCTCTCCGTTGAAAAGGCGAGGCTTTACGCTGCGGCGGTTGCGGATGATTTCACGAAGAATGTCCGCTCGGTGGGGATGGTTTGTTTCTTGCATCAGGTCAGAATTCGAAAAACGTCCGGCTGGGAATGGTTTTTATTCGATTGGACCAAAGTAACCTTTCTGCCTGCCGATGCAAGTGGGGATACGGGCGAAGGCATTTCCCGGTTTCCGTTCTTGCCATGGAGTGAGGAGAGGAAAAGAGTTGGGTATGGCAGGACTGGCTTCCGCAGATACGCCGGATTCATTTCCGGGAGGGCGTTTGACCCTACAGGGGCTCACCGTTGGCCCGGTGACGAAACTCTCGGGATTCCAAAAGGAGCGCGGACACCAGGTTCCCAAGGTCCCCGACGAAGCGGCTCAGGCTTTTGTGCAAGCCATTGGGGAAGAGGAAGTGCGGAATCATGCGGATCTTGTGTTTCAACGATTGCGTAGAGAGTTCGCCCTGCGGCGGCGCGATTTTGATTTGCAGCTATCGAAGGGGGCGGTGCGGATCAGTCTGCCCGGGAGCCGCCTGGATGTCTGGATCGAACTTCAGGGGGAAAGGTCCGGGAACTATGAGCTGCGGACCGAGATTTCGGGCGAAAAGCTCTTGGAGGAGGCGTTGATTCCGCAATGGGTCCAGGTTTTGGAGGGGATCTGTTCGGAGCTTATCTGGCAACCCAACCGGCCGATCGAGGTGGAAAAGGTGATCGACCGCCTGGAAGAGGATGCCCGCTTGCGCCCGCACCTCGATTACCCTTTGGATGGCAGCTTTTTGACCCTGGTTTGTCCGGATCCTTTGGTGATCTGGGAAGTCCGCGCCGATCGGGTGACTTTCCGTATTCCGGCAGGCGGTGATTTGCGGTCTCTGCTTGAGGGCTCACAGCGGCTCTTGCCTCTTTTGGGGACCCAAATCAGCTCTCCGGATGGATTCTCTCAGACGTGAGGATGTTGTTTACTTCCAGAGCAAGAAGGCGTAGGCTAAGATTTTCCTTTTGTGAAGAGTTCCATGCCCAACAGTCCAGATTTGACCGATGACCGCCTGCAGTGGGAGGAGGTCGTGCTGGTGCCCGATCAGCCATTTTTTTGGAAGAACGTGGAATTGCCGGATAATCTGCCGGCCAATGAACTCGATTCCTTTTTGGAAATGATGCTGGAGCAGACCAGCCCGTTTCCTGTTCACCAAGTGTACTACGGGTACTATCGTCCGGCCAAGGGGCGGAAAATCCTTCTCTTTGCGGCCTATCGAAAACGGATTGAAGAGTTGGTGGGAGCCTCTCTGGATGATGCGGACTTGGTGGCCCCGGCGTTGCTATCCGTTTTGCCCGGGGAGGGGTTGGACGATAAAGCGGTTCTTTTGCGTTTTGGAGAGGGCTTGTCCCTGATTCAAATGGCCCGTGCCGGGGAGGTTCCGGTCAAAATCGTTTCGCGCCTGGTGCCCGAGGAAGAAGAGGGGGCCTTTCCGGAGTCCGTGGTAGAAAAACTTTACGCCAAAGCCGGGCTCAAGCGGGAAGAAGGTAAGGAAAAGCGACTTTTCGGGCCGGTGTTTCTGGGATGGGACAATAAACAGGCGGTGTTCCGCTTTACCCCGGAAAATGGCGATAAGGCTCCGGTTCTCCGTAAGGGAGGGCTTTCGCATTCAGCGTCGGCCACCATGGATATTCGGGATAAGGAGGTGCTGGCCGCCAAAAAAGCGGAAAAGCGTCGCAATGCCTGGTATCTGCGCGCCCTTTGGGTGAGTGCGGCTGCGCTACTGCTTTTGCTGCTGGGCGAGGGAGTGCGCTTTGGGGCGGATTCTTTTTTAGAGGCCCAACAGACTGAGGTGAACGAACGCCAGGATAGAGTCGAAAAAATCCAGGAACAGGAAAGTTTTGCCCAGCGAATGCGGGGCATTGCCGAAAACCAACTTCTGCCTTTTTCCATGTTGGAGGTCGTTAATCGCGTACGTCCGGACTCAATCTTTTTCACCAGAGCGGAATTGACCTCGGATTTGCGTTTGGAAGTGGTTGCGGAAACGGCCAACAGTGATGATGTGATTCGCTATGAGAGTGCTCTGGCGGAGGCGGTCGAAATTTCTGATGTCGACATCCTAAACCAAACCCTTCGCGAAGGACGAACCAACTTTCGCATGCGCCTGACTTTTGCCGAAGAGCCATTTCAAAGATTTGTCCGCAACGGGAGTCTTCCCGCGGGCAGCAGCGGTACGCTTCCCGAACCGTCTTTAACAACAGAGCCAGAACTCGATTTACCCGGAGGTGAGGAATGAAACTGATCAAAAAAGGAGTTCGGGTCACCAACGAAGCGTTTTTGGAGAGAACCCCACGGGAAAAATTCCTGGTTGTTTTCTTTCTGGTCACCATGGTTTTGCTTTGGGGACTGAACTTTCTGAATCGAAGCCGGGAGGACTGGCAAACCTGGCAGCAACTCGAGCGGACCTACGAACAGCAACAGGTCTGGATCGATAATGCCGAAATGATCGGAGGCTTGGTCGAGGAAGAGATTGGCCGCCTGGAGCGGGATCAATTGCTTTCCCGGACCCGCTTGCTTTCCGAAATCAACCGCTTGGCCAGAGCCCAGGATCTCTCCCCCAGTATCGACACCCCACGCACTGAAGAGGGGGAAATATTTCAATTTCATACCGTTACCGTACGGCTAAGTCGTTCGCCGATGGAACGAATCATCGCGTTTACGGACAGTATTCAGGATCGTTCGCCTTATATGTCGATGGGCGAGTTGATTTTAATACCTGATCGCAATGACCCGCGCAATTTGGAGGCCCGGTATGAGATAACGGCAGTTGAGATTTCCGATGAAGAAAACTAAGGGATATTTATGAGAGAAATTTTTAAGAAAATACTACGACCTGAGAAAACCTTACCCTGGCAAAGGTTCAGCCTCTTGGGCTTCACTTTGCTCCTCCTGCTTGCCATGCCACTGGAGGGGCAGGGCAGCGCTCCCGACCCGGAGGAGGAGATTGACCGGGTGACTTTCCGGGATGAATCGGTTGATCAAGTGTTGATTTTCCTCGAACGCTTGACGGGGCGGATGCTCATCCGTCCGGAGGCCTTGCCAACTCCGAGCATTACCTTTGATTCGCGTGGCCCCCTGAAGGTGGAAGAGGCCATTGAGGCCCTGGAAACCATTCTTCGAATCAATGGAATCGGTGTTTCTCCCATGGGGGATCGGTTCTTGAAAGTTGTTCCTTTGAACCGGTTGATGACCGAGGGGGTGCCGATTATTACCGAATCGGTGCAGGAGATGCGCCCGAGTGGCAGAATCGTCTCCAAGATGTACCAGATGAACTTTCTCCGCCCGGAGGAATTTGTGCAAAAGGTGAGCCCTCTGCTCACTCCGAACATCGGGTCGATCATTGTCTTTGAGAAGGCCAATTCCCTTTTGATCACCGAGACGGTCAATAACCTGCAACGACTGGAGGCGCTCCTGGAGGAGTTTGATCGTCCCCGCGACCAGAACCTGGAAACCCGTTTCTTCACTATCCAGAATGCCCGTGCTTCGGATGTAATTTCCCGGATCAATGCTCTGCGGCAGGAACCCATGCAACGGATTTTGAGTTCCAATACTTTGATCGATTCGGATGAGAGAACCAATCAGGTGATCGTGATTACCGATCCCCGCAATATGGACTATTTTGAGAACATTATCGAGCGGATGGATGTTCGTTCAGAACCGAGAACCCGCAATGAGGTGATTTTTCTCAAACATGCCGAGGCCTCCGAGGTGGCTTCGCTCCTGAGCCAATTGGTATCCGGACAAACTGCGGAACGTGATCGGGTTCCCGAAACCCGTAATGGTCGTCGAAACGATCAACCCGAAAGGCCCACCCGGCCCGATGAAACTCCCGAAACACCTTCCCCGGAGGGCAATGACGGGGAGCCTGCGGAACCGCAAGAACCTGATACCACTTTGCCCGAGGAAATTCGCGACTCCGCCCAGGAATTTGTCGAGGAAATGTCCAGTGAGTTCAGTTCCCTGCTGACCATTATCCCCGATGAACGGAGCAATGCGATTCTGGTGTCCGGGACACGGATGGACATCGAGATGATCCAGCAATTGATCGACAAGATCGATGTTCTGTTGGCTCAGGTTCGGATCGAAGTGGTTATTGCCGAAGTGACCTTGTCCGATCGTCATTCGCGGGGGATCGATGCCATCTCCGGCATTTGGGATAGCGAAGAGAACAATTTCGAGATCGACGTTGATGGACGCGGATTCGATTTCAACGTCGTTCGCCGCCCCTTTGCCATCGAAGCTCTGCTCAGGACCGCGCAGAGCGATAGCAATGTTAATATCCTCTCCGTGCCGACCATTGTGACCACGCATAACCGTGAGGCACGGATTATCGTTGGCCAGCAAAGGCCAGTCATTACCGCTTCGCAAACCGATGGATCGGTGACGACTACGGTGCGTTCCAGTATCCAGTTTCGGGATATTGGGATTCAGCTGTCTGTGTTGCCGCGGATCGCCCCTGATGGAATGGTCGAGATGGAGATTGAACAACGGGTCGAGAGTGTGGTGGACAACGTCACCATTGACGGCAACGAACAGCCGATCATCGGGAACCGGGAAGCCAATTCCTTCGTAAGCGTTCGCGATGCCGAAACGGTCGTGCTTGGTGGTTTGCAAAGCATTGAAGAAAGCGATAGCGGCAGCCGGGTGGCGTTCCTGGGAAGCATCCCCTTGGTGGGGAATTTATTCCGCGGACGCACCAATGAGGTGAACCGTACCGAATTATTGCTTTTTATTCGCCCTCATGTGATTCGAAATTCAGAGGATGCTGACGCCGATGCGAGCCGAATGATCGAGCGCCTGTCGGAACCGGAAGCCTTGGAGACTTTTCTGCAAGAGGGAAATTTTGGCCTGGAACTAGGAGAAGACTCGGATGATGATGACGCTAACGCTCCCGCCCCGGTTCGCCGACGTCGCTAACGTGGACGGTTTCGCTTATGAGTGATTTGCCGAAAGAGATGTCTGAAAGAAATAATTTGCCGGATTTGCTGCAGACTCTTACCGAGGAACAGCGGGTGGAGATCCTTTCCCAACCTCGACAAAAACGGCTGGAGGCCCTCTCTTTGGCTACCGGAAAAAGTGAAGATGCGGTTTTAAGTGAGCTGGCAAAAAATGTTGGCTTGGAACGAACCCTTCCCGATGAGGAGGCTTTTAAGGAGATTACCGAACTTCCGGCCCGGTTGATTTATGAATACCAGTGTTTGCCTTTCCGGCCCGCCGAAAACGGTACCCTGTTTCTCACTACGGTTTGGCCTCCTGATGAGGAAATGAATGAGTGGATTTACGCCGTTTGTGGAAAGGAAGTTGAATGGGCCTTAGCGCCTCCCGATAAAGTAGCGGGCTTTCTTACCCAAAAGTTGGGGGTAGGCTTTGAAAGTCTCGACGATTCGACGTTGGAGGTTCTCGAGGAGAAGGAAGAGGAGGAGGAAGAAGACGAAACCGCGACTATAGTTCGTTTTGTCAACGATGTCGTACGCCAGGCGGTTGAAGATGGGGCTACGGATATCCACATGGAACCGCAAGAGGAGTTTTTGCGCATTCGGTATCGTATCGATGGGCTCCTCCTGCCAATCCCGGTCCCGGAAAATTTGCGGAGATATCAGGAAGCGATCATTTCGCGGATCAAGATCATGTCCAAAATGAACATCTCGGAGCGCCGACTTCCGCAGGATGGGCGGATCAACTTTCAGGTTCGCGATTCGGATTTGGACATTCGGGTATCCACCATTCCCACCATGTACGGGGAGAGCGTCTCGCTGCGTCTACTGAATAAGTCCAGCAAACCCTTCACCATGGAGGAATTGGGTCTATTGCCCGAAGATCGCAAGGTAATCAACCAGGTTTTGCATCTTCCCTACGGAATTATTTTGGTAACCGGACCAACAGGGGCCGGTAAATCCACTTCGTTGAACGCATTTATTCGGGAAATCAACTCACCGGAAAAGCGAATCCTCACCGTCGAGGATCCCGTGGAGTATGAAGTTCCCGGAGTGAACCAGATCCAGGTGCGTCCGGAGATCGGCCTCGAGTTTGCCGGCGCCCTTCGGCACATCTTACGACAAGACCCCGATGTGATCATGGTGGGGGAAATTCGTGACCGGGAAACTGCGGATATTTCAATCCGTGCGTCCCTGACCGGACACTTGGTTTTTAGTACCCTGCATACCAACGACGCCCCGAGTGCTCTGACGCGGTTGACCGATATGGGAATCGAACCCTTTCTCATCGCCTCTGCGGTGGAATTAGTGATGGCCCAAAGGTTGATCCGGCGCCTTTGCGAGAAATGTGCGCGGGAGGAGCCGGTCGATTTGCAAGCTCTGCGGGCAGATTTAGTGTATCTCGGAATCGATCCGAAAGAAGCCGACAAGGTGCAGTCACTGAAACGTCCCGTTGGCTGTGATGCCTGCCGCAATATGGGCTTTCGTGGCCGAGTGGGGATTTTTGAAATCTTGCGGGTAGGGGAGAGCCTCCATGATTTGATTGTTAACCGGCAGTCTGCCCGTGAGTTTCGTAAAGTCGCCTCTAGGGAGGGGATGAAGGATCTGCGTTATTCTGGTTGGGAGCAAGTCCAGCGGGGGCGTACAACCATGGAAGAAGTTATGCGGGTCATGTCGATGGACGGCTGAGAGAGTCGGTAGAGCCTATGAGTCAGTTTGCCTATAACGCCCGCAATGCCACTGGAAAATCCGTCCAGGGAACGCTCGAGGCGGGATCTCGCCGTGAGGCGGTACGCAAGTTGTCGTTGCAGGGGCTCACTCCGGTATCGGTGAGTGAAACGGCTAAATCAACTAAAGCCGGGTTCACTTCGCGCAAGAAAACTGACGAAAGTAAAAAACAGTCCTCCTCTCGAAAAGCCAAAACTACTGAGACCGGAAAAAATCCGCCAGCCAGGGCCTTCTCCTTTGGGGGAGGCTCTCTGAAGCCTTCTCATCGCTTGCCTTTCCTGAGGGCTTTGTCCGACCTCATTGCCAGTGGAATGCCAGTTGGTGATGCTGTTCGCTTGTTGGGAACCCGCTTTCGGGATCCCGTTTTAAAGAAAATTGCCCATCAGATTTGGGAAGGGGTTTCTTCGGGGTTGTCGGTCTCCGATGCGATGGCGCAGATTCCCAGGGTATTCGATTCTTCGACGGTTTACCTGATCCAAGCGGGTGAGGCCACGGGGAGCCTGCGTGAGATTTTGAAGCGGCTGGTTGTTTACCTGGAGGAACGAGAGACCTTAATTAGCCGCGTGAAAATGGCGCTGGCCTATCCCGCCTTCATTTTCATCCTGGCGAATTTGGTTTTAATCTTCTGTGTCTATTTTCTCTTTCCCCGGATGGAATCTTTGCTTTTGTCCCTGGGGTCTGATCTTCCATTTCTCACCCAACTCCTCATGGATTTCTCGGCTTTCATGGTGGTGTATGGGATATGGGTTTTTGCGGGTTTGGCCTTGATTGTTCTGGCTTTATGGCAGTGGTCCCGGACGCCCAAGGGCGCGGCGGTTAAAGACCGGATTTTGGTCCAACTACCAGTGTTGGGAAAGTTTTTGCAGTATTCCGATGTTTTGGCGATAACCCAAACGTTTTCTGCTCTTTTGGAAAATGGTATTACCACGATCGATGCCCTGCGTATGAGCGAGAACGTAATTTCCAACCGAAAAATTAAGGAACGGTTTGAAGTGGTTCGGCCATTGGTGGCCGATGGGGCGAGCATCTCGGGGGCTTTTGCCCAAACGGAATGCTTTCCGGATTTAGTCTTGGATATGATCGGAGTAGGTGAAAATACCGGAAATATTGTCCCGTCGTTGAAGGAGGTCTCACGGCAATTGGAAGGCCATTTGAGCAAGCAATTGCGGGTTTTTACCGGGGTTGTCACCTCGGGAGTATTGATTGCTGCGGTCACTTTTGTCGGAATCGTTGCCTATGCCATTTTTAGCGCGGTTTTATCTCTTTCCGCTCAATTCTCCTGAGGGTTTGAAAAGCGGAACGCGGAGCTATTAAAAAATCGGTCTAACTGAACCCTGTTCGTTGCCGCGCTCCGGGGGATCGTAATTTTTTTCCTTGATACGTCAAAGTCTCTCGTCATTGGCCCGAAATTTGGTACTTTAAGGCTTCGCTATTTTTCATGAACGATATCAATGAGCAGGAACTTCGAAATCTGAAATACTCCCGTATTCGCCGAGTAAAGAAATTCCTGCGCTGGATGCCTCGTAAGAGTAATTTGGACCGTTATCCGGTCATTCGGTATTTTTCGCGGTTGGCGCGTAACCGGAGCTATTTATGGTGTTTTAAGGTTCCTTACGTCATACCTTCGATCTACGCGGGAACGATTGTCGCGTTTTTGCCTATTTATGGACTTCAGATTGCGATCTCCTTTTTTGCCGCTCTTTTGTTTCGCTCCAATGTGCCGATTGCCGTGTTTTTGCAAATCATTACCAATCCGTTGACCGCCGTTCCGGTTTATTACACCACCTATCAAGTAGGGAAGGGGGTCTTCAACTTTCTGGGAATCGGACCGGTCGGGCCGATCAACTCTCTTATTATGGGTGGTTTTATTGTAGGACTGGCGGTAGCCGCAGTTTTGGATGCGGTGTATCGGATTCTTGCCTGGCAAACGACCAAGCATGTTCGCCTTCTGGCAGACCTTCGTCAGAAAAGGAATGCTTCCTAAGGAGGGACTTTCCGCCCAAATACCTTTTGCCAGAACGCTCGAAAGGATTTTGGTGGAGCTGATCGGGATCGAACCGACGACCTCGTCATTGCGAACGACGCGCTCTTCCAACTGAGCTACAGCCCCACTATCGAATCACTATGGGGCACTTTTTAGGATTGAGCAACGGGAAAATCTTTCTCTGCGGGAACCTTCTTTCAACGCTTGGAGGCTTTTTTCTCAACGGAAGTGATTGTTTGGCGAAAACTGTATCCCCCGGCTTCCACAGAGAGCTCTCCCCGCGAGCCATCCAGAAAAACCGGGCCTTCGCCACCAATTGAGGACCACTGTTCCCCGCTATCCCAATCGAGAGGTTTCCCAAGGATATGAATTTGCGGGAGCGATTCTTCCTGGTGATGTAAAACCAAATCAATCCCTTTACTCGTGACCATGCCAACCTTTCCTTCCGGTAAATTCGACAGGTCCAGTTCCTGAACTTGAGAAATATTACTGATAAAGCGGCTTAGAGACCCATGTGATTCGGGGTTGCCCACCTCCATGGCAAAACCAATAAAGGGCGTTTCCAAAGTTGGCACCTGGCGCAAGACAAAATCTCCACCTTCGTCGTTTTGAAGAAATGGACGTAACCCTTCTTTAGCCAACCCGATAGGGCGAATGGCAATCCAGGTGTTTTCTATCTCCAGAACCCAGAAGTTCCGGTGAATCCGCCCCTTTGTCCCCGCGGGAATGCTGAAGGATAAGCTGCGACCATCGTTGGGGCGAAGCCAAAGAGCGGCTCCCCCGGCTTGGGCGATTTGATCTGTTGGGCGGAGTGTTCGGTGAGGGTGGTTGCCGGAATTTATGAAGAACGATACCGCACCTTCGGTGGAATGATCGGCAAGGAGGTGCCAGCGCCTGCTGCTTCGACTGAACTGATTGCTGTTGATTGTTCCCAACGTGAACGTTTCCCCGATGAACAACGTCTCGTAACTTTCCCGTTTGGCTTTGTGACCCGGCAGATGGGGAGAATAAGGTGGCTTGATTGCGAAAATTTCGGCGGCCGGAAATTCCTGACGAGCCAAGGCTAAGACTGCGGCAGGAGGGCGATAGGCACTGGTTGCCGGGAATAACGCCATCGGGCTGAAAGAAATGTTTTTCTCCTCGGGGTAATTGCCGAAAAGGAAGGCGAGGTAATTGCCAAGTTCCCGTGTAGTGGTCCTTTTGGCCGGGCCACCAAAAACCCCTCGGCGGTATTTGAGGGCGGCCGCTGTGTAGTGCCAGTCGAGCGCTGCCTTGGCCAGACCAATAACCTCTTTGTCGCGCGCGAAATCATAAAGGTTGTGGTAGGCCGCAAATATTCCGGTCAGGTAGTAGTCAGCATCCCATTCGCCATAGCCTACTTGATAGAGAAGGGCAATTTGTTCGCGTATTTTTTCCTTATAGAGTTGGCGGACCCTTTCATTTCCGGTTTCTTCGGCCATCAGATAAATGCTGGTGTCCCGCATTGTGCGGAGATTTTGCGTGTTTCTAGGGTCAGCTCGCATTCCTCTCGCCAAAGGAGTCCACTCTCTTCCGACCGGCCCTGTGCCGTGGTCAAAACGAGGATGAGGGTAGGGATTTAGGATTCGTTCCTTTTCTTCGTAAATTTGCCAGCCTCGCTCCAGTAAGGGGTTCCACCAAGCGACCCAGTCCTCCTTTTCCTCGTTGGCATTGGGGGCAGGGGGCTCAAAGTGGTTGGACCACTCCGTCGACATCTTCAGCAGGATTTCGAGAGCATACGAAGACGCCTCTGCGTTAGTGGAATTTAACTGGTTGATTAAATCAAACCCAGGCCGAGGGTCTTCCTCCGTCCAGCGACGGCCACCGCTGTACATGCGTTGCTGGTAAGCCGGGTCGAGGAGTTCGCCGAAGTAGAAGTATTTGCGAATTTGATAGGGCAAAACTACACTCCAATAAAAATCGATCCCTTCGGTCCAATGGTGCGCTGTCCCATCGAGTTCCTCCTCTTGCAGGAGTTGGAGCGATTTCTCTTGGTCAGAGGTAAACAGCCGCAATAACAAATCCGGAAAGGCTTGAGCTTTATGCTCTCCGTATTTCCGAAAGGAGAGATTCCTCTCCCGAGCTTGCTCAATCAGCGTTTGGAACCTGTCGAGCATTTCATTTTCAGCCTCCTCGGGCCAATCAGAGTTTTGCAGGGATTCCGGGGCTTCGGGCAACTTGGGGACTACACGACCATTCTCCAGGGAGAATGGTTCCCCTGCCCATAGGATTGGACCGCTCCAAAAGCATAGAGCGGTCACGATCAAAAGCAGGGATATTTTATTTAAAGGATTTGTCATTAGAGCCGACAATTTGTCGACCCTGGGGATTGGAAAATGTTCTTCAGAAGTCGAAAATTCCCCGTATGAAATGACGTTTGTCCTTCATAATGCTTAGGTAAATATGTTGGCAGGGTTCAGGCAGCCACTCCTCGATTTGCTCGGGCCATTCAACGACCAGACACCAGGGGGAGTGTAAAAACTCCTCCAGCAACAACTCGTTGGCTTGTTCACTGTTCTCTAAACGATACGCATCCAGGTGAATCAACTGGCGTTGGGGGGATTCGTAGATATTGTAAAATTGAAAGGTCGGACTGGTGACTTTGGCCTGAATACCAAACCCTTCTGCCAAACCACTGGTGAATGTCGTTTTGCCGACTCCCAATGTTCCGTGTAGGGATAGGGTTTGATCAGGTGGCAGGGCACGGGCCAATGCGGCGGCCAGCTCTCTGGTTTCCATTGGAGACCCGGTTGCACAACCTTCCGACAATTTAGCAAAGATGTTCATAGCCTTTCCAATCGCTCGATTCTATTTTTTGCCGAAAAATGAACGGCTTGGATTGGTTGCTCTCGTTGCCAGGGAGAACCTTTCCGATATTGCTGATGGGCGTGGAGAAGATTTTCTGCCATTCCCGCGTAAATTCCTCGATATCCAAATTGCCCTCAGTGGAAAACAACAATTCGTAATCTTCACCATCATTAAACGCATGGTGTAAGGCACTTTTGCCCGATTTCTTTTCCAGTTCCCGAGCGGCTGGAGAAATGGGGATTTGGGTCTCGTCGAGATAAGCAGAAAAAGTTTCCAGCATTGCCGGAAGGTCCTTCCCCAAGCCATCGCTAATGTCCATCATGGTTCGAACCGTTGGTTGGCAGGCAAGCCATTTTCCTTCGGCAACCCTGGGCGAGAAGTTTAAATGATGCCCACTATGAAGACTACCGCCGAGTTTTCCGGTGACCCATAGAAGATCATTCGGCTGAACCCCGTGACGGGGAATCGCACGGCTGGTGGCTTTCCCCAGAAGGGTTAGGCTGGCGATCCAGTCCTTATGGCTGGCTGAGAGGTCTCCCCCAACGATCAAGACCTTTCCTTCGAGAGCGGCAGCCACCATGCCGCGCAGGAATTCATCCAACCATTCGACGGAGGCATTTGAAGGCAGGATTAACGAGAGAACGGCGCGGGTAGGTGTTCCTCCCATCGCTGCAATGTCACTGATATTACGGTTTACCAGTTTTCGTCCGACTTCTCGAGGCCGCATGGATTGGTCAAAATGCATGCCAAATACCACCGGATCGACCGTGATTAATCCGTCGCTCTCTTCCCGCGGCAAAAGTGCGGCATCATCGAAAGGGCCTTCCAGTCCGGAAGGGATACACTCCGCCAATCGTTCCCGAATTTGCTGAAGAATCGCGGTCTCTCCCAAGGAACCTATCTGCCGATTCGGATGCGAACTGAAAATATCAGGGATGCTCATGGGGACCGATGTTCGGTATGCGTTGGAAATCTCAGCTAGGAAGTGAGCGTACGAAGATAGACGGGGGCGTACTCTGTGAAGGCCCTTATTCCATTTCTTTACATTCCGTTGGGAAAGGCTTCGTGATCGATCAAATCCCCATCCCGGATAGGAGTTAGGGTTTTGGCATAGGCATCGAGAATTCGTAAACCGTATTGCAACCGTTTGCGGAGATAAGCGTCGCTCTTTCCAGCGGCCTCAGGCCCATTGAAGACTTCGCCAACTTGGCGAACAATTAGATGCTCAGGAATCCAGCAGAGGCGATTGTTCTTGGTGCCGTTCATGCGCAATTCAGCGACTGGGTAGGCCCCGTTATCAGAAGCGCTAACCGTAACAATGTAACCGGCCTTGTGCCCAACCAAGTCGGTGCCGCAGAAATGTAGGAAATTTTTCAATCCAGCGGTCACCATCCCATTCCATTCCGGGCAAACCACAATGAGACTATCGGCTTCTTTGAGGTGGCGGGAGGGTTCTTCCCATTGGTCAGGATTTGGTCCCCCTTGGGTCTCATCCCAAAGGCTTAAGGGGTTTTCAGATAGGGAAAATACGTAAGTCTCACGCTCGGGTAACATTGACGAGAGGGTCTGTTGGATGAACTTGGCCGTTTTTAGCGATTCCGCTTCTTTACGGTGACTGCCATTAATGATGAAAGTTTTCATAGGTTTAACGATGAGGTTGAGGATAAAGACTTACTCTCACACTGCCCTGAGGATTTTTCAAGTCTACCAGCGAATCACTCTTGGGGCAAGGCGAGTGGGCGGCCACCATAAACCCTAAATAAGAGCATCCTTTTTAGCTCCTCTTCAGTATAGGGCGAAAAGGCTTCCTCACCCAACAAGCGGGGCAATACAAAATCCCGACTTCGGCGGAAAGCTTCATAGAGTTCTTCTTGTTTTTCATGCAAGCTCTTTGGAGATTTTCTTGGCTCCTCTGCCGCTCCCTCGTTGTGCAAGAGACGGGCTCGGGCTCGTAGGGCGGAGAAAATACTTTCCTCCTTGCGCCAGTAACTGTGCTCTTCAACCAAGGCCATCCAATCATCAATGAATTCGGCAAATTCCGGATT
Source organism: Opitutales bacterium (assembly GCA_020831535.1). Lineage (GTDB taxonomy): Bacteria > Verrucomicrobiota > Verrucomicrobiia > Opitutales > T3Sed10-336 > JAIUMY01. The sequence continues at coordinate 30,411 of JAFIGF010000186.1, read as the reverse complement.
GTCCAGGTCTCGCAAAAATTCTACGGTTTCGAATTGCCTGGGTTGGGCTGCGCCCAGAGATAGGGAATGTTTTTCACCTTGATTGCCTATCTTCAATGTTCCCGTTTCTCGATCATAGCGGATGACTTTTAGCCCTCCAGCCTCTTCCCCCTCGTTCATCCATCTTGAGCGCTCTGTGGAAATGTCATATAGACTGAAATATTTGGTTCCACCCAGTTTGAAATGCCCCTTCCATTCAATTTCGCTGGTGCCGCCATCATTGGTGGTAAACAGAAAAAACCCCGTAAATAGCATTAACTGAAAGAGCCTGTCCCTCTTCTTAGACATCTCCGGGACTTTTATTACTTATGGGAATCTCCGTGAAGTTTTTCCAAAACCTCAAAGAAATTTGGAAAGGTTTTGGCACAACAACCGGGGTCTTTAATGAATAGCCATGGGGTTCCATCCCCCTTGAGGTCATAACAACCAAGAATCGCAAAACTCATGGCGAAGCGATGGTCTTTGTGTGTGAGAATGGTGGTATCCGCTTTTAGTTTTTTAGGGTTTCCGATGATCGTAAGCACCCCTGCTTCCTCGGTCACTTCTATTCCCAGACGTTTCAACTCCAAGGCCATAGCTTTTACCCGGTCAGTCTCTTGTCGGCGGGTATGCTCAATTCCCTCGATCCGTGTTGTCCCGTTGAGTAGGGGAGCGACTGCGGCCAAAGTCAGAAATGTGTCGGAAATATCAGAAAAATCATACGATACGGCCTTGCGGGAACTGCTGGTATCAGAGACTTTTGCCACCATTCCGTGCGATTCCGGAATGACTTTGCTTCCCATTTGCAGAAGGACTTTGTTATAATCAACATCTCCCTGAAGCCCCGAAAATCGCAATCCCGGTATCACCACCTCACCACCAACCAAATGTGGTAAAGTTAGAAAGTAACTGGCCGCTGTTGCGTCTCCTTCAATTTGAAATACTCCGCCTAACGGTCCATCGTATCCATTTCCGGAAGAAACTTCATAAACTCCATCTTTTGAACACCCAAACAAAGGTTGTCCGAACTGATTCATCATTGATAGAGTCATGTTAATGAAGGGCTTGGAAACGGTCTCGCCTTTAAGATGGAGACGCAAATTTCTCTGCCCGTAGGGCGCCAACATTAATACTGCCGAAATAAATTGGCTACTGGCCGAGGCATCCATCGAAATATCTCCTCCTCGCAGCCCGTTGGCTTGGATTTCAATCGGAAAACAATCGTTGTTTGAGGTAATTCGTGCCCCTTGTGTCTGGAGACACTGCAAAAGACCCTTCATGGGACGAAACCTCATTTGCGGGTCTCCATCTATCTCGTATCGACCACTGTTGGCGGAGGCGCAAAACGCCGTTAAAAATCTAGCTGCCGTTCCCGCGTTGCCGACAAATAATGAGGCTTTTTTCTTGGGAATTCTCCCACCTTTCCCCTCCACCACAATCCGCTTTTGCGCTTCTTCGGCTTCGACCGTGAAGCCTAATTTTTGCAAAGCTTCCACCATGACTAATGTGTCTTCGCTGAATAGGGCATTCTCCAGAATGACCTGTCCTTTGCTGAGCGCTGCCAAAATCATAGCGCGGTTGGTAATCGATTTCGATCCTGGTAAGGTGATCGACCCGCAGGCAGGTTGAGTGAAAGGCAGGATTGGATAAGGGTCAGTCAGAGTCATAGGTGCTAGGCAGTCTGCGGCGATATGTTTGGCCGGTTTTTAAAAATTCCTTGATGGCGTGAGCCTCTCCTGCGTGAAGATGCTCACGCAAAAGTTTTAATGAACCTTCGAATTCATCCAAAGCCGAAAGGATTTGTCCACGATTTTGTTTCGCAATATCCGTCCACATCCCCGGGTCACCCCCCGCGATACGGGTGGTGTCTTTCAGGCCCCCGCCGCACAAATTATCCCAAGAGGAAGGTTTTTGCGCCAAATGATAGGCTAGTGCCGAGGCGAGGAAATGAGGCAAATGGCTGATCTGAGCGACAATGTAGTCGTGTTCAGACGGTGAGGTGAGGGTGACCCGCATCCCCAAACCTTTCCAGAAATTCTGTAATTTTGTTAAAGGCACGCCAATATCCTCATCGGCAAAGGGGGTGAGGAAGCAATTTCGGCCCTCGTAAAGCCGGGGATCCGCGTTTTCCAATCCGCTTTTTTCCGAGCCCGCCATCGGGTGAGACCCAATGAAAATCCCTTTTCCCGAAAAAGAGGCTCGCCCGGCTTCACAGATTTGTTGTTTCACGCTTCCCACGTCCGTGACCAAGGCCTGCTTCCTAAGCGATCCCCGGATTTCTCCGAAAAGTCCGACAATATGCTCCACAGGAGTACAAGCGACCACCAGATCCGCTCCCTCCACGGCCTCTGCCGGAGTGGCAAAAGAACGGTCACACCACCTTGCTTCAGCATCCAATTTTTCCCGGATCTCCTCTCTTCTCGCCCAAACATGGACCCTCCCGACCAAATTCTTCAATTTCGCCGCTTCCCCCAGCGAAGCTCCCAAAAGCCCCGCCCCCAAAATAGTCACTTGCTCAAACACCCTATCAAATTGGTCCAATTTAGACCCTCAGCACAAGCAAAAATTCATTAATTAATTCACAGGTAATTAATGAGTTGACACTATTTCGAAAATACCTAAACATAAAAATATGAAAAGAATTGTGGTTAAGGAAGGGGAGGGAGTTTATCACGTTTTATCCAGGACGGTGAATGGCGAGAGGTTGTTCGGGCCAAAGGAGAAAGGCGTAATGCGGAGAATGCTTTTCCGGGCCGCTGGGTTTTCAGGGGTGGAAATATTAACTTACTGTTTGATGGCGAATCATTTCCATGTGTTGGTGAGGGTTCCGGACAAAAGAAAAATCAAACTTACGGATGAGGAGTTGATGGCCCGTTACCAGATTCTTTATGAAGAGGACCGGGAATTAAGGGAAAGTGAGAGAGCGATACGGTACGAGCCTCCAACTCCTGACGAAATTGCCGAAATCTTCAAACGGGGTGGAGAAGAGGCGGAAAAGGTACGAGTCGGTCTTTTAGTTCGCATGCACGACCTTTCCCAGTTTATGAAGACATTTAAGCAGCGCTTTGCTATTTGGTTAAATGTTCATCGTAAAAGATTCGGCCCTGTTTGGAACGAACGTTTTGTCAGTGTCCTGGTCGAACCAAGAAGTCGTGCGCTTCTAACCGTGGCTGCATACATTGAATTGAACCCTGTGCGTGCCGGGTTGGTCGACGATCCGGGGGATTATGCCTTTAGTGGTTACGGAGAGGCCCAAAGCCGTAAAGTGGTTCGACCAGGATTGCAGGAGCTTATCACCATCTACAGCCCTACTGTGCCTGCTCACGTTTCGTACCTATTGGAGGAATATGGAAATTTCCTCTTAGGTCGTGGCAGCGTCGAAAAGGCAGGTAAAGGAGCCGTAGGTGACTTGTCCGAGTCAAGTGCTTTTTTTGCCCATCGCCCTGCTGAAAAAGAGTCGGCTTGGCGTCATATAGTAGCTCCTCTTAACCGCGGACTTGTTGTGGGGACTTTAGATTTTGTAAAAGGTGTTTGGGAAGCTTTTACAGACGAAATGGGTCTGGCCATACATTCTCCTCCCAAGGAAAGTGCTTTCTCCGAAGTATGTAGTAGTAAAAGACGTTTTTGGAAAAAATAGTTTTCAAGCTCAAACTGGGCAGAGTAAACCTTTGAGATTTTGGTTTTAGTCTAAATCCCGCAGTTAAAAAACTCGATTCTCCGTCTAAGCCGTGGTTCTCTATTGGATGGCAGAAAGCATGCTGCCGCTTTTCTTGAAAAAGGTAGTCCTTGAAACAAGGTTTTGTGACCCCATCTTGCCAACTGCAAAATGATATTACTTACATTGTTGTAGGTTTCCCTATCCCCCGGGGAAATGATCTCAGTAAAAGCCGATTGTTCATAAATTCCCAGGTAATTTATTTGATATTGACGAGTTTGCGGATTGTCCGGGCTTGGCGGGGGAGGCTTTTTGGCTTATGGTGATTTAATGAAAGTTTCTGATGAGAGTATCTTTGATTCTGTGGAAGAGGCGATCCAAGCTATAGGGGCAGGGGAGTTAGTGATTGTCACGGATGACGAGGATCGGGAAAATGAGGGTGATTTGGTCATGGCGGCGAGTAAAGTTTCGCCGGAAAAGGTGAATATGATGATTCGGCATGCGCGCGGATTGATTTGCGTGCCGACGACAGATCATCAATTGAGGCGTCTGGGGGTTCATCAGATGTCGAGGGATAATCGGGAGTCGCACCGGACGGATTTTACGGTTTCGGTGGACGCGGCGGAGGGCATTACCACGGGGATCAGTGCTTATGACCGGGCGAGGACTATTCGCATTTTATCGGATCCGAAAGCAACCTCGGAGGATTTGGTGCAGCCGGGGCATGTCTTTCCCCTCAGAGCGCGCCCGGGAGGTGTTTTGGAGCGGGCAGGCCATACGGAAGCCTCGGTGGATTTGGCTTCTTTGGCAGGCTTGCACCCGAGTGGGGTTATTTGTGAAATTTTGAATGAGGACGGTTCGATGGCTCGTCTGCCTGAGCTGATGGAGTTTCGGGATCGTTTTGGGTTGAAAATGATTTCGATTGCCTCGTTGATTGAGTATCGCCGCAAGCGGGAGAAATTGGTGGAAAAGGTTCTTGAACGCCCGATGCAGACAGCGTACGGAGACTTTAATCTGACGGTATTCAGCAGTAAGCTAGACCATCGGTTGCATTTTGCTCTTTCCCTGGGCACTCCTGGTCCTGAGCCTTTTTTGGTGCGGGTCCAGAGTGAGCATATTCTGAGTGATGTATTTCTCGGAACCGACTGGAAGAATCACGGGAGTATGGAAAAGGCCCTCCAGCGAATTGCCAAGGAAGGACAGGGAACATTTGTTTACATAACGCAGAAGGAAAGGGGCATCAAAGGGCTTTTGCATCAAACTCCCGGAGGGGGAAGTTTGCCTGAGCCCGGAGGTATGGATGTGCGGGATTACGGTATAGGTGCGCAAATTTTAACCGCTTTGGGGTTGCGTAAAATCCGCCTTCTGTCCTCCAGTGGGGTCAAGCATGTGGTTGGCTTGGAGGGGTATGGTTTGGAAATTTCTGAACAGTGTCCTTTGTAGGATGTTTTTATTACGAAAGTTAAGTGAAGCTCCACGGTCGCTGGCCTTAGCCTTTATATGGGTTTATCAAAAAACTCTCTCGCCGCTCAAGAATTTGCTTTTGGGGGCATTTGGTGGAACTTGTCGCTTTTATCCGACTTGTTCTTGTTATGCCAGAGAGTGCTTTTTGAAACATGGTTTCTTTAAAGGGTTTATTCTAACTGTTCTGCGTTTGGTGAAATGCCAACCATTTCATCCGGGGGGAATTGACCTGCCGCCTGAGGAGTGGAGTTTATTGCGTGTTCCCCGGAAGAGGCTGATTGCGAAAAAAAAGAAAAGCCGTGGCTCCGGCGAGTCACGGCTGGAAAGGTTATAACTCGGATTGGCTTATCCTTCCTTTACCCAGGAAATGAAAGCCTCTGGTCCTCCGCGCATAGCACCCACAGTGCGGCGGATTTCGTTGCCTTCGTTGTCGATTAAAACGAAGGTCGGAAATCCTCGGACCCCAACTTCCTCTGCTAAGGATTGGTTGCGCTCTTTGATTTCCTGTGATTGTTCAGTGCGACGGGGGAAATCGAGGGTCACTAAAACCACTTTTCCTTCCATGGCTGAAATGAAATTGTCTTGATGAAGGACGGTAGATTCCATGTGCATGCAAGGCGGACACCAATCTGAACCGGTGAAGTTCAGGAGCACCATTTTATCGTTTTCTTTGGCTGTGGCCAAAGCGGCCTCGTAATTTTCGGTCCAAGCAGAGCTTTTGTTTTCCTCAGCTAGCGGTTCATTGGCCCCGGCGAATTTGTTGAAGGCGTAGGCTCCAAGGCTTACGGCGAGTATAGCAAAGATTAGATTTTTCATAAGAGAGAAGGGTGGCTTGTGTTCGTTTATTTCCTCTTGGAGGGGTTAGGAAGTTATTTATAAGAACGATTCCCGGTGGTGAATATTCCAGGTGACTGCAGATTTTTTTCAATCAATCAATATTGTCGCCTGAGCTTTGCGGGCAAAATGCCCATACTTTCACGGTATTTGGCTACGGTTCGGCGGGCTATGGTGATGTTTTTTTCCTTGAGTCGATTGACGATTTTTTGGTCACTCAGAGGTTTTTCCGGTGGTTCGCGCTCAATTAAAGCCGAGATCATGTCTTTAATGCTTTTATTGGAAACGGCGCTACCGTCCTCTCCTTGGTAACCGGGGGTAAAGAAGTATTTCATTTCAAAAAGTCCATGAGGGGTTCGGATATATTTATTGGCGATCGCTCTGGAAACCGTAGTTTCATGAACACCAACCTCTTGGGCAACCTGGGTCATTGTGAGGGGGCGTAGCTTGGACACCCCTTCTTTAAAGAAATCTTCTTGATAGCGAATGATTACCCAAGTGATTCGTTCCAGCGTTTGTTGTCTTTGTTCAATTGAGCTGATAAGAAATTTTCCCGAACGGATTTTTTCGCGAATAAACTCTCTTTCTATTCCTTTGAGTCGGCCTCTGGCCAACATTTCTTTATATGTTGAGGAAATTCGCAAGCGCGGAATAAAATCATTATTAAGGGTTACGTTGAACTCTCCTTTCTCATATTCGACGGTGACATCTGCGGTGACGGAGCGATTTTCGTCATCACTAAAACGTCTTCCCGGGGCGGGATCGCATTCGGCAATCTTTTCGAGGGTTTCCTGAACATCGTCCACGGAGCATTGCAAGCGTCTTGCAATTTCCGGAATGCGCCGACGCATAAGGAGGTCGAAGGTGTCCCGGACCAAGCGAACTGGCAGTGATTCCTCGGGGTGGTGGTTTCTTAGTTGAAGGAGAAGACATTCCTGTAAGTCCCGCGCACCGATTCCCGGGGGGTCGAAAGATTGCAATTGTGCGAGGGCGTCTTGGAGGGAGCGTAGAGGCAGGTTGGAATGGAGTGAGAGATCGCTGAGAGGGCTGGTTAAAAATCCCTTGTTGTCCAAACTTCCGATTAAATACTCCATCGCCTGCAGGCCTTGGGCGTCCAGTCCGGACAATTCAGCTTGCTCCATGAGGTGCTGTTGCAGTGAGGTCTCACCAATCAAGGAGTCTAAAAAATGCTGCCGTCGGCGCTCATCCTCACTGTCGTAGTTGTTGGTATTGTTGGATTCGCGGTAGAATTCACGGGAGTCCTCATCCAATTGCCGCAAAATTTCAAATTCTTCAGAGGCCTCATCGGAACTGGAGGATTCATTGCCATCATCATTCTCATCGTTGGTTTTCTGGTCGGCTAATGGCTCTTCTATACTTACCGAGTCAATGGGAGAATCGTCCAGGGTGGGATTGACTTCGAGTTCTTCTGCAATGACGGATTGAAGCTCCAGTGCGCTGCTTTGAAGGATTTTCAGCGATTGCCGCAACTGTGGCGCCAGAACCATATTCTGGGCCATTTTTTGGGATTGGGCGAAACCTTGACTAATGGATGCCATAAAGAAAAATCAGAAAAAGTTCTGGTTGTTTTTCTATCTAGCACGAAATCTGCTGCATGGTCAACGCCGGGAAATAAAAAATATTTCCCATGTTTCGAACCCTTGTATTTTCTCTATTCTTGAAATAGGAGGCAAATGGCTTGGGCTGATATGCCCAAACCTTGGCCGATGGCGTCCATTTGTTCGTTGGTAGTAGCTTTTACATTTATTTGTTCTGGCTTCAGTCCGAGAGTGCGGGAGAGGGTTTTGGCGATGGTTTCCCGATGCTTTTGCAGGGAGGGTTTTTGGGCAACCACAGTGGCGTCGATATTGATAATATGAAAATTTTTCTCGCGTAAGCGACGGTTTACTTGTCCCAGTAATTTTTGTGAGTCGATCCCTTGGTATTGAGGGTCGGTGTCAGGGAATAGGTTGCCAATGTCCGGTTCTCCGGCGGCACCTAGCAAAGCGTCGCAAATAGCGTGGGTTAGAACATCTCCATCGGAGTGTCCGTTTGGTCCATAGGGAAAGGGGAGGGTCACGCCGCCAATAACGCAGGGACGTCCGAATGACATTCGGTGAATGTCGTAACCGATGCCGGTACGTAAGGAGTACGGGTTTACGTTCATGATTTTTGGCCAGGGCTGAGGGTGTAGCCGTCGCGGGAATCTTTAACCAGCCAGCCTTTTTGTTTTAGACTTTCGCGAAGCTGGTCAGCGGTGGTAAAGTCCCTGTCCGCCTTGGCTTTCCAGCGGTCCTCGGCGAGTGCTCGAATTTCTGCAGGGGCTTCGGGGTTGGTTTTTTCCTTTTTCGGGGTAAAGGGAAGCTGATCCAAGCCAAGGGCGTAGAGTAAGTGGGCGAGAGCTCGCAGGTCTCGTTGCAAAATTTTGGGGTCTTTTTCTTTTTCCCATTGTCCGCGCTGTTTCATTAATTGGCCCCAGGCGCCGGAGGTGTTGAGGTCGCGGCACAGAAGATTCCAAGCGTTTAGCAATGTTGATTCGGCGAAGAGTTTATTTTCGTCACCGGGGGTGCTGCACCATTGGCGAAAAGTTTCTAGATCGATCTCTGCCCGGGGGAGGATGCGGAGGAGAGTCTGGCTGAATTTGCGCATAGCCTCATTGGCGGCATGCAGGGCATTGAAGGTGAAATTCAATTGTTGCCGATAATGTCCAGACAGAAGAACAAACCGGACAACCAGAGGGGAGAGGCCGTCTTTGGTCAGGTCTTCGAGGGTGTACATATTGCCGAGGCTTTTGGACATTTTCTCGCCTTCGACCATGAGGTGAGCGCAGTGAAACCAATGGTGGACGAAGATCTGCCCGGTGCAGGCCTCGCTTTGGGCTATCTCATTTTCGTGATGAGGGAAAACAAGATCGACGCCGCCTCCGTGAACGTCGAGGGTTTGTCCCAGTGCAGCCATGCTCATCGCACTGCATTCCAAATGCCACCCCGGCCGCCCTTGGCCCCAGGGAGCATTCCAATAGACTTCGCCGTCTTCGGCCTTGCGACCTTTCCAAAGGGCAAAATCAGACCGGTCGGCTTTTTCATATTCGTCGGCGTCCTGGGGGCCTTCAGGGGCAATGGATTGAAGTTCCCGTTCATCCAGGCGGGAGAGTTTTCCGTAGGTAGGAAAGCTCGTGACTTTGAAGTAAACGGAACCATCGTCGGTAGCGTAGGCATGGCCTTTGGCGAGCAATGTTTCGATCAGCTTTATTTGCTCTGGGATATGTGCGGTCGCAGCGGGTTCCTCACTTGGAGGCAGCATGTTGAGGGATTGGCAATCCGCTTGGAAGCGGGTAATCCATGGGCGGGTAAAGTCTTCCAGGGGAAGGTTATGTTCGTTGGCTGCCCGAATGGTTTTGTCGTCAACATCGGTGAGGTTGCGAACATGTCGTACGGGAATACCAGTTGCTTCGACGGTGCGACGGAAAACGTCCTGTAGGACAAAGGTTCGAAGATTTCCAATATGGGCTGGTGCGTAAACGGTCGGCCCACAGCAATAAAAACGCAAGGAACGTTCGTCGGAGGGCCGAATCTCCTTGAGTTGTCGGGTAAAGGTATCGTGCAAAAGCAAAGGCATGGTGAATTCGCGAAAAAAGGTTAGAGTATATCAAGGCAGGCATGCTGCCGATAGGAAAATGAAGAAATTCTTTTTTCTGCGGAATTTACTTAAGGAGGGTTGCCATTTAGGGGAGAAACAGGGCATACTGTGACCGTGAAAAGAAAGAGACTCAGTCCAGCGTTTCGCAAAGCTTTTCAAGTTTTGGCCGATGACCCTTCGCCAAAAATCAGGGAGGCCTTACTTGAGGAACTGCGCCAGGCGGGGGAAGAGGCTCTGGATTTTCTGCACCATCAGTCGGTTACGCTGAGCCGATGGGAAGCTATTGCTGCCCGGCATTATCTGGAGGCTTTGGCACGCGATCATCCAACGGTGGAAGGGCTCGACTTCATCCGTTCGATGAATTACGAATTGGAGACGGGGTTGTTGATTTTGACCAAAGCGGTAAGCCCTGAGCTCAACCATTCGGAGTTTTGCTTCAAGCTCGATCAGATCGCCGCACGGGCAAGGGAATTGTTTTCTCCTCCGATGTCTGTTCGGGAGAAGTGTCAACTTTTGAACCGGGTGTTTTTTCATGAGCACGGGTTCCGTTTGGTTCGTCGTCAGGAAGAGGATACTTCGTTGTTATTGCCGCAAGAAGTTCTGTACACTAAGCGGGGCGGGGCGTTTGCGTTGATGCTTTTATATGCGCTTATTGCGGACCGATGTCGTCTTACCCTTGAGACCGTAAAGGCTCCTGGGCACTTCCTTCTAGGTTGTTACGAGGGGAAGGAACCCTTTTTTGTGGATGTTTATGCGAGTGGATCCCTTCGCTGGGGATCTGAAGTTCTGACCAATCTGCAGAAAGAAGATGCCGGGGTTTCGGAGATGGAATTGGCTCCTACCCCCGTGGGAGAGATTCTCAAGACGTATTGTCACTCCCTGAATGTGGCCTTTGCCCGGGAGGGACGGGTAGATGAATCCAGGCTTTTTGAGCGATTCCGCAAGGAATTCGCGGAAATCTATCGTCGCCATGCCCAATCCTAATCCTGCGCAGGTATATCAGGTAAGTGATTTGGCCAAAATGAATTTTGGGCCTTCGCCTTTGGCGGTTCTCGGCTACCCCGTAAAACACTCGGTGAGTCCACCTATGCACAATGCCGCGCTGGAAGAGATGTCCCGGGAAAAGCCCGAATACCGGGACTGGTCGTACTACAAATTTGAAGTCCCTCCAGAAAAGCTGATTGAGAGTTTGCCTCTTTTTGCGGCGAAGGGCTTTCGCGGATTGAATTGTACCATTCCTCACAAAACGGTTGTCTTGCCCGCTTTGTCCGAAGTTTCTGATGGGGCTCTACGGAAGGGGGCTGTCAATACTTTGAAACTTAAAGGAGAAATCTATGTTGGCGACAACACGGATGGTTTCGGCTTGCAAAAAGCGGTTGCGGAAATGCTTGGTTTTTCGCTGGTGGAGTGTCCGGTGATTTTACTGGGAGCGGGGGGGGCGGCGAGGGCGGCGGCGGCGCAATGTTTGGAGCAAGGGGCGAGCGGTTTGTGGATCGGCAATCGCAATCAGGAACGTTTGCAAGCTTTGGTCGCATCCTTGGGAGAGTGGGCTCCGCAGAGCGAAATACACACTTTTTCGTTGGAAAATATCCCTTACCGGGATCTTCCCGGCGGTGCTCTCGTGGTAAATTCAACCTCGGTGGGTATGCAACCGGAGGATCCCTTGCCGATTGATCCACGGAAACTTTCTGCCTGTCGCGGGATTTACGACATGATCTATAGTCCGCCAAAAACCTTGCTTATGAAATCGGCCTTGGAGGTAGGGATTCCGGCTGCCAATGGGGTGGCAATGTTGGTTTGGCAGGGGGTGAGAGCTTTGGAGATTTGGACAGGTGAATCGGTGCTGGTGGGTCCCATGCGAGCGGCCTGCGAGAAAGCGTTGATGGAGAAGTGTTGAAAAGCTTTCCCAGCTGGTTGATTCAGGCTGATATGCTTCAGACCAAAATTGAAAATGTCTATGCCAAGGCTTGCGTTTGAAGCTCGCGAAAGCATTTTATGGCATGACTCAGCAATACCAGAATTCCAAAACTCTGCTCGAAGTTCACGGTTTACGTAAAGTTTTTGGGGAAACGGTGGTTCTACGGGGATTGGACTTTACGGTTGCCAAGGGGGAACGAATCGCTCTGATGGGGCCCTCCGGGTCGGGAAAATCAACTCTTCTAAATTGTTTGGGGGGGATCGAGAGACCAGACCAGGGGGAGGTTCTTTTGTCGGGTAACGAATTAACCTCCTTATCGGCTGATGAGTTGGCGTGCCTTCGCCGCTGCACGATTGGCACCGTCTTTCAGTTCTTTCATCTTTTGCCGACGCTTACGGTAAGAGAAAACATCGCCTTCCCGATGGAGTTAGCTGGTTGGTCGCAAGCAAAGATCAAGAAGCAATTGGGTCAATTGTTGGAGGAGGTGAAAATTGGCCATCGAGCGGGGGCTTACCCGGAGACGCTGAGCGGCGGCGAACAACAGCGGGTGGCGGTAGCGCGCTCGCTCGCGGTTGGGCCTTCCTTACTTCTAGCCGATGAACCGACTGGCAACCTGGACCGGAAAACAGGCGATACGGTTTTAAACCTGATGGAACAACTTTCGGAAAAACACAACGTGGCGATGGTCATGGTGACGCATGACGAGCGGTCAACCCGGATTTGTCATCGGATTTTGCGTCTAGAAGATGGTGTTTTGGCTGGGGTACCGGAGGAAAGGAATGAGGAGGAAACGGCTGGATGAAGGGTGGTCCCGGCTTAGTTCGTCAATGGACGCTTTTTACCCTTCGGCATTGGCGTCGAACCCCTTGGCAAACTCTTTTGTTATTGTTTATTCTGGCCTTAGGGGTAGCGACCTACCTGTCCATCCGTCTGGCCAATCGATCGGCAGTGGAAAGTTTTGGTGATTTCGCGGTAGCGGTTCGCGGCCAAGTGGACGGATCCATTGAGCCCTTGGCCGGGAATTTGCCAGTACAGACCCTTCGGGAGGTGAGGGAAAAACTGGGGACGAAGGCCGTTCATGTGATCCCGGTGCTGGAAACCACGGCGGTGGCGCAACGAGACTTGGAACAGGTTGAGGGGCAATTCGGGCGCGCTCCGACACTACGGTTATTGGGACTGGATCTTCTTGGTATCCAAAATTTGAATCCGCGCGCTCCCGATGGGGAACACATTCTCTCCGGCCCCGGGGAAGGGGAGGAGGAAGGGGATTTTCGGGAAAGGTTACGCGGAGCGCCCGAGGTATTTATTTCCGGCCCATTTGCCCGGAGGCTGGGCAAAGACCCCGGTGACCAGATTTCCTTATTGATTCGTGACCAGCATCATGATCTGAGGATCGCAGGGATTCTCCCGCAGCAGCGGGCGGAAGTTTCGGCTCCCGAAAATGTATTGGTCATGGATATTTCCGGACTGATGCGGGTGCTCGGGCAGTACGAATTCTTGTCGCGGATCGATTTGGTGTGGCAAGGGGCGGAACACTTGACCGTAGAAGGTCAGAAGCGGCTTGCGGAGGTATTATCCGGGGAAGGCGTTGGTTGGGTTTATCGTCCTCCGGAATTCCGGGAAAACGAGACTGCCTCGATGACTGCGGCCTTCCGTTTGAATTTGACCATTTTGTCGCTTATCGCCCTATTAACGGGGGTTTTTCTGATTTCCCAGGCACTTGATGCAGTGGTGGTCCGGCGACGTTTGGAAATCGGTATACTACGTTCACTGGGAATGACTGATGGTGATCTTCGTAAAATGTGGTTGGGGGAGATTTTACTGCTTGGGTTGGTCGGGAGTGCTTTGGGAGTCTTGCTGGGGGGATTGCTGGCACAGCTCACGGTCGGTGCCGTGGGACAAACGATCAACGCCTTGTATCAAGGTGGTGGAACCTATCGGGTACAGTGGACCGGAGCTGATCTCCTGAGTGGTTTTTTGCTTGGTGTGGGGGCAAGTCTGGTGGCTGGGTTGATTCCTTTGCGGGATGCTTTGCGAACGCCTGCGGCCCAAGTTCTAATGCAAGGAAACAATGCTCCGGGGTTGGCTCTATTACGGCGCCCCTGGCCCGGTTTACTTATGGTAGGAGTAGGGTATTTGCTGACATTTTTCCCGCCATTGGTGCTTGATGGCGGGGCCCGCTTCCCGGCGGGAGGATACCTTACCGCTTTTCTCTGGTTGATTGGAGGAACCTTTTTGATCGGTACGCTATTCCCTCCTCTGGGGCACTGGGGAAGGGATTTGGTGACTCGATGGAAGCCGGTTCTCCGTCCAGGGGTTTCCCGTTTGCATAGGGCCACCACACGCCACCGTCTGGCGGCGGCTGGTTTATTTATTGCCGTAAGTATGGCCGGAGGGATGACTCTTCTGGTGGGAAGTTTTGAGCATACGGTGGAACGATGGTTGGAACATCGTTTCCGCGCGGATCTTTACATCAACCCACTCGGTGCCCAGGGTGCTGAAAGCGATCATTTGATCTCGTCCGAGAGGTGGCGCACACTTGCTGAAAAGTCGGCTGTAGTTGCAGCGGATCCCTTTCGTTCTACCCGTATCCAGATTGAAGGAACGACGACTTTTTTAACGGGATCCGATTTAACGCTGCTCCACGAATGGCAAACTCCGTTATGGATTGAGCGGCCCCTGGGGGAAGTGAGCTGGCTGGAACGAACCTCTGCGGGCTGGGTTCCGGCGATTGTTAACGAGGCCTTTGCCGAGCGCTTCCGGGTTGGGGTGGGAGATGTTTTGGAATTTCCCACTCAGAAAGGTTTGCAATCGGTTGTGATCAAAGGGGTGCAAGCTGATTATGGAAATGAACAAGGAGCCCTTCTGGTGGACCGGACTTGGCTTTTTCAATGGCTGGGAGATGAGAGTTTAACCAACCTGACCTTGTTTCTGCGGGAAGGGGAGGATCCCGGGATTTTGGGGGAGAACTGGGCCATGAAATTCCCCGGTTTGGCTTTTCGGAGCAACAAGGCTTTGCGGGAAACGGCTAAGGGGATTTTTCGACAAACCTTCGGGATTACTCATGCCTTGAAATTTATTGCGCTTTTGGTAGCTCTACTAGGCTTGGCCTTGACTCTGGTCGCAATTTTCCGGGAGGCCGTTCAAGAATTAAGAATTCTGCGCAACTTGGGGTTAACCAGCAGAGAAATTGCCAGTAATGCCGCGATTGAGGGAACGGGGATTACTTTCGTAGGGCTGGCGGGTGGTCTGCTTTTTAGCTTTGGCTTGGGGTGGTTGCTGATTGAGGTGATCAATAAGCAATCCTTTGGGTGGACTCTTTTGTGGGCGGTTCCGGTCTGGGAGATGGTGATGTTTTCGGTGGGGTTGCTCTTAGCGGGAATACTGGTTTCCCTCGGGACAGGATTTGTTGTAGTTCGTAAACTTCTGTCGTGAGTAATTTTGCAGGTAGACAAAAGCATTTCGTTTTTTTGCCCGCAGGATTCTTTGCTGCGAACAGGGTTTTCCAGAAAAATTAAGCTTTTCCTCGCCAAAAGGCTGAACTTTTGAAACCCTTTGGGTGTCTGTTTACATTCTGACCTTTCTGAATATCTATTAAAACATGAAAAAGATCATCACTTTTCTCTCTTCTGGCTTGTTGGCCGGTGCCCTAACCCTTTCTGCGGATCAAATTCCTCTGCCCGGGATGTTGGATTCTGACGATGTTTTTTCGGAAGATGAAATCCTTGAAGCCCTCGGATATTTGGCGGGGGAGCAGTTAGGTTTGGGGAGTTTTGAGTTTAATGAAGCTGAGGCCGAACAACTGTTAAAGGGGCTGCGGACCGCGATTTTGCAAGAGGATTTGCCGTACGATTTGGACGAAATGAACATGGCCTTGCAGGTTTTTATGCAAACTCGCCAACAGGAAGCCATGGCTCGGGCTGAGGAAGCTTCAAACGAACAATATCGGGAATTTTTTGCCGAATTGGATGAAGAAGAGGGCGTGGTTGTTTTGGAGAGTGGGTTGCGTTACCGAATTACCGAGGAGGGCGATGGACCAAACCCAACGGAGCAAAACACGGTTCGAATTCACTATGAGGGCACCCTTATTAACGGAGAAGTTTTTGACAGCTCCCACCAGCGGGGTGAACCGACAGAATTTCCTTTAGCCGGAGTCATTGATGGTTTCCGGGAAGGTTTGCAGCAACTGCCAGTTGGCTCTGAGGCCACGCTTTATGTGCCTCCGCACCTAGGTTATGGATTTCAGGATATTCCAGGAATTCCCGCTGGTTCCTTGCTGATTTTTGACGTCGAGTTACTGGAAATCGTAGACTGAACATAAGCTTACGGTATGGAAAACGTTTTCCGAGGGAATCTGGTTGATTTGGTGAATCACCGGATTTTTCCTGCGGAAGTAACGGTCCGGGAGGGATGTATCGCGTCGATTCGGGAGGTTGATGAGGTTTTTTCAACTTATTTGGCTCCGGGCTTTGTTGATGCCCATGTACATGTGGAGAGTTCGTTGCTGATTCCCACTGAATTTGCCCGTTTAGCGGTGCGGCACGGAACGGTGGCGACGGTCTCAGACCCCCATGAGATCGCCAACGTTCTTGGTTTAGAGGGAGTTGAGTTCATGTTGCGCAACGCCGCGAAAACTCCCTTGAAAATTTTCTTCGGAGCCCCTTCCTGCGTCCCGGCGACCCCTTTTGAAACCGCCGGAGCTTCGCTCGGGGTGGTAGAAGTAGAGCAACTCCTGCAAAAGGACCAGATCCTCTATTTAAGCGAGATGATGAACTTTCCCGGAGTGGTCAACGGCGATGTGGAGGTGCATGAAAAGCTTCGTTTGGCTCGGCTTTATGGGAAACCGGTCGATGGTCATGCCCCTGGTTTGCGGGGCGAGGGCTTACGGCGTTACGTTGAGGCCGGCATTCGAAATGATCATGAATGTTTCACCTTGGAAGAGGCCATGGAAAAACGAGAACAGGGGATGAAAATCGTTATTCGGGAAGGTTCGGCAGCGAAGAATTTTGATGAGCTTTTACCGCTTTTACGAGAATTTCCGAAGGATTGTTTGTTTTGCACGGATGATATGCATCTCGACAATCTCGAACTGGGGCATATCAACCGCCTTGTGGCGCGGTCGGTGGCGGGGGGAGTTGACGCCCTGGTTGCTTTGCGAGTAGCTTCGGTGCAGGCGGTTGAACATTATGGATTGCCCGTCGGATTTCTCCGGGAAGGTGATCCGGCGGATTTTGTTGAATTGACCGATCTGGTTTCCTTTGATGTCCGGCGAACCATTCTTGAGGGGGAAGTTGTCGCTGAAAATGGGCAAACCTTTTTGCCTTCAGTGAAGGAGGCACCGGTTAACAAATTTGCTGCGGCCGAAGTCGGGGCGGCGGATTTAACTATCAAATTCACCAAAGATCCGCCAGCCCAAGTGCGGGTTATTGAGGCTTTGGAAAATCAGTTGGTTACCCAGGAGCAAGTTGTTCAGCCAAAAGTCCGGGAGAAGGAAATTGTGACCGATCCGACAAGAGATATTTTGAAATTGGTCGTACACAATCGCTATCGTCCGGCTAAGCCTGCGGTGGCCTTGGCTAAAGGGTTTGGACTTCATCGGGGAGCGATCGCTTCTTCGGTGGGGCACGATTCTCATAATCTCCTTGCTGTAGGCGTGGATGACCAGTCTTTGGCGCGGGCCCTTGAAGTCCTCCGGCAGCATGGTGGTGGTTTGGTGGCCTGTGATGCGGGTGGAGAAGAGGCGTTCTTTCCTTTGCCGGTAGCAGGCCTTATGACGAATCAGGATGCTTTTAGCTCGGTTAGGGATTACCAGCGGGTTGAGGAACTGGCGCATCGTTTGGGCAGTCCGCTGCGAGCGCCTTTTATGACTTTGTCCTTCATGGCCTTACTCGTTATCCCGGACCTCAAACTTAGCGACCAAGGCCTTTTTGATGGTCGTTCCTTCTCTTTTGTTCCCATAATCTCTTGTTGAGACTTTATGACACTTTTTTGATTCTTCGCCAAATGATGTCTTCCGAAAATTCGATTGGAGATTGAACAACTCCGTCTTGAGGTCTTTCCTAAGTAATGAACTCTTCCCTGAAAACCAAAGCTTCCTCTCTATGAAAACTGAAATCTCTCAATTCTGCCAGGAATACGCCAAAATTCTCCGTCCCTTTGATGCTACCCTCCGTGAGAGTTTAGCCGAAATTCGTGAGAAACAAGATTCCGATGCCTTAAAGCGCTCAATTTCGGGTTTTGCCGATACTCATCATAGGCTAAATACTCTTTTGGACAAAGTAGAGGACCAAGAAGCCTTTGTGATTATTTTCGGGCCTTTAAAGAGTGGAAAGAGTACCTTAATGAATGCCATCAGTGCGGCCTATGTGAGCGAAGTAACCTCTCTTCCGGCCTATCCCTGTCTGGTTCATGTAAGGCATGATCCCGAAACGCGTATTGTGGCTAAGAAGTTCAGTGGGGAAACCGAAAACTTTCCGGATAACAGTACAATGCGGAAAGCGATTGCCGATCACCACGCCCATTTAGCCTCCCATATTCGTAAAATTGAAGAAGGTGGGGAGACTTTTGATCCGGGCATTCACTATCCTGAGGCCATCCGACGAATCGACATCGGCTTACCGGCGAAAAATCTTGAGGATTCTTACACCGTCCTGGTCGATACCCCGGGATTGTACAGTCGGATGAAGTTCGGCTACGATTTAATGACCAGAGAGTTCCGCGACAGTGCAGCTTGTGCTGTTTTTGTGGTGAAAACGGATAATCTGTTTTTGGAGCAGGTCTTTGATGAATTTAATGACCTGCTGAATTTGTTTTCCCGTATTTTTCTCGTGGTCAACATCGATGCCAATAAAAAGGATTTGGGGCCGGATGGGGAACTGATTCCCAGTTTGGAAAGCCAGGATCCTGAAAAAATTATCGATGCCTTTTGCTCTCTCTCAATGAGCGCTCCAATGCGAAATGCCTTCGATGAAGGGCGTCTACACATTTATCCCATCGATCTTTTACATGCAGCGGCAAACTCCTTGTCGCCCGAGTCATCTCAAGCCGGGGAAGAACAAGCCAGTGAAGAGCAGGTTGGGGAGGAGGGTTATTCTGATATAACGGAAACGCCAGAGCAGAAAAAACCATCAGGTGAGCCTTTTGACACTTTCCTGCAAGATTTAACCGATTATTTGAATAGCAACGACTACCTGCTGAATTTTATTTTTGATTCTCTGCGGCAAGGCAAAACCCTCACTGCAGAGGTTCGCGAAAATTGTTCCGCAGATAGTCTGAGAGACTTCCATGAAAGACAGGCTTCTTTGGAATACGAACTCAAAGAGGAAAGGTCCCGTCGATCTGCGGTCAGTTCTCTTGACGAGCAGGACTGGAGCAATGTTTTCGGGGAAGTTCAACGGGGAACCCAGGAGGCCACCGAGGAGATTTCCAGGAACGAAAAGAAACAACTCGAAAGTAAATTAAATCAAATAGTCACGGATTGGTTTGAATCCGATGAAAGCTTGCGAGAACTTCTCTTTGAAAAGATTGAACCCGCTTTTGCTGCTTCTTTGAAAAATGTTGCCAACCAATGCCGTCAAAAGGTTGAGGAAATGACCAATACTGCCATGGGCGGGGTGGATGTATCCCCGGATTTAATTCGTGCCTTTGATAAGGTAGGCATTTCCCTTCTGAAGATTCGTCAGGAGACTTCAGCTTCGGAGTTGTCTTATTCGGACCAAGCTTGGGAAAGAAAACGAAATCTTGAGGCGAATGCCATTCCGGTGCGTAAAAGCATCTGGGATTGGATTTTATTTCGAACGGAGAATAAAGTGCGTCGTCGGCTTTTTGGAAATGAGCAGCAATGGGACCAACCGATTCCGGCAAATAAGAAAATTTCGAAACTTGGAGAAACCGGGAAAGCAGCAATTTTGTCTCAATTGCAAAATATTCTCGAGGAGAATCTCCCAACCCTCCCTGTTCGTGCAGTCGAGGGTATGGTTAAACAATATGTAGAAGGGTTTGGTGAAGGCATTCGAACCGCTTTAGCGAAAGCGCGTGAGGAATTGGATCGTAAGCTTCCTCTGATGGAGCAGCGGGTCAAAGACAATGAAGGCACTTTACAGAGAATCGAACGCCTCAAAAATAATGCCAGCAAAGTAGAATACTCTATCGCTGAAATTGAAAAATCGTTTTCCCATCTCCCCGCTCCTGGTTCGTCCGAACAACAACCTTCCTTATCACTTGAAGAAGCTGAAAGTGAATCACCCGTTGAGTTGGAGGAAGGGGATGACAGCCTTGATGAAGAGGAATCCTAGAGTCTAAAGTCTTCCTGATAAGACCAATTTATCCTGTTTTTTCAGGAATCGGCTTACTCAAGACGCAGTAAGAATTTCTTCAACTGCAGAATTTAGTATAATCTGTCCGGTGGTTGCTCGCCGACAAATGGGACTTGCCGTTTCCAAGAGGCAACTTCCCCACAGCTGTTTCCTAGGAGCTCTTGGGGGCGGCTTTGCTGGTGTGCTCCTCGTTCATCATCTCCTCCATGGTTAAGCCGGTCAGGGCCTTTAGGCCGCGCACCATTTTGATAAAGGCATAAATCATCACCCCCATACAGGGCAGGACGATAACCGGCCAACTCCACCACATCAGTTTCCCGAGTTCCTCGGTAAAGGCCGAGGTCCCGGGTTCACTGACCAGGATGTACCGGGCGAGAAAAAAGTTCAGCACCGCACTGAGAAAGAAGGAGCCGGCTAGAATCCACGTACCGCTACGGAGTAATTTGTCGAAGGCCTCCAAACGGTTTTTCTCGCGAAGGAGCCCTTCAACTTTGGGCACATCAAAAACCGAGGGATTGAAAAACATCAGCCGCACCAAAGGCGTTTTGGTTTTTAATGAGGCGAGAACCGCAACTCCGAAAATGGCTGGAATGGCCGCCTCTTTGATGGCGAACCAAAGAATTCCCATCTTCATAAGGCCCAGGCCGCCAGTGAGGAGAATGCTTATAAATCCGACAATGGAGAAAAAGTTGTATTTCCGCCGCGCAAAAAAATCATAAATGAAATAGGCAATCGGAAAGGCCAGGGCGATAATGAGCCCCCAGAAGGGTCCCAAGCGGTCCTCGGAACTGAGCTTGCTGAGAATGAGGGCGGGCAGGATGATGTTCAGGCCCAGGCTGAGAAGAACATTTTCTTGCTTTTTGGGCGTGGTGGGAGTGGTTTCGGAAGTCATTACGGGAATCGTTATTTCAGGCCGTGGCTACGGCGCAAATACCACTCGTAAAGCATCGGGAGAAAGAGGAAAAGAAAAAGAATGAAATTGTGGGCCAGGAAATGAGGCTCGACTCGGACCGGAATCCTTTCACTGACCGGCAGATCCTCTACCCGGCGAAAGTCCTCGCCGACGTAAAACTCGCCTCCGGTAAGGCGTGCCAAGTCGCGCAAAACATCCTCGCGGTAGGTAACATCGTCCATTTCCCGCCCGGTAGGCGTAGCCAAAAACCAGGCCTCCTCATCGAGTTGTTCGCCGTCCGGGAGATCAATGCGGAAGCGAAGGCGGTGTTCGCCAAATTCCTGAGGCGTAAAGGGGGCGCTAAAGCGGCCTGGTCGGGCAAAAGAGGGGGTCAGGGTGTAGATATCGCTGTCTCCGTCCGGACTCTCCACGGTCACCCGCACGTCGCCTTCGCGGGCCGGACGAAAATCAGACCCAAGAATCTCGATAGCCATTTCCATCGGTTCGTTTAAGGAAAAACGTTGCCCATGGGCGGGGACTTGGATCCGGGGTTTTCCTTGGCTGGATAGCCAGGTGAGTAGGTTTTCCCAGAATTGCTGATGTTGACGAAAGCCGGTGTCGGATTCCATGCGCCAGCGCCAGGTGCTTTCCGATCCCATAAAGGCCACCCGGCCAGCCCCGTAGGCTTGGGCGAGCAAAAGTGCACGTTCCCCATCACGCTCCTTGATGATCGGACGGGCTCCGCGTTTCCATTCGGTTGACCAGTTCACTGTTTTTTCTTCCGGTACAAATGGGTAGGGAGAACGGAACAGGACAGAGCCGTCGATTTCGGTGAAAACCGGTGCGGGCTCAATATCCAGGCGATAACGGCGGGGACTGATTCCGCGCTCGGTGGAACGGATGGGAAGGATTCGTTCCAAGGGGCTTGGGACGGATTCAAGTGGTCCGGTAAAGAGGAGTCCTCCACCGCGTTGGTCCGCAAAGCTCACCAGGGCCTCCAGCGTTTCCTCGGGCAGGTCAAAAAGTATCCGGGTGTCAACCAGGAGGGTGTCGTAGTTAAAAAAGAATGACGGGTCCGTGGGAAGGGGAGAGGGGGTGTCGCTGTTTTGGGTGGAGTTTTCATAGTCCGCCAGACTTTCTTCCAAAGCCTGGAAAAAGGTTTGCTCGCCGGTTTGGATGACGGCCTCGATGGAAAGGGATTCGGCTTGGCGGATGGCGCGCCGGAGAAAGCGGTATTCCATCGAAAGGGTGCCGCCCAGGTAAAGGATGCGGAAAGTGTCGCGGTCTTGCAGCTCCACTACACTATAGTCCACTTCTGTCCGGCGTTCGGGTTCTTCAGGGAAGTTCGCTTCCAATCGATAGACTTGAAAAGGGGAGCGCCAGGGCGTCACCCGTTCGCTGATTTCCTCCTCTTCGCCAGCGGCGAGAGTGATGGTCTCGCGGAAAATTTCCTCGTCCTCGTCAGATAGTGTCACTTCCGTGGTTTGCTCGCGATCTGTTTGGTTGCGGAGGGTCGCCACCAACTGGGTGGATTCTCCGCGGGTGATGGTTTGCCGTGGACGGCGAAAACCGATTTCGAAACGGCCGCTATCCTCCGGATGACCAATGCCTACGGTGGAAATCGGGATTCCCCGGTCCCGGTAGCGCCGGGCCGCTTCCATTGGTGACGCACCGTAATTGGAGTGCCCGTCGGAAAGTAGAAGAACTGCACCCAACTCGGGGAGTTCGCCTTCGGGGCGGTCCAATTCAGAATGCAAAACATCGCCGATTGCG
This sequence comes from Opitutales bacterium, assembly GCA_020831535.1. Lineage (GTDB taxonomy): Bacteria > Verrucomicrobiota > Verrucomicrobiia > Opitutales > T3Sed10-336 > JAIUMY01. The sequence goes on along the minus strand of JAFIGF010000186.1, from coordinate 7,903 downwards.
GTCAATCCGGGGAGAGCTTGCAAAGAGTCGCCGAAAGGAAGGGGGCGTGCGGTTTCGGAGAAGATCCGGGGTTCGAGGAAATAATTTTTGTTGCGTAACGGTTGTAAAGGCGAGTCGGGTCGATTCCGTATCCATCTTTCCAGGACTTCTGCTCTGGTCATTTGGCCGTCGGCCAGATCAGCGGTTTCCATACTCCCGGAGGCATCACCGAGTAAAACTACGCGAAAGTTGTCCGGGTCCGGCTCTGATTTTTCGACGTAGGGATTGAGGACCAAAAAGACCACGGCGGCGAGGGCCACCAGACGAAGAGCCGCGAGTTTTCCCAGAAAACGGGGAGCGACCAGCCCCCAATACCGATACAGGGTTAGCCCGAAAAGAAAAATAGCAAGGACGACTGCCAGAAGAGTCAGAAACCAGGGAAAATAGGGATCGATACCGATGTTCATTTGTGTTGCCTTACTTTGCTTTATTCTGACTCGCTGAGCGAACGGAAGTATTCTTCCACCAAGTCACGATAGCGTTCGGGAGGAGGGGAGGCCATGCGCCCGAGGCGAGCCCGGCGATCAAGTTCCAAGGCAATGATTTGACGTTCCAGTTCACGGGCCGAGGTTTCCAGCAGCTCCTGCGAGCGAATGAGGTTAGGGTCTCTCTCGGCTTCTTCGAGTAGGCTTTGAGCCAGCTCCTCCAGGCGTTCGTTTCCAGAGAGTTCTCCGATGCGCCCGAGACTTTGACCGATGCGCCCGGTGATTTCCCGGCCTTGCTCACCCGCCTCATCCGGGTCTTCGCCGAAGAGTTCACCGATTTGTTCCTCGCCTTCCTGGACTTGCTCAAGGGCCCTTTGGAGTCGTTCGGGGGTGATCTGTGGCAATCGCGAAGCGGTATCGCCCATTTGCCCGCCAAATTGCTCCAATAATTCGGCGATTTCATCACTCAGTTCGCCCGCGCGGTCAAAGCGCTCAAACAGCAGGGCGTTGGAGGATCGGCCCATGTCTCCGTCAATGCCACTCTCCCGCATTTCACGTCCGGTTTCGCCCAATTCATCTGCGGCCTCAGGAAAGTTTTCCCGCAAGCCCTGGGCCATATCCTCCAATTCGCGGAGAAGGTCTCCGAAGTCATCGCGCAGGCCATCCTGCTGGTCCTGCAATTCTCCGGGGTCTTGTTCGGACTCGGCTCCCTGTTCTTCCAAATCCCGGCTGCCTTCCCCGACCCCGCGTTGGTTTTCGGCCATTTCGCGGGCCCGGTCGGCCATGGCTTCGACTTCGGCGGCGGCGCTGTCTTGTAAAAGGGCCTCCAATTCGTCAATAGCTTCGAGTAAACTGGCGCGCGCCCTTTCGCCCTCGCGTTGGGCGGACCGGAGACGGTCCTCACCGATGTTGCGCAGGGCGTTTTCCATCGTCCGGCGGGCGGCGACTACGGCGGAGGTTGCCCGGTCCGTTCCACGCAACTCCGAGAGCGCGCGGGCAATGGCATTGGCCTCACTGGAAAGTTCGTCTTGCTGGCGGCTCAATTCGCGGCGCCGGTCGTCATCGATTTCGCGGTCGGCGGAGCGACGGGCCCGGGTGTTTTGGGCACCTTGGTCATCGGCCAGGCGTTGGGTTCTTTGCAGCAATTCCTGAAGTTGCCGCGAATCTTCCTCTCCTTCTCCTTCGCCCTCGCCGTCTTCCGCTTCTTCGGATGGATCGGCTTCGGACTCGCCTTCGCCTTCCCCTTCCTCGGACTCCATCATTTGCTCGGTCATTTCGGTTTCGATACGGACGAGATGGGCCAGGGCCTGTTCCTGGTCGGGAAGAGACTCACGGATAAGCGCTTGCTCGAGAAAATCTCCGGCCGCCCGCATGTGGTGAACGGCTCCACTGAAAAGATCGATAATATGAATCCCTTCTTCCACGCCACCGGCCATATCCACGGCTTTTTGCCGCATTTGACTGGTTTCAATTCGGAGTTCCTCGATGCTGCGGGTCAAATCTTGCAAGGCTTCCTCTTGCTCTGCGGTACTGCGATCCATGGACCGGAAACTGACTCGGATGAGCCGTTTCATTTCGACGATCAGGGCCCTGACATCGAAGAGATCCTCCTCGTCGAAATCCATGCCTTCCTCAGCTTCCTGCGCTTCGAGTTCATCGCGCACTTCAATAAAGAAAACTTCGCTACGCGAGGTTTGGGGCTCCGGCTGCCGGTTGTCGGTGGCGGTAAAGTAGTAGGTGATCACATCTCCGTCCTGAGCTTCCAAGGCCTCGGGGGAGATTTCAATGCGGACTGACCGGTCGGTTTCCAAAAGAGGAATGTCCGCTCCGTCGGCTATCTCCTCTTCACTGGGGAACGAGTCGCGGAAAAGAGGAAGATTCTCCTGCACAAACCCGGAAACCGAAAGGTGCATTGTGATGGCGGTCAAGCCGTAGTCATCAGAGGCGGAGGCCGCAAACACAATGTCCTCCTCCGGTTTCGCCTCGCGGTCTTCGCCGGGCCGCAGAACCTCAATGGTGGGTGGATTGTCGGGGGTTCGGTCAAGGGAGAAGGTTCTGGTTTGTAAGCGGCGGTCTTCCTCATCATACAGTTCGAGGTACCAGGTCCCGGAACGATCCGGGCGGAAGGAAAGTTCGAAGAGAGTCTCCTTGTCGCCGGCTTCTGCGGTTTTTCTGGTGATTTCTTCTCCGTCATCCAAAACCAAGTCAAATCCGGCCCCGTTTTCCAATTGAATGGCGAGGTCGATAGTGCTGCCCTCGGGGATGCGGAGGTTTCGTAATTCACGGAAAGACTCAGATTCCACTTGGGTGTACAGGGGAGGGGAAACCTGGAGGTCAATCTCATCAATGGAAGGCGGGATAAAGGTTTCGAGTTGATACCAGGGGGATCTTTGCGTCGGGGTCTTGACCCGATACCGGACTGATTCCCGGAGATCGTAAAAGGTAAAGTGGGGAGCGCCTTCACGGGAAGGGTGCATAGTGTATTCCTGCCGTTCTCTTTGCCCTTCGACTTGGTATTCGATTGTTGCTTCCTCGGGGCCTCGCAGGATTGTTGCGGTGATTCGTTGGTCCTCCCCTTTGGGTACATCCCGGTTGCCTGGCTCTACCATGAGTCCGGTGTTTTGTCCGGCCCGCAAATCCTCCTGAAAGGCACTGGCCCGGTAGGCGAAATCGGTCAGCCCGCTGATCCAGGTCAATAAAAGGCCAACCGCCAACAGGGGGATTAGAACATTGTTTTGCAAACGTCGGGCGGGAATCGTCTCCAAAGGATTCAGTCCCTCGACCTTTGTTCGCATGCGCCTGATCAGCGCTTCCCCAATCGGGGTTCGTTCTTCGGGGGCTAGTTTTTCCTGCTCCACCGCCGTGACCAGACTGTTTTTCCATTCGGGGTGCTTCTTTTCCCATTCGGATGCCAGGACGGAATCGCGGGGCCGGGTTAGGAGAATATACAGCAAGCCGAGAACAAGGAAGGCCAATGCGGCAATCGACAATACCGAACGGGAAAGGAAGGCAGCCCATTCGGTAAACAGGAAAAATTGATCAAGGCCCGCCAGAAGAAGAAGACTGCCGCCATAGAAAAGGGTTGCTCCGCCCATCAGGAGTACCAGCCGACGAATCTGGCGGTTTCGGCGGAGGGTCTTTAAGGTGCTGAGGAGAGTCTGTTCTTTCATGGTGAAGGCCTTTTAACTGTTTTTGCTGGGGGAGCGTGTCGGTCTGCCGCTGGCGGCAAAAAAGAGTTCCATGAGAAAAAACGCGACCGCCAGGAAGAGGAGATAAGGTCTCCAGGAAATGGAGATCGCCGCGAGATGTTCCTCCTCGCTTTCGGCGGTCTGAGGGGAAGGTCCGCGGGGCATAAGAGCGGCTTCGATCTCGTCGAGAGGTGTTGGGGTGGGGTCGCTCTCCTCGCGGGGAACATTGATTTCGACCGGTTGCTCACCGATTTGCAGAGCTTGTGGCTCATCGGGCGAAAGATCGGCCAGGGCCAGGGCGTCGGGCGTGAGTTGAAGACTGCGGGCCAAAGGGGTGCGGTCCAGGTGGGTCGCTACTCTCTGGATGCCGTGATCCTCGGAGAGATTCGTGGCCATGATTTCACGAATGAGCGGTAGGAACGCGCCACTGAGAGGAAGGTCGCTCCAGGAGGTATCAAAGCCTATCGCGCTGTAAACAATTCTTCCGTCGTGGAAGGGCTTTTCAATCAAAAGGGGCTCCTCGTCGCGATTGCGGAGCAGGGTGGTGGCTTCTTCGGGGTCAACTCGAATGCGGGCATGACGGAAGAGGTTGACCAATAAGAGAGCCCGGGCGTCTTCCTCGTCAAAAAGACGTCCCAGGGGTGTTTCCGGATTGATCCAGTCGATGGTGTCGTTTCCACTGCGCGGAGTGGCTGAAGCCACTCCGATGGTTTCGAGGTTTAAGAGATCCCGCTGCCGCAGAATGTTGTTTTGCCGGGCCGGATTCTGGCCGGTGGTGATGAGAAGAAGACCGCCTTCCGCGACAAAACTTTCCAAATGTTCCCATTGTGAATCATCCAGTTGGTCGCCGGTGCCGAGAAGAAAAATAACCTCCTGTTGTTCCGGGTTTTCACTGGAAAATGTTTCCGGCTGCACTACGTTCGGATTGAATTCCTGCCAATGGGTTTCACTGCGAGCCTCCAGCGTTCGTTCGAGAAAAAAGGCTTCCTCGGAGGGAAGTAATCCCTCCCGATCAAGTAAAGTGACTTCCACCGGAGGCGTAGGGCCTGCCCAGAAATGATATGTGTCATCAGCCGGGTAATCGTCGGCCTCCAGGGAAAGACGTCCCCGGTTGGAGGTGGGGCGATCAATCTCAATGATGGTACGGGTCGTCTGGTTGGGCAAAAGGTTGAGGCTGCGGGTAATGGTCTGGTCCCCGATGTGCAATTCCGCTTCGACTTGTCGCTCGCTTTCGCCAAAATGACGGATCTCAACGACGGCCTCCTGGCGCTCTTCGGCAGCTGGGCGCAAACGTACCGAGAGAATGGCCGTGTTGGCACGGGGCTCTTCAACCGGTTGGTGCCAATGCCATTCGAGCCCAGAGGGCGCGGCGGGCAAAACACTGGGGTTCCAGGAAGCGTTCTGGCGATCAGTATGCAGGTGAATATTAGCTCCGGGGGAGGATAGGAAATCATTGGCCCAGCGGTAGGCCAGTTGGAGGGATTCGCGGTGTTGCCCCTGGACCAAAAACGCTTCCGCCTCGGTGAGGGCACGAAGGATCGATTGGTGATCGGTGGTCGGGGGGATTTCCACCAAGGGTCGGTCTGCCGATACCAAGAGTGCAACCGGAGCCCCCTCAAGGTCGGCCAATTGCTGCCGGATCTCTTCGCGGGCGATTTCCATTTGATCCCATCCGCTCATACTGGCCGAGGCATCGACAAAGAAAATATGTAACGGCTGGTCGGCGGCACTGTCGGCCAAAGCTTCGGGAGGGGTCCAGCGCGGGCCCGCCAGAAAGCCGATCAACAGAGCGAGGAGGAGAAGACGGCAGGCCAGCAAAAGAATATCGCGCAGACGTCTCTTGTTTTCCAAGGGAAATTTTCCTTTCAAGATAAACCGGAGCGAGGGGAATTTTTGGGGACGAAAAATGGTGCGGTGGATGAGATGCAGGAAAATGGGCACCGCCAAGAGGAGGAGTCCGAAAAGAAAAGCCGGATTTTGAAAGGTGAGCATTACAAAAGCCCTTACGGTCAGTGTAGGCGTTCACGACGGCGTAAATAAGCCGCCAGAAAATGAGCGAGAGTTTCGTCGGTCTTCAGCAAGCGGTATTCCGTTTGACTGCTCCGAAATCCTTCCGACAGGGTTTTCAGAAATTCGTTCATTCCCTTTTGGTAGTCTTCTTGGACATATTCCGGATAGGTCCGAAGACGGCTGTTTTCCTCCAGACTGATAAATTCGGTCGATTGGGAAAAGGGAAATTCAATCTCGTCACGATCGAGGATGTGAAAGGCCGCGCAATCATGGCGGGTGTTGGGGAGTCGGTTCAGTAGGGGAGGGAGGATGTTTTCACCTTCCAGAAAATCGGAGAGAAAAACAATGATTCCCCGGTTTTTGAGACGATTGGTAATGGATTGCCAAGCCGCCCGGTGATTGGCGGGGCCTCCGGGCTTTTGCCTCTGCAGGGAGGCCAGGACCCGTTCCAGATTTCCCCCTCGCCGGTTTGGCGGAATGATTTCGGTAAACTCGTCTTGATAGACATATAGACCCACATTGTCCCCTTGCTTGGTCGCCAGATAGGCTAGGCAGGCTGCCAGCATAGAGGCATAACGCCATTTTCCGCAGGGAGCGGTGGTTCCCTGGTAATCCATTGAGCCGGAAGCATCGGCGACAATAAGCAGGTCCATGTTGGTCTCCTCGCGGTACACCTTCGTGTAGAATTTCTCCCTTTTGGCAAAAACCTTCCAGTCCACATACTTTAAATCATCTCCGGGATAATAGTTCCGGTATTGCAGAAACTCGCCCCCCTGGCCCTGGGAAATGCTTCGGTCGAGACCGGAAAGAAAACCGATCACTGCAATGCGGGCAATCATCGCCAGACTGCCAACTTTATGTAAGGTCGCAGGCGAAAGAAGATCAACCAATGGTGGGCGGGTCGGCATGCCAATTAACTCTGCGGAGCAAGATCCTTTAATACTTCGGTGATGATGTCCTCAGGGCGAATGTTCTCCGCTTCAGCCTGGAAATTTGTGATAATGCGGTGTCTTAGTACCGGTTTGGCCAAGGCGTCGATATCTTCATTGGATACATTGTAGCGACCTTCCAAGAGGGCTTTCGCCTTGCCCGCTAAAACCAAGGCCTGGGAGGCTCGGGAACCCGCACCCCATTTGACCCATTTCTTTACTGCCGGAATTGTGTAGGGATTATCCGGCCGGGTGGCCGTCACCAGAGCGACGGCGTGGCTTATGACCTCACGGGCTACCGGGACCTGAAGCACCAGTTTTTGTAATCGCAGGACTTCTTCCTGGGTGAAGGCGGCTTCAGGTTGGGCTTTGGGGGGTGCGGTTGTTGCCGCGACCATATCCTCCTCGTCTTGGGTGGAGAGGTAACCCATCACCGAATTGAGCAAAAATCGATCTAGCTGCGCCTCGGGGAGGGGATAGGTGCCTTCCAGTTCGATTGGGTTCTGGGTGGCCAAAACAAAAAAGGGCGGTTCCAGGGTATGCGTTTGTCCGGCCGCGGTCACATGACCCTCTCCCATCGCTTCGAGAAGGGCGCTTTGAGTTTTAGGTGGGGTCCGGTTGATTTCGTCGGCCAGCAAGATATTTGTAAAAACCGGCCCTTTCACAAAACGGAAATTCCTTTTTCCCGTGGAGGCGTCCTCTTCCACCACTTCCGTCCCGAACACATCCGCCGGCATCAAGTCCGGAGTGAACTGAATGCGTTTGAAATCCAGCGAAAAAAGCCGCGCAATCGATTTGACCAACAAAGTCTTGCCCAATCCCGGGACCCCTTCCAGCAACACATGCCCCCGGGCCAAAATGGAGATGATGATCTCCTCGATCACCTCATCCTGCCCAATTACCGTCCGGTGAATCTCGGAAAACAACTTTTCCCGAGCTTCCGCCACCATATCAATCGCCTCAGAAACTTCATTAGGATTCATAAGGTGAACCCTACACAACCATACTCTCTCTGTCCATATTCCAATGAAGAATTTACGGGATTGACCCTTGACTCTTGACGGATTTTTGGTTTTTGTGGGGGTATGCGCAAGGAACGATTAAAGATTAAAGGCCAGCGGGCATTGTACCATGTGATGTCGCGGACGGTGAATGGGGAGATCTTTTTTTCGGAGGAGGAGAAGGAGGTGATGCGGCGGATGCTGTTTAAGGTGGCGGGGTTTTGTGGGGTGAAGGTTTTGACCTATTGCTTGATGGGCAATCACTTCCATGTGTTGGTGGAGGTGCCGGATGGGAGTGGGATCGAGCTGGA